>CAMDQC010000009.1 GCA_945905735.1 Prosthecobacter debontii | reverse complement strand
GCCTGCACTGGCTCGCGAGGGTCTGCGGGTAACCGTTCACCGGTGCCAGCGTGGAGCCATCCACCGCCTGCACCGCAGACACCGTGAGCCTTCGCGGGATCAAACTGCTGACATAAGCATGGCGCGAGGAGTTGAAAGTTTTGACCGTTGTGCGCAGCGATGCGCCCACGACAGGTGCCAGCATCTGGTCGCACAAGTCCTCGAAGTTGGACGGCAGAAACGGGCCGTCGAGCAGCCGCTGGAGTTCCTCGTAGTACATCGGCGCAAACGCGGGATGCTTCATGAAAGGATTCAGCGGCGTCGGCGAGCCGTCCGGCGCGTCGCACATGCGGAAGATCCCGTGCGTCGCGGAGTTCGCCGTCGTGCTGCGCCCGAGCACGGTGTCGAGGTCGTGGTGCAGCAGAACGGCGCGCGAGTCGGTCTTGCCGAAATAGAGGTAGTAGTCGTCGCCGTCGCCGTTGCTGAGGTTTGTCTCCTCATTGTCAGCGAGCGTATTCACTGCCAGCCAGCGCATCCACTGGCGCACATCGGCGACGGACTCCACGGCGGAGACGTAATCGTTTTCATAGCTCGTCGGGTCGCTCACCGCAGTGCCGCTGCTTCCGCGTGCCAGAGCGCCCGTCAGCGCGATGAGGTCGCTCCAATTATTTTCCATCGCGTTCGTCTCTTTGCGGAAGTTCATCGCGTAAAGTTCCGGGAGTGACAGCGTCTCCGCGGGCGCGGGGACGATCTTCCTGAGATGCGCTCCGTCGAGGTCCGTGCCGCCCGCTGTGAACCCCGTCACGATGCGCTGGCCGCGATAGATATTCCCACCGTTGTTGAGCGGGAAGTGGTGGTCCACGAAGTCTCCATCCAGGAACTCGTTGCACGCATAAAACCCGTACGTCGGCGCGACCGCCGAGCCACCCGTCGGGTCCGCATGGTTCACGCGCAGACGCACAGCCCGCGACTCCGCGCCGGGAAGTCCGGCTTTGCGGAAGAGCGTGCTGCCGAGCAACTGATACGGCGTATTCTGCGAATTCAGCACCAACGCCGTGCGGTCGTTCCAGCGGTCGTCATTGGAAAAGTGGACGTTGTAATTTGGCGGCGTCGCCGTGCGGCTGCCGTTCCCGCGATTGCGCACGCCGGCGAGGTAGCGCACCTTTTGCCCAGTCCCATCCAGCGAGATAAAGGTCGCGTTAAACCTCGCGTGACTGTGCGTCTGATCCGCAGCCTCGCCGGGATTAAACGGGAACGGCGGCACGCCCGCGTTCGCATTGATCGCCGCGAGTTCCTGAGCATCCGCATCGCGCATGATGATGCGGTACAACGGCATCGCGCCGGAATAGACCTCATTATCCACTTGGTAGATGCAGTTTTGGCTCTGCTCCAGCGCGCCCGTGTAGTTCCGCGCGGGCGCTGGCCACACGCGAGTCTGGACGTCGTCGCTCGAGGAGACATAGAACTCCACCCGCGTCCCATCCGAGGCCGGAGGGAGGTAGCTTCCGAAGATCCCGTCGCCCGCAAGCGCATCGCCATGCGCCCCATCATCGGCCATTGGTATTGTTGAAAATGAAGCGTTGCCATCGAGGCGGAAGTACAACGTCACGCTCGTGACAAGCCCAAGATCATCGCGCACCCGACAATTCACCGCGACGACATCGCTCGACCTCGGTACGAGGGGAAAGTGTCCGACTTTATCGATGATGCACGGAAGGTTTGCCGATGCCACGGAGTTCGCCGCGCCGGGTGTGCCGTCCAGCACCGCACTTGTCGCCCAGTTTTGCCCCTCATCCACCTCGAACGTAGGCTGGATCAGCTCCATCGACTTCCCGCCGCCATCCGCATCGCTTGCCCAAGCCCACCCGCGATGCCCGTGGTCCGCAAGGTCGCGCCGACGTTCACCCCAGTCGCCATCGTCCGCATACGTGACCTCGCAAACCATCACGTTCGCTGCATCTCGGATTGTGATGGTGTCGGAAGCATTCGAGAGTTGCCCCGTCCACGCGCCGACGAAATTTGTCACCGCCGGATGCTTCGCGGAAAAAGCCGACGCATTCGCTACGACGACGAGCCGCCCACCTGCCGGGATGCTCGCACCAGCCGGGAACGTGTAGCTGATTCCCCCGCCCAGTCGCCATCCGCCGACGTCCTGCGGTAGCGCGCCGCTGTTGAAAACCTCCACAAACTCCTCCGCCGAATCTCCCGACGCAGGATGGTACATAATCTCCGACACGACCACGCCCGCCCGGACCCCGCCTAGGGGCACCAGTAGCAAAATGAGAAGTCGTAGCAGTCGAAGCGGAGACACAGGCCGACAATGTGTCTTATTTCACCGGGAACACATAAAGGGGCAGCGTAACCATTCGGTCGCATCGCAGCCCTCAGCCAGGCGCTACTTTTTCGGCTTTGCAGGAGCCTGCTTTGCGGCGGCTGCGGCCTTTTTGTTCTGATTGTTGACGTTGGCTTTCGCCTGTTTTTGTGATGCCTGTTTGTTCGTAGCTTTCGGTGATTTGTCGCCCATAAGGCCGCGAGACTCGCAGGTGGACATGAAAGCGCGAGGGGCAATTGCAAGTTTCTCTCTCGAAGGGGCGCTGGCTTTCCCGCTTTGCAGGTGCCATTTACTTTGGGCTCACGACGCTCCGTAGCTATTTTATCGACCCCTCCAGCATTTTTTGACGATAAATCGCGCACATGTCCGCATTCATCCACGACGATTTCTTGCTTCAGACCCGCACTGCGCGCCGTCTTTACCATGAGTTTGCAGAGCAGGAGCCGATTCTCGACTACCACTGCCACTTGCCTCCGCGCGACCTCGCGGAGGACCGGCGCTTTGCGAATCTCTTCGAGATTTGGCTGGAGGGAGACCACTACAAATGGCGGGCGATGCGCTGGAACGGTGTGCCCGAGCGCCTCATCACCGGGGATGCCACGCCGCTGGAGAAGTTCAAGGCGTGGGCCGCCACTGTCCCGCACACCTTGCGGAACCCGCTCTACCATTGGACGCATCTGGAGCTGCGTCGCTATTTCGGCATCACCGAACTCCTCAACGCGGACTCCGCACAACGCATATGGGACCAGGCCAACGAGCAACTTGCGACGCTTTCCACGCACAAGATCCTCGAAAAGTTTCGCGTCACTAACATTTGCACGACCGATGATCCGTCCGATGATCTCGCGCACCATATCGCGTTGGGGAGATCGGGGATCGGCACGAAAATCTTGCCCACTTTCAGGCCGGATAAAGCGCTTGCGGTCCATCAGCCCGGTGCGTTCAACGCATGGGTGACGAAGCTCGCCGAGATCGCCGATACGGAGATTCGCAATGTCGAATCCCTCCTCGCCGCCATCAAAAGTCGGCGCGAGTTCTTCCATAGCATCGGATGCCGACTGTCCGACCACGGGCCCGAGCGCATCCACGCCGAGCCCTGCACCGAACGCGAGGCCAACGCGATTTTTAACGCCGTCCAATTTGGCCGCGCGGCGTCCTCTGCCGAGCACGCGGCGTGGTCCGCATTCATCATGCTCTTTCTCGGCAAACTCTACGCCGAGAGCGACTGGACGATGCAGCTCCACGTCGGCGCACTGCGCAATAACAACACCCGCCTCCTCCGCACGCTCGGGCCGGACACTGGCTTCGATTCGATCGGCGACGGCTCCCACATGGGCGGCCTTACGGGCTTTCTCGATAGGCTCGACGACGAGAACACCCTTCCGAAAACGATCCTCTACAACCTCAATCCCTCGGACAGTTACGCCTTCACCACGATGGCCGGGAATTTCCAAGACGGGACCATCCCGGCCAAGGTGCAGATCGGCTCTGGCTGGTGGTTCCTCGACCAAAAAGAGGGCATGACTCAGCAACTCAACGCCCTCTCCAATCTCGGGCTGCTGTCGCGCTTCGTCGGCATGGTCACCGATTCCCGCTCCTTCATGTCCTACCCGCGCCACGAGTATTTCCGCCGCGTCCTCTGCGACCTTATTGGCCGCGATGTGGAATCGGGAGAACTACCGGATGACGAAGCTCTCGTCGGTTCGATGGTCCGCAACATCTGCCACGCGAACGCGCGGGATTACCTGCGGCTGTAGCCTGAAAATGACGAATGACGAATGACGAAGCCCCCTCGCTTGCGTTCGTCATTCGTCATTCCGTCATTCCGTCATTCCCCCTACTGCCAAGAGACAATATCATCCGGCGCTTCATTGAGCGCGCCGTCCTTGCGGAAGGTAACATAGCCCTTGCCGCCGAACTTCGCGTCCTTCGCGATGCAGAATGCCACTGCGCTGAAGCGAATCTTGGCCCCGGCGTTGTCCCCTGCCTTCAGGTCCGTCCAAAAATCGCCGAGGTCGAGCTCTTCGTTCCCATCGCCATCGAGGACGATGAAGTACTCCGTGCCCCAAGGATCGTAGAGCCGCCCCTGACGGTCGCCAAACTCTTGGCCATCGGCAAACCCGTTGCGAGTCTTGCGGATCACAACATCCGACGCCTTCTTGCCTTCATAATACTTCACCTGGCGGCGATTCATCTCGTGATCCTTATTTTCCCCGCGTGAAATCGCGCGTAACACGTCGAAAATCTCGTTCGTATTCACTTTCGCCTTACCCTCCGACAGCTCTACGTCCCCATAAGCGTAGTAAGACTCGGTAGCCTCATTCTTCCCTCCTGAACCAGACCCCGTGGACTCGACAAGCGCCTTGGCAATCGGTGGATACTTTCCGTAATCGTTATAGTAAGCCTTGGAGGCGTTCACGATGTTGCGCACCATCGTCCCCGCGTCGGCGCGACTGGCGGCCGTCTTTGCATTACTGATGGCGGGAAAGAGCAGCCCCATCAAAATCGCGATGATGGCGATGACGGTGAGAAGTTCGACCAGCGTGAAGGCGAATTGTGGGCGGAGATCAGAGGTTTTTATGATGTTCTGTTTCATTTGGTAATATCTTGGTGGTTGGGGCGAAACTATCGGCGCTCGCGAAGGAAACAACTGAATTTCTTGTTCGTTTCGGATTTTCGCAACGCCCGCGTTTTGGAGCCAAGCGCGGCCCATTCAAAATAGGAATCGAGCGCATTGGGAGCGTCTCGGATCCGCTTTATATGAGGGGCATGAGGCCGAATGCGCGCTGGACTCCCACTGGCTTCGGGCCGATGATTGCCGAGAAATTCGACCTTTAGCCCGTGGCACGCCGCATCAAGAAAACCAGCCGCCGTAGTAGCGGCAATCGACCTCGCAAACGTCTTCGTTGGAAGCGCTGGTTGCTTCATTTGGTGGGATGGCCCTTCCTTTTGACGGTGCTGGTTTTGGCCGTCTATTATTGGCGGGCGTCGAGATTCGATATGACGGGGGTGACGGTGATGAAGGAGCGTTCGACGGTGTATGATCTGGACGGGAAAGTGTGGGGGCGAATGCAGGGCGAGAATCGTGTGCCGGTGCCGCTCGTGGAGGTGTCGCCGTTGTTTGTGGCGTCGCTTTTGGCGCGGGAGGATACACGGTTTTTCGGTCATTGGGGCGTGGACCCGATGGGGCTGGCGCGGGCGGTGGTGAGGACTGCACAGGGGAAGCAGCAAGGCGGGAGCACGCTGACGCAGCAATTGGCGCGCAACAGCTTCGATTCATTAGGGCAGAGGAAGAGCCTAGACAGGAAACTGCTCGAAGTGTTCGTATCGCTACGGATCGAAAAGTCTTACGGGAAAGGGGATATTCTGGAGCACTACATGAACCGAATCTATTTCGGAAGTGGGGTGTATGGGATCGAAATGGCGAGCAAAGTGTACTTTGGAAAGAGCGCCTCGCAGCTCAATCTCAGCGAAGCCGCGATGATTGCGGGAATCATCCGAGCGCCCACGAGGGCGTCGCCTTTTACCAACTACAAACGAGCGGTTGCGGAGCGCGATATGGTGCTGGAGCGGCTGAAAAACAGCGATTGCGACTGGATTCGGGAGAAGTATGACCTTTCGCCGGAGGCTATCGAGGCTGCGAAGAAATCAACACTGAAGGTGGTGGCTGCGAAGCGACTCACGACGCAGGAGAATTATGCGATGGATGCGATTCATCGGGATTTGGACATCCTTTTGGATGATGCCCAGCAGGACCAAGGCGGGCTGAAGATTTACACGACGATTGATCCTGTGCTTCAGGAGGAAGCTCAGAAGGCGCTCGATAGGCAGTTGACGAAAGTCGAGGCGAGGCCGGGATATCCGCACTCTAAGAGAGCGGCGTTTAGTGACGAGATGAGGCTCGCAGAGCAAGCCACGGAATATTTGCAGGGCGCAGTGATGGTGCTGGATAATCGGAGCGGGGCGATCCGAGCGCTGGTGGGTGGGCGAGATTATCGGGAGAGCAAATTCAACCGGGCGCTGGATGCGAAAAGGCAGATCGGCTCGACGTTCAAGCCTTTCGTGTATGCGGCGGCGTTTGAGAAAGGGATGACGCCTTCGACCTTGATCTCCGACGAAGCCATCGGGCGCGGGGAAATAGCGGGAGCGCCGAATTGGACTCCGGATAATTCGGACGATAAGTACGGAGGGATGTTGCCTGCGGAAGATGGGCTCATCCGCTCGCGCAATACGATGACAGTCCGGGTGGGCGCACGTGCTGGGTTGGAGGCTGTGCAAAAGGTCGCGACCGCTGTGGGGCTGGAAGAAATGCCGCTGGCACCAGTGTCTTACATCGGGACATTCGGGGCGACGCTCAAGGACTTAGTCACAGCGTATTCGGTGCTGGTGAATGACGGCGTGCGGCGACAGAGCCACATCATTGAGCGCGTCGACAACGCAGAGGGCGAGGTGCTTTACCGAGCCTCGCATGTGAAGATCGCAGCGCTCTCCGCAGACGTGGCACGAACGACGACGGGGGTGCTGGCGAAGGTCTTCGAGCGAGGAACGGCGTCCGCTGCGAAGGATTTGGGGTGGAAGTTCCCCGCAGCGGGAAAGACGGGGACGACAAATGATTATCACGATGCGTGGTTCGTGGGATACACGCCGAGCCTGACCTGCGGGGTATGGGTCGGGCTGGATAAACCGGCGACCATCGTCCCCAAAGGATACGGTGCGACCTTAGCCCTTCCCGTGTGGGTGGATGTGATGAAGCGTGCGGATGTAGATCGTTACCCGGCGCAAGGATTTAAGCCGAGCGAGGGGCGACGCGGAGATTTTGTGCAGGGGAAAAAAGAAGGCACTCCCGACGAGGGAGGGTTGCGTAAACCGGAAGCGAAAGCAGAGCCGGGATTGTTGCGTTCATTTCGTCAGTTTTTCGGCGGGAACTGAGATTGCGACGCGATGCGTCAAGTTTTCATCCGCAGATTACAGAAAAATCTTTAATCAGGAATCCCGAGGAAATGTTACTTTTACGCAAATTAGTTGATTGATTTTTCTGCGAGAGATCACGAAAACCCGCGCCCTCTTTCACCTGCAACAATCAAAACCCGTTACACCATTATTTTCCACCCGTGAGCTTTCAACGATTAGACCGATTTGAGATGAAGTTCGTCATCGACGCTGACACACGCGCTCGATTGATGGAAACCCTCGAACCTGAACTCTGCGCTGACGCCAATGCGGACGAGACGGCGTATTACCCCATTGTTTCGCTCTATTACGATAACGCGGAGCGGGACTGCTATTGGGAGAAAGTCCGGGGGTCCAAAAACCGCCGGAAGTTCCGTGTCCGCGTCTATGGCAGCAACGGAGGCAAAATCCCACCGACCGTCTTCATCGAAGTGAAGCACAAGCAGGAAGGCCGTGGAGTGAAGCGCCGCGTTCGGATGCCGCTAGAGGCTGCCATGCTCGTGGGGCAAGGAACGATGCCCGAGATTCCGCTGAGACCTGTGGACCGGCGGACTTGCGAAGAGATCATCAATGATTTGGTGATTCGGCGCGGCTTTCGCCCTTGTATGACGATGCGCTACGACCGCCGCGCCTATGCTTCGAAAGACCCAACGAGCGACCTGCGCATCACTTTCGACACAGGAATCGCCTACCGCCTCGATAACCTGAACCCGACACCAGACGACCAGAATTTTCTCCCAGAGAACTACATGTATCCCGCAGATACCTCCGTCTTGGAGGTCAAAATTACAGGGACGATCCCCTACAGTCTCAGCGTATTGCTTGCTCGGACGGGCTGTAAGCTACAGAGCCACTCCAAGTACTGCAACGCGCTCGAACGGAGCGATCCCGTACTCCGCGCAATGCTCGCCCCGAACTGGAGAAAACCACTTCCCGCACAATCCAACGTCATCACCGCGCCGGAAGGCGTTTTAATTCCATCTGTCGGCTAAGGCCGCGCCCACTCAACCCGATTTAGTCACTCTATATAATGCTGCAATCCATACTGCCAACACTAGCCGCTGCGGCCTCCAATGCGTCCGCGGAAGACCTCGAACCAGAAAAACTCGGACCGCTTCTCAGAGTCCTCCACGACATGAACCTAAACGGCGTCGTCACTTTCTTCCACGATACGCTGAATTTCAAAGCAGCGGACGCTGGTTTGCCGGAGATTCTTTTCGCGATTTTCCTGTCGTTCATGCTCAATGCACTCATCGCTGCGGTCTATCGCTCCACGTTCCGAGGCGCCAAGCTCTCGCAGGACTATGTCCATACGCTGATGATTCTCGGAGTTGTCGTGACGGCGATCATCTTAGTCGTGCGGTTCGGTGATAAGGATAAAGCTCAGGCGACCGCATTCGGTATGTTCGCGGCATTCTCAATTATCCGATTCCGAGCTGATGTAAGCGAAACTCGCGACATCGGCTTTATCTTCCTCGCCATGGCGACTGGCCTCGCAGTCGGTGCTCGTCAATACGGCATGGCTGTAGCGACGACGCCCGTTATCGCCGCAATTATCTACTACTTTTCCCGTGGCAACTGGTTCGCGCCAAACCGAGCCAGCCACTTCCTCCGCATTCGTGTCACAAATGACATAAACTATGACGTTGCATTTGAGGCAGTCTTCAACAAGTTCCTTGAGAAGCACGACATCATCTCGGTGGAATCCATTCAGGCCGGCATGATGACGGAGATTCGCTATAACATTTGCCTTAAACCAGAACATCCAGCCGGGGAACTTGTCGCAGCCATCCAACAGGTCAACGGAAACAACCGCGTCCTGCTCACCTCCACCGCTCCGAACCGCACACTTGGCACAAACTAGAAATATGAAAATTACACCGTCCGCCACAATGCTCCGCCGCCAGTCGGCATTCACCTTGATGGAGATATTGGTCGTCATCGCGATCATCATCGTCATCGCCGCCATCGCGTTGCCCGTTTATGCGAAAATAAAAACGGGTTCAAATAAAGCAGTCGCCTTGGCTGTCCTGAAGAACCTCGGCAGTGCAGCCGCAACTTACGCGGGACAGCACGATGGGCTTTTGCCTGAGGAAGATGCCGCAGGGAAGGAAGACTGGGGCACAATGACCACCCCCGACCAGCAGAAGGCGTGGTACAACGCCCTCCCAAAGCAGATGGGAGTAAAATCGCCATCCGACTATGTGAAAGAGGGGCGCACTGCGGCCTTCTATACCAAGGAAAATATCCTTTTCCTGCCCGGTGCCCGTTATTCTGAAATGAAAAAATCGCAAAAGCCGCTCTTCGCGATCGCGATTAATGGCAAACTCCAGCGCAAGGATAAGGACGACAAGAAAAACGATGTTCGGATCCAATCCATTACGAACCCAAGTCGGACTGTAATCTTTCTTGAGCAAGGTCTCCCCGGCGAAGAACGCGCCCACGAGACCATCTCGAAAAAAGACTACGACGGAGCCCCAAAAGGCAACGCCAAGTCCTTCGTCGCCCGTTACACAAACAAAGGAGTCATCTCATTCCTCGACGGCGGTGCTCGGGAAGTCGCAGGGAAGGATCTGCTCACTGCCACGGGGGAAATCATCTGGGCCGCCGATGCGGATACCAATCAGTCCACGATTCTTTGGACGACAGACCCGAAAAGTGACCCGAACGGCAAAACCGGCGGAGCCCCCGCAGCGAACTAAGGCTGACTCACAAAACTCACCCATCAGGGCGATTCGACAGATGTCGGATCGCCCTGATTTTTTGCCTTCGAAAAATGGGATGCCTTATCCGAAAAATCAGCTTGAGGCATGCCGGGTGGTGAAGAACTGTCTCCCTCTCCCACCGCTCTGCTCCTTGCCATGAAAACACACATACTCCGGATATTCGCATTCTTTGCTCTCGCCCTTGCTCTACGGGCCGGCAACGCGACATATAACTCCGCCGTCTCCGCAGATTCACCGATTGCGTTTTGGTCGTTTGATGAAACGACGGGGACGACTGCGGTGGATTCGGCGGGAACGGCGCAGAACGGTATCTACGAAAACTGCACGCTTGGCGCGACGGCGGCGTTTCCGAATCTCGGGACGGCGGTGACTTTCAATGGCACAAATGCTCGCGTGCGGATGCCGTTTGATGCGGCATTTAATCTTGGGGCGGGGAATTTCACCGTGGAGTTGTGGTACCGCACAACAGTCACGGGACGCGGAGACATGTTCAATTTTAAGAACTCCATAGACTTCGGGATTTTTGCGAACAGTGCGGGCGCGGGTGACATCGGCGGTTGGCACAATGGGACGCTTCCGAACTTCAACACCACGACGAATGCGTGGCATCATGTCGTGTACGTTCGTGAGTCAAACAACATCTCTCTTTACGTGGATGGCGTCGTGCGAAGTTCGGCGGCGGACGCGGTCTCGATGTCGGCGAATACGGACATCATCATCGGTGCGAACATCAACGCGCTTTGGTTCACGGGGGAGATTGACGAAGTGGCGTATTACGGCACGGCGCTGAACGCGGGTCGCGTGGCGGCGCATTATGCGGCGGCGACTACGACAAATCCGAATGCGCCGCTGGTGCAGACGGCGGCGGCTTCGGGCATCACTTCGAGCGGGGCGACGATTGGTGGCTCGTTTCTGCAGGTGGGTTCGCCGGACCCGACGGTGACGATGTATTACGGGCTCACGAATGGCGGTTCGGTTCCTGCAAATTGGGCAAACTCGGTGAATCTCGGCACGCGCAATTCGGCGTTCACGACGGGCATCAGCGGGCTGCTTCCGGCTACGCAATACTTCGCAATTGCGCGGGCGCAAAATGCGAGCGGCGATAGTTTTGGGCTGCCTGCGATTTCTTTCACAACAGCGAATGGTGCGCCGGTGGTTGCAAACATCGCGGCGACAAATGTCGTGGCCTCGGGCGCGACGGTCGGAGCGCAAATCACGACGACTGGCGGGCTCACGCCAAACGTCACGCTTTACTACGGCACGACGGATGGCGGGACGACGGCGGGCTTGTGGGCAAGCAGCGTGAATCTCGGTGCAGTGACGACTTCGGCGACGACGACGCTGTCCGGGCTGGCGGTGAATACGCCGTATTTTTTCCGCGCATTTGCGACGCACGCGGCGGGTAGTTCTTGGGCGGCGACGACGGCGACTTTCACCACATCAAATGCAACGCCGCCTGCGCTGACGACCGACGCGGCGACCGATGTGAACGGCTTTTCCGCGACGATGCGTGGGACGGTGACGAGCATTGGCAACGACCCGCCGGTGGTGAAGTTTTTCTACGGCACGACGGATGGCGGCACGGGCTCGTGGGCGTCGAACGTGACGCTCGCGGGGACTCAGTCGGGCGCGTTTGCTCACCTGCTTGCGGGTCTCCCGGCGAACACGCAATACTTCTACCGCGCACAGGCGACGAATGCGGCGGGGACCGTGTGGGCATCGGCCTCGCAGACGTTTACGACTGCTGCGGCGGTGACGCGCTCGGTGCTGATTAACGAGATTCATTACAACCCGGTGGAGCTTCCGGCGTTCGATGTGAACGGGAATCCGACGGTCACGCTCACGGAGGAGCAGCATGAGTTTGTCGAGCTGCGCAATTCGACTGCTGCGCCGATTTCTATCGCGGGCTGGAGGTTGGATAATGGGGTGGACTTTACCATCCCCGGCGGCACGACCATCGCGGCGAACGGATACGTGGTCATCGCAAAAAATCCGGCGCGTTTGCAGGCGGTTTATGCGGGGCTGACGGGCGTGCTCGGGCCTTACACGGGCGAGCTGAAAAACGGCGGGACGACGGTCGCTTTGAAAGACGCTCCCGGCGCGACGGTGGACAGCGTGAGCTACGACCGCGAGTTCCCGTGGCCAAGCGGCGCGGACGCACTCGGAGCTGGCGATGATTTCACACTGCTGAACTCCGCGACTTACCAATACAAAGGCCGCTCGCTCCAGCGCGTGAGCGCCAATGCGGAGGGCAACGATCCTGCAAACTGGCTCGCGTCGCCGGTCGGCAGTGCACCCACGCCGGGTGCGGCAAACGCTGTCTCGCTCGCTGTGCCGAAGCCGGTGCTCGTGGCGTTTAGCGCGGTGCAGGCGAGCGATGACAGCGCGACGATTCGTGCGACGCAGGCAGTGCGTGTGACTGCGCAGTTTTCCACGACAGCGGGGCTCACGGTTCCGCAGGTGGAGTATTTCATCGACGTGATCGACGGCGCGACGGCCTACAGCGAGCCGCGCTCGACGCTCGCGATGACGGCGCTGGGCAATAATCAATTCACCGCCACGATCCCCGGTCAGGCTGACCGCAGCGTCGTCCGCTGGCGCGTAAAAGCGAACCGTGGAACCGGCGTGGAGCAAGTGTTCCCGCGCACGGACGACGCGGCCATCGTGCCCGTCAGCCTCACGGGGCGCGAGGCGTGGGCGGCGTATTTTGTGCAGCCCGTCCGCACGACGACGAAGACGGCGATTTACGACGTGTTCATTTCAAACAGCGATTCTACGAACGGCGCGTTCAACGGACTGAACGGCGTCGCTGCGCTGAATTACAACATCACCGGCAACCCGAAGCGCGTGACCGACGGCAGCAACAATGGCCTGCCGCGCATCGAGCCTTTTGTCGCAGCGACGGCGCAAATTTGGAACGGCAGCGTGCATTGCATTCACATCCACAACGGCACCGTGCGCGACGCGCAAATCCGCTACCACGGCAGCCGCTACAACCGCAACGCAGGCCGGCAGTCCTACAAAATGCGCTTCTCGGACACGCAGCTTTTCGATGGTGCGGATAGCTTTTTCATCACCGACAAAAGCGACTCCTTCAGCGTGTCGCAGGGTCTTTATATCAACGCCGGATTGCCGATGTCGGAAATCAATTGGGTGGACTGGTATCTCAACGGAAACGGTGTGCAGGTGCGGCTTCAGCAGGGCGAATACAACGGCGACCTGCTCGACAAATACCACAAGCGAGTCAAAGACCTGAACCCCGGCAGCGTGAAGGAAGAGAACGGCGAGTTTTATAAAAGCACCGGCACCATCGAGGACGCGGGCGAAGGCCCCTACGGCCACGGCAGCGAGCGCGTGCTCCTAGCCGCCGGGCCGTGGACGGCACTGCAACGCTACGAGTGGACTTACGCGCTGCAAAACAACGGATGGAAAGGCGCAAAGCCCATAAAGGATTTCATCGAAGGAATGTGGACCGCACGCGGCGACACGCACACCGCGCCCGCTCCGAATATCACCAACCTCCGCACCTACCTCGACGGCCAACTCGATCTACCCACCGTGCTGGACTCGCTCGCCCTCGCGAACTGGATGACTCCTTGGGACGACACGACGCAAAATCACTACTTGTGGAAACGTGCGAACGGGCGCTGGAATCACATGCTGTGGGATTTCGACGGGATGTTTGGCACGGGCGACAGCACCGGCAGCGGCTCCTCGATTTACCTCGGCGAACACGGCCTGCCGACGGGATTCCCCGGCAATAATTTCCGTGGGCCAAACTGGTTCAAAGACTCCGTCTTTAAAGCCTACCGCACCGAGTATCAAAACCGGCTCTGGATTCTGAACAACACGTTCCTCACCGCCGCGAATCTCCAGACGCTCACCTATCGCGACCAAAACGGCGCGATGAACAGCTACTTCAATTTCATCGGCGCGACTTTTATCAACGCACGCTTTCAAAGCGTGAATACGCAGACCGGCCACGCAGCGGACGGCAGCGACTTCTTCCGACCGACGTTGCCCACGCTCAATGCGCCCATCGGCGGAGCGACCGCGCTCCCGCCTGCATCGCTCACCGCGAGCACCTACACACACACGAGCGGCAACACCGCTGGCGGAAATGCACACGCTTCATCGCGTTGGGAGATCCGCAGCGCGACCGGCACATTTTTCGCGCCCATATACGCCATCACGAGCACGACGAATCTCACGTCGCTCCCGATTCCGTTTAACGAACTGACCTTCGGCGAAACGTATTTCTGGCGCGTGACGTACACCGATGCGAGCGCACATCCATCGCTGCGAAGCGCAGAGGCGTCGTTCGTATTCGGCGCACAGCCGACGAACCAGACGCTCATCAACTGGACGGACTCGTGGAAATACAACCACACCACCGCGTTCACGGACAACTCGTGGACGCTGCCCGCGTTTAACGACAGCGCGTGGACAAACGGAAATGGCGTCTTCATCCAAAGCGGCGAGCCCGTTCCGACGCCCGGCACCGGAGGCACTGTACTGCCTGCGCCGGGAACACTCTCGCCGGCAGGACGCGCGGTTCTTTTCCGCAAGACCTTCACGATAAATGCGGCACCTGCGAGCATTACCTCGATTCAACTCCGGCACCTCGTGGACGACGGCTGCGTCATCTGGATCAACGGCAACAAAGTCCACCGCTACTTCTTCAACGAGCAGGCCAACTACACGACCGCCGAGTTCACTTCGGGCGCTGCGGGACCGGGCGAAGCGTCGCTGCAAATCGCAAGCGCCATCGCCAACACCGGCACGTGGGCGTGGGTGGACCCGCGCCCGTTTCTCGTGCAGGGAGTGAACACAATCGCCGTGCAAGTCCACCAGACTGGCGCGGGAAGCAGCGACGTGATGATGGGCATTGAACTCACCGCGACCATCCCGTCGCTCGGCAATCAAATCGCCATCAACGAAATCGCCGCGAACCCGGCGAGCGGCGCGGATTGGGTGGAGCTGAAAAATGTCACCGGCGCTGTGGTGGACATCAGCGGGTGGGGCCTCACGGACGACATCCTCGTGCCGGGCCGCTACACTTTCCCCGCAACCACGAGCATCGCCGCCGGTGCGTATCTGCGCGTGTATTTTGACAACGACGCCACGCTCGGCACGCATGTCACCGGATTCGGACTCAGCGCGGGCGGGCAAAATTTGCTGCTCACGCAAGGCGCGAACAACATCCGCGACTACGTGCCATTTGGCCCGCAGGCGCGCGGCTTCACCATCGGGCGCGTGAGCGATGGAACGGGCGCGTTTACGCTGACTCTGCCGACGCCCGCCGCGACGAACAGCGTGGCTGTGACGCTTGGTTCCACCGCGACGTTGCGCGTGAACGAGTGGATGGCGCAGCCTGCGCACGGCGACGATTGGTTCGAGATTTATAATGGCGACGCGCTGCCCGTGAGCATCGCCGGACTGTGGCTCAGCGACACACCCGCCACGCCGCGCATCACGCAGATTCCCGCGCTCAGCTATATCGCGGGCACGGGCTTTGCGGACTTCCGCGCAGACGGCAGCAACGATGGATTTGACCACGCGAATTTCAAACTCAGCGCAGGTGGCGACAACCTCGTGCTCTCGAACACCGCAGGCACCGTGACCATCGACTCTCTCGCCATCACCAGCGGCGGCGCAAACGTCTCCCGCGGACGCCTGCCGGATGGCGCCGCCACGCTTGTGAACTTCACGCTCACCGAGTCGAAGGCGGCGAGCAACTGGCTCGAAAGCGCCGTCGTCGTGAACGAAGCGCTGACCAATTCCGTTCTCCCGCTCGAAGACTCCATCGAACTGCACAACCCGACCGGCAGCGCCGTGGACATCTCCGGTTGGTGGCTCAGCGACGACAAATCCGCGCGGCAAAAATTCCAAATCCCCGGCGGCACAAACGTCGCCGCGGGCAGCTTTGTCGTCTTCAGCGAATCGCAGTTCAATGCAGGCGCAAATCCGTTCCTGCTCGGTTCGCTCGGCGACGAGATCGTCCTCACCGCCGCGAGCGGCGGCAACGAAACAGGCTACCGCTCGCAAGTCGGTTTCGGCGTCGCGGCGGAAAATGTAAGCTTTGGCCGCGTCCGCACGGGCAATCCGATCGGCTCGTGGAAGCCCGAGTTTTGGCCGCAAGTCGCCCGCACGCCCGGCGCAGTGAATAGCGCCTCGCTCGTCATTCCCGTCATCATCAACGAACTCGCCTACCACCCGCTCGACCTCGCTGGTCCGTTGGATAATGCACGCGATGAATTCGTGGAGCTCCACAACCCAACGACGACCGCAGTGGACCTCTCCGGTTGGCGCTTGAAAGGCGCGAGCGACTTCACATTTGCCAACGGCACCACGCTCCGCCCCGGCGACTACATCCTCGTCGTCGGCTTTAATCCCGCGACCGACACGACCTCGCTGAACGCCTTTCGCGCCACGTATTCGCTGCCGCTCAGCGTCCTGATTTACGGCCCATTTTCACCCAAGCTGGCGAACGACGAAGGCGACGTGGAGGTCGCAAAACCCACGCTCATTCCGGGCGAGTTCGTGAACGTGGACAAAGTCAGCTACACCGACTTCGCCCCGTGGCCGGTCACGCCGGACGGCACCGGCGAGACACTCCAGCGCAAAGCCCGCACCGCCATCGGCAACGACCCGGCAAATTGGGAAGGCTTCACCCACACCGCCGGAGCGAAAAACGTCGGGGAACCTGCGATTCTCGACAACGACGGCGACGGAATCCCGAACACGTACGAAGACGCCAACGGCCTCGACAAATTCGTGAACGACGCGGCTGGTGACCTCGACGGCGATGGCCAAAGCAACCTCGCCGAATACCTCGCCGGCACCGCGCCCAACAACGCCACCGACCGCTTCCTCATTAGCAGCGTAGTCAAAGCATCGGGTCCCGGCTTTATCGTCACCTTCCCCTCGAAGGCCGGGAAAACGTACACCATCCAATACAAAAACGCGCTCGCCGACGCGACCTGGCTGGAGCTGATCGACGTGCCCGCGCAAGGCAGCGACACAGCATTCCAGCACACGGACACGACCGCCGGAGTCGCTCGTTTCTACCGGATCGTCACGCCTCAGCAGTAAAGTGGATCGGAGGTTTTCTCGACCGAGAATACCCACTCTTTTAGGCTCACGTTCTACAGCCATCGGCGACTTCGGGCACGTCGAGGAATGCGAGTAGGTGTGAGGTGAGATCCAGTAGAAGCATCTACCTTTTCGGTGTCGGTGTGGACAAGCTGGGCGCTTTGCGACAATGAAACGCGGACTTGTATGAATGTATCTCTCGCTTACGGACACGGCCACCTTGCCATAGAACTCCCAGATGACCGCACGACGATCATCGAGCCTTCACCGATGGCTGGGCTGGCGGATGAGCGGGCGGCGGTGGTCGCGGCGCTGGATGAACCGGTGGCGGCGGTTGCTTTGCGAAAGCAGATTTCTGCGGGCACGAAGATTGTGATCGTCCACACGGACATCACACGGGCGACGCCGAATGATCGGCTCATTCCGTGGATTCTTGCGTATCTCGAAGGCGCGGGGGTGAGTCGGGAAAACATCATCCTTTTGAATGGGCTGGGGACGCATCGCCCGAATACACGCGAGGAATTGGAGGGGATGCTGACGCGGGAGGTGGTGGCGAATTATCGGTGTGTAAATCATGAGCCGGAGAATGATGCGGCATTGGTGCAGTTGGGCGTCACGCGAAGTGGCGTGCCTGCTTTGCTGAACCGGCATTTGGTGGAGGCGGATGTGCGCATTATCACGGGGTTTATTGAGCCGCATTTCTTCGCGGGATTTAGCGGCGGGCCGAAGGGAATCATGCCCGGCGTGGCGGCATTGCGCACGGTGATGAGCAATCATGGCGCGACGAATATCGGTGATGAGCGGAGCACGTTTGGCATCACGGAGGGGAATCCGATTTGGGAGGAAATGCGGGACATCGCGCTGCGGGCCGGACCGTCGTTTCTCGTGAACCTCGCGCTCAATGAGCGGCGGGAAATTACGGGTGTATTTGCGGGCGACCTCATTGCGGCGCACAAGGTGGGGATCGAATTTGTGCGCGCCGGAGCGATGCAGAAAGTGTCGCACGCGTTCGACATCGTGATCACGACGAACAGCGGCTATCCGCTGGATATGAATCTTTACCAAGCGGTGAAAGGAATGCGCGCGGCGGACCTGATCGTGAGGGACGGCGGCACGGTGATCATCGCTGCGGAGTGCTGCGAGGGCGTGCCGACCAACAGCCCGCATGATCAACTTTTGCGCAGCGTCGGGAGCAGTGAGGAATTGCTGCGGAAGCTGGAGACGCCCGGTTTTACTTGGCCGGAGGGTTGGCAGAGCCAAATCCAGAGTCTCATACAGCGCCGAGCGGAGGTCCTCGTTTACGCCGAGTTAGACGATGCGACGATCCGCGCTGCGCATCTCGTTCCGTGCCGCGACATCACGGCGCTTATCCGGGAACGAGTGGCCGCGAATCCCGCGTTGCGCATCGCTGTGCTGCCGCAGGGGCCGCTGACGATTCCGTATATCGGGTAATCACCGTCGCAGCGCCGCGCGGTAGGTCTTCGCGGCTTGCGCCACTTGGAGGGCGGATTCGCGGAGAGCTTCGCGGGAGAGCTTGCCTTTGCGAAAGAGGGCGGTCTTTTGGCGGTAATCGTTTGCGGCGGCGATCAGTTCGGCTTTTGCGGAGCTTGCGCTGCTTTTCTTGCTACTCGGCGGATTAGGTAGCGCGTCGGGGGCGGGGAGGATTTCGGGGACGGGCTTGCCGGGGTCGAGGAGGTTCTCCAGCGAGAGCGGGTCGTCTTTATCGTCTGCTTTTTGCGGGAGCGCGGGGCCGACGTTTCTTTTGTCCGCAGCGGCGGATGTGGCGAGCAGCGTAGCGAGGAAACAAACGATCGCTTTCACGACTGGAACCGTAGCTTTGCCGGGAACGAGCCGAGGCTGTCCATCCGCTCGGAGATTTCCGGGCTACTCGCGGCGGCGATGGCGGCGGCGACGTTTGGCGCGTCTTCGTGGCCGGTTAGCTCAATGAAGAAGAGATGCGCGTTCGGCTTACCAAAGATGGGCCTCGACTGGATGCGCGTGAGGTTCACGCCGTGCTCATTAAAGGGCGCGAGGAAACGGTAGAGCGCGCCGGGCTTGTTGGGCAGCGCGACGACGTAGGCCGAGCAGTCGCCGGTGTGCGCTCGCTCGTGGCCGATGACGTAGAACTGCGTGATGTTCGGCACGCCTTCCTCGATTGGAAAATGCAGCACGTCCAGCCCGTTCGGCTCTGCGAGTTCGCGCTGGGCGATGGCAGCGGCGGTGCGGTCGTCCACGGCGAGCTTCACCGCGTGGCTCGTGCTCTTCGAGGCCACGGCGGCGGCGGCGGGATACGTGCGCTTCAGCCACTTCTCCGAGTGCTGGAGCGGCACCGCGTGCGAATACACAATCTCCGGCACACGCCCCGCGCGGCCCAGCAGCGCGAGCTTCACGTCGAGGAGCAGAAGCTCCTGCACGAAGACGCACTGCGTATGCTCCATCAGGCTGTCCACCGTTGGCATGATCATCCCACCCGAGCTATTCTCAATCGGCACGACGCCCAGCGCACCGGGCGTGGCGCGGACAAACTCAAACACGTCAGGCACTCCAGCAAACGGACGCAAGTCCGTTGCATCGGGAAAACGACGGCGCGTGAGCAGATGAGAAAAACTGCCGTCCGGGCCGAGGTAAGCGACGATCATAGGCTCAAGCGCGGAGCATCATTCCAAAGGTCCTCCAGCCGATAAATCGCGCGCTTCTCAGGATGGAAGACGTGGACCACCACGCTGCCGAAATCCGCCACCACCCACTGGCTGAGCGGGAAGCCATCAATGCCCAGCGCAGGGGTCGCATGGTCCACCTTCAGGCGGTCCTTAATCTCCCCCGCGATGGCCTTGAGCTGTGGCTCGGACGCACCGGAGCAGATCACAAAAAAGTCGGTGAAAGTGGATAGACTGCGCAGGTCAATCGCGATGATGTCTTCGGCCTTTTTATCGGCTGCGATGCTTGCGCACAAACGGGCTAGTTCTTCTGAGTTAATGACGTTCTCCTTGGTAAAGACCGTGCGTTTCGATCATCGAGCGCACTGCTTCCGGGACGAGATAGCCGATGCTTCGCCGCTCTGCAACCCGCGTACGCACTTCCTATGAAATACCCAATCTGCGAACGATGGCGCGCTCGTCCTGCCGCAAGTCCAACACTGCATGGATGACCACGCGGCGTCCTTCGATGCTGTAAAATATCCCCATCGGAAAATCGCGGATGAGCAGACGCCGAAAAGGAGCCGAGTAGAGCGGGCCGCATTCTGGGAAGGAAAGGATGCGGTCGAGCGCCTGTTCCGCACGCTCATTAAAGCGGTCGCCGCGACCGGGCTCTCCATCTTCGAGCCGCGCTTGCGTCTCCAAAATCTCACCTTCCGATCGGGAGAGGACGACCAGTTCCATCATTCCCCGCGAGCTGCCCGGAGCCGGGCCTTCACTTCCGCCCAAGGAGCCGCCGCCGCAGGATTGCTGCGATACTCTGCGAGCCGCGCCTCTAGCAGCGCCACAATCTCAGGCCGTGGCGCGGAGTCCGGCTGCGGGAGCAGGCCATCCCACAGCTCATCAATGAGCTGCCATTTCTCAGCAGACGAGAGCCGCTGAACGCTGGGAATTTGTTCGAGAATCATGCGCGCAAACTGACCCCGAAACCAGAGCGAGGCAACCCGCAATTTCTACCGGTAAAGGCGGTGCGCTTCGACGATGGCGCGCACGGCTTCGGGGAGGAGGTAGCGGGTGCTGCGGCCCTCGGCGACTCGCTTGCGCACTTCGGTCGCGGAGACATCGAAGCGGCGCACGATGCGGGGGAAGTCGTGCGGGGGTGCGCCGGAGTCGCGCTCGAAGACGACGAATTGCACGAGTTCCCGCAGCTCGGGCCAGCGCCGCCATTTGGGGAGATCGCGCACGTTATCTTGCCCGATGAAGTAGAACAGCTCGTCGCCGGGTGCGCGCTTGAGCCACGCTTCGACAGTGTCCACGGTGAAGCTGGGGCCGGGGCGGTGGACTTCGGAGTCGTCGCACTCAAAGCCTTTCTCGCCCGCAATCGCGGCCCGCACCATCGCCAGTCGGACGTCTGCGGGAGCGGGTTGTGCCTCAAGTTTGAATGGGGAGACGGCTGCGGGGATGAAGACGACACGGTCGATCCCAAGCTGCTCCATGGCCTCGCGAGCGAGGATCAAATGTCCGTGGTGAATCGGGTCGAAGCTCCCGCCGTAAAGCGCTGTTTTCATCCGCGGGGAGCATCGTCGGCTGCGCCCTTGCCGGGCAAGCGCGATTTGCCGCTCACTTTAGCCCCGTGCGCTCGCGGATGGTGGCCATGCGCTCTTCGGCGAACTTGCGGTGCTCGGCGGAGAGCGTCTGGTCGGCAAGAGCTTTGCGGAGATGCTCGACGGCTTGGGGGACGTGCGCGACGTCTTCCGTGGAGAGGTAAATGTGCGCGTCGCCGAGGTAGAACTCATACGCGCCGGTCGGGCGGCCCTCGTCTTCTGCGAGCTTGATGAGGCGTTCGAGCGCCTTCACTTGCTCGGCCCGCAGGCGTGCTTCGCGGGCGGTTTCTGCGTGTTGGAAAAGGCGGACGGGGTCTTCGGGGATGAGCGTGTTCAGCCGCTTCGATGTGCGGAACGCATCGAGGAAATGCTTTGTGGCCCGCTGTGCGACGAGCTTCGCGGCGAGCGCCGGGACGAAGTCTGCATTCTTCTCCAGCGCTTTGTCGGCCAGCGCCTCGGCCTCTTTCCATTTGCCGAGCGTGATCTGGTAGTTTGCCATCCCGGCTAGGGCATCTACCGAATCCCCGTCCAGCGCCAGAGCTTCTTCCACCCATTTCCGCGCCTCTCCATACTCGCGAATCGCGAGCATTTTCGCGGCAGTCTTGGAGAGGAAAGTGGCGCGATCCCTAGACGATAGAGCAGCCACTTTCGCCCGCAGCGCATCCGCATCGGCGGGCTCCCACGGCTTCACGTTCCCGCGTTTGAAGACGTAGGACCAGTGGTCCATATAGACGAGCTGGAAGTCGCGCTTCGATGGTTCCGGCTTAATGAGATGATCGAGCAGTCGCTGAAAGCCGCTCGGGTCGCCGAGGAGCAGCACGGTGTCGAAGCGCACCTGCCGGTCCAACTGCCGGAAGAGCTCCGGATTCACGTTCGCCTGGCGCACCGCGCGGCTCCTGTTGCTACTCGGGTCGCGGTCGTCTGCCGCGAGCAAATCCGGGCGTAGCTTGAGCAGCCAGCCGCGCGCTTCATTGCTGAAGAAGAGCGACTTCGCAGTCAGGTCCGTGAGCACGAGCGAGGGCGTGACGATCATCGGGGTGGGCGGAAACATCCACGGCCCGAGCCAGCGTTTCCACACCTGCCAGCCCGTCAGCACGACGATCCCGCAGAGGAGGGTGATGAGTAAGAGTCGGACTTTTCGGGATACGATGCGCATGGTTGTCAGGCCGACGCTTAACGGCTTTCTGCGGCCCCGTCACGCCGCACTGACATGAATCTCCTGTTCATCGGGGAAGGAGTGCGGGCTGGACCATGAACAGCGCACGCCACACACTCTCGCCATGCTTCGGCCACGCAAAAAATACACCGTCTTCGACCTCCAGCAGCTCAAAGGGAAACGCTGCCTCACGCACATCCACGTCAAGTCTCCGCAGGAAGCCGCCGCGGCGGAAGAGGCGGGAGTTGATTTGATGAGTTGCAGCTTCGACAGCCCCGAGGCGCAGTCGCGTCTGCCCGCACTCGTCGCCGCCGCGCCGCGCAGTTTTCTCTCCTGCGCCACACCGCACGGACTCGCCTCGCCGGAGGAAGCCGTCCGCGTCGCATTCCGTGCCCTCGAACTCGGTGCAAGCTCCGTCTATTGTTCCGCCAGTCCCTTTATAATAGAGGCTATGGCCCGCGAAGGCATCCCGGTCGTCGGGCACCTCGGGCTCGTCCCGCGCCACGTCACCTGGACCGGCTATCGCGCCATCGGGCGCACCGTCGCAGAGGCCAAAGAACTCCACCGCCGTATGAAGCAGCTCGAAGCCGCCGGAGCTTACGCCGCCGAGCTCGAAGTCGTCCCGCACAACCTCGCCCGGTTCCTTTGCTCGCAGACGAAAATACTCCTCATGTCCCTCGGCAGCGGCAGCGGATGTGACACGCAATTTCTCTTCTCCGACGACATCCTCGGCGACTACGAAGAGCGCCCGCCGCGTCACGCCAAAGCCTACCGCGACTTCGCCGCCGAGCACCGCCGCCTCCAGCAAGAACGCATCGCCGCCTTCCGCGAATACATCGCCGACGTGCAAGAAAACCGCTTCCCCGAGCGCAGTCACCTCGTGGAAATGGAGGCGGCGTTTTTGGATGAGGTGATGCGGGAGGTCCTTGGGTGACATTACACGAACCGGCAGTGGAACTCGCCTTGCCGACTGCGCCCCGCGTGATTACCTTGCTCGCATCATGAACATCACTCTGCCTGCTCCGCTGGAAGCCTCGCTCACCGAGAGTCGGGCTGCATTGCACCTCGCCATCGGGCTTTTCACGGCGGAAGAAGTCACCCTTGGGCAGGCTGCTGAGGCGGCTGGATTGTCGCAGGCGGAGTTCATGAGCGAACTGGGACGGCGACGCATCCCGATGCACTACGGCGTCGATGAATTCGCGGAAGACCTCATTACCATCGCGGAACTGCGGAAGTCCATCGTTCGTTGAGCCATGCTCGTCGTCAGTGATACCTCGCCACTCACGGCATTGTTGAACGTCGGACGGGCGGACCTTTTACAGCAGCTATTCTCCGAGATATTTATTCCTCCAGCCGTCGAACACGAACTGCTGCGCAGTCACTCAATTTTGCCCGAATGGCTGAAGGTGCGTAAGCCTCGCAACATCCCTGCGAGCATCACCTCTGCAGACCTCGACGCTGGCGAGTCGGAAGCACTGGCTCTCGCGCTCGACCTTCATGCGGGCACGGTCTTGATGGATGAACGCCTCGGTCGTCGTGTCGCGCGCGCACTGGGCCTCAAGACCACGGGCCTGCTAGGGTGCCTTGTTCTTGCGAAAGATGCTGGTCTCATAGCGGACGTTTCTTCGGTCATCGCCGAACTGCAAACCATCGCTGGCTGCTGGTTTGATGACGCTCTTATCGCCGCCATTTGTCGGGCTGCGGGCGAGCAGTAATATATGCTGCACTTGTAGCGTATTATTGGAGTCACTCCCCGCGCAGCGCGCTGAGCTGAGAGCCGCGTAGGGCGAGGCGGGTGGCCAGCCAGACCCAGAAGACGCTGAGCGCAGCCATCCCGACGAAGAGGATGGAAAGCTGCCCCCACGGGAAGCTCGCCCCTTTTTGCAAAATACCGGGCGAGACGGCGACGATGGCGCTCACCGAGCCGATGCCCAGCGCTGCCACGATGAGCCAGCGGTGCTCGGCGAAGACGAGTGCGCGGAGTTGCGCGGGCTTGAATCCGACAGCCTCCAGCAGCCCAAACTCCCGCCGCCTTTCGAGGACGTTGCGGGCTACGACGATGCCCAGCCCAGCGCTGCCGAGGAGGATGCCGAGCCCTCCGAGGACTTGGAAAATGGAGAGGTAAGTGTTTTCCACGGCGTTGAACTCCGCGAGCCGCTGCGCCGCCGGGACCAGCTCCAGCCCACGGTCGCCAAGCTGCGCGGTGAGGTGCTCGCGCACGGCGGCGGCTTTGGCGGGCGGGCAATCAATGAGGAAGAAACGGTAGCCGGCGGAGTTCGGGAATTTTTCGATGAAGCGGGCTTCGGGAAGGAGCACGAGCCCTTGCATCATAGAGCCTTTGAGCGTGGCGGACATTTCTACGGCGAGCGACTGGCCCCGTTCGTCCGTGTAGTTGAGCTTGTCGCCCACGCTTTTTTGCAGCGCCCATTGGAGGGTATTGGCGTCCACGACACCGGGAATGGCAGCGGGGTCTTCGGGAACGGTGCTGTTCCAGTTGATGCCGAAAGCAATGTCTCCAAGCTCTGAAAACCTCGTTCCCAGCAGCTTCGGCTGCGCGGCACGATTGAGATTCAAGCAGCTCGCATCATCCCCGTCCCGCACGCGCATTTGCACCACTCGGACGCCGTCCATGAGCTTGTCGTCGAGCGCGTAAGCGTCGCGTCCTTTCTGCGAATTAAGGTCTTCGTAGATGGCGGATGCGCTTTCCCCCACGAGCGCGAAACCGCCGGTGCCGACCGTGTCATCCGTCCCCGTTTTTCTGAAAGAATCCACGGCCACGACCATGAAGACGCCACTCGCCAGAACGCCAATCGTCGCCAGCGAGCGCCCGCTTCGTCGCGTGGTGTTGCGCAGGGCGAGGTCGCTCACGGAGTCGGGGGTGGAAGCTGTGGCCAAGCGGCTCATGGCGTGGCGGGTGAATAGAATACCGCTAGTGAGAAGGAGTGCGCCTGCACCGAAGAAGAGCTGTGGATTGCCTCCGCTCATCGCGGCTAAAGCCAGCGCTGCCACGCCTGCAAGCACGGCGATTACCGGACGCCGTCTCGGTTTTCCGCCGGACTCTGATGCTTGTGTTTTGTTGTCGTTCATTGGTGTTTGCCCTTCGTGCGATGGTTTCCCGCGAGACGGAGGCGGAGTCGAGATGATAACGCTCTCTTTCACCAACTCGACAGTGCTCTGAACTATCCGATGATCCCGCTACGCTTTCTCCCGGCACGGGATTTACGATGCGACACGCATCTCATGCTTCGACCGCTCATTTTTCTCGCAACAATTTTTGCCCATGCTGCTTTCGCGGACAGGTCACTGTTGCGCGGTAAGGCGGAGGCGGAACTCGCTGCGCTGGAGTCTGCGGTGAAAGCGATGACGGAAGACTTCGAGCGTGAGCTGCATGAGTGGGAATCCGACTTGCACACGCCAGTGCAGTGGGAGCCGCTTAAGGTGCTCGATGCTGTGTCGCGGAAGGGCAAGCTGGAAGCGCTGTCGGACGGCTCGCTGAGGGCTCCCGAGAAACTCGCGGAAAAGGAAAACTACACGATTCGGGCGACGACGGCGCTGCGAAAGATCACGGCGTTCCGCGTAGAAGTGCTCCCGGAGCGCGGAATCATCGGGCGCAATGGGAACGCGATCCTGAGCGAGTTCCAAGTGACCGGTGTGACGCTCGCGCTGGCGAGCGCGGATTATGCGCAGAAGAAATTCGGGCCGGAGGCTGCGATCGATGGAAACCCGAAGACAGGCTGGGCCTTCGCAGGCTCGACGGACAAGCCGCACGCCGCTGTCTTCGAATTGACCAAGCCGCTAAACCTCGGCGCTGAGACGGTGCTCACATTCACCCTCCGGCAGGATCACAGCGCGCATCATCTGAACCGCATTCGCATTTCCGCCACGGCCAAGGAACCGCCCGTGCGGGAACTACCGGAGTCGATCCGGCAAACCATCGCGCTGGAGCCGAGCGAGCGTACGGGGGCGCAGCAAACGGAGTTGGCGGATTACTTCCGCCCGATGTCGAAAGTAATCGCAGCCATGAATCAGCAGATCGCTGCGAAACGTGCGGAGCTTACCAAAATCAAAAAGTCGGAGTTGCCCGCGAATCAACGCCGGAAGTAGAGCAGTCCAGCCGAATATGGGAGGACGCTTCGGAGGCAAACTCCCAGTTGAAAAACGCACTGGCATACACGATGCTAAACAAAGAAATCGTTATCATGCTGACTCTTTCCAATCGCTCGAAACAGCATAGTGCTGAGACTTACAACGCGCTTCAGGCCGCTGAAGGCTTCGTGTTTCTAGGCCTCCACCGCGAGGCTTTGAAGCAACTGGATTCCATTCTGGAAGACGAACAGGAGACCGCTGATGTCCTCATCGCTCGAATCCGAATCTTGCTCCACCTTCGCCGATTCTCCTCCGCCGCACGCTTGTCTGTCAGGGGCTCATCGCTCTTTCGGGATGAGGATGAATTTACCGTGCAGCGCGCCTTTGCCCTGCACCAGCTCGACAAAGGAGATGAAGCCGCCGAAGTCCTCCAAGGTGCCCCGGAATGGCTGCGCCGAACCGGAATCCTCCACTACAATCTCGGCTGCTACGAAGCCCGGTGGGGGAATCTAAAAATCGCCCGGCAGTGCGTGCAGACTGCGGTAAAGCTCAACGCCGCGATCAAGAACAACATGAAGCAGGACCCCGACCTTGCGGAACTCTGGAACTAAAGTTCCGCAATGAGGGGGCTTCTGGCTAACGTGTGATTTTGCACCAATTCTGCGGAAGAATCCTTCCGAACGATTGACGCCCCGCACGACGTTGCTACCTTGCAGCCGCTCAACCATGCAGAAGCTCGAATTTACAGAGGCTGTAGAACTCATTATCGACTCCGACCCGCGCTACACGCGTGAGGCTTACTTGTTCCTGCGTGATGCGCTCGACCAGACGGTAAAGCTCCGCAAACGCCAACTCGGCGAGGGTGGGCACGTCACCGGCCCGCAGCTCTGCGAAGGCATCCGGCTTTTTGCGATCAAGCAATATGGCCCGATGGTGCCGACAGTTTTGGAATACTGGGGTGTGAAGAAGACGGACGACTTCGGCGCGATGGTCTGGAACCTTATTGAACTTGGTGTCTTCGGAAAGACGCCGACGGATTCGATCGACGACTTTAAGGATGTGTTCACTTTTCACGATGCGTTTGTCGCTCCCTACTTGCCGGACAGTGCGGGGAAAAAGGAGCAGATCGCGAAGCGTGCGGAGCGAGTGGAATCGTAACTGGCTTACGCATGGGACGTTTCGCCAAGGTGCTCGCCGAGATCGCAAAACGGCTGAAGAGTGACGGGGAGTTCACGCTCGAAAAACGCATCGCCGCGTACAAGGTAGCGCTGAAAGAAGACTCGGATTTTATCTCCACCCGGAAGCGCGATATCGTTTATCCTGGCCTCACAGAAGGCCGTGAGCGGGCGGAGAGTTTGGATGATTTCCTTATCCACATTCTCGACGAAGCTGCCTCAGCCGCGAATACCGGCAAGAGCACGCCGCCCGTGATGGTCGTCGTCGCCCTCGGCGGCTACGGACGGATGGAACTGAACCCCATCAGCGACGTCGATGTGACGTTTATCCACGGTGGCGGCGCGAAGTTTCCGGCGGGCTTCGAGTTTATCGTGCGAGAGGTGTATGACATCATCAGCGGTTGCGATTTCACCCTCGGGCACAGCACGCGCAGCCTGAATGAGACGATCTCTGAAGCGAACAAAGAGATGCAGTCGAAGACGGCGATGCTGGAGTCCCGCCTGCTGTGGGGGGCGCCCACGCTCTATGAGAAATTCCGCGCGCGCTTCGAAAAGGAATGCGTCGCGGGGAAGGTGGATTGGTATTTGAAACTGCGCGTTACCGACCAGGCAGAGCGCCACGGGAAATACGGCGAGACGCCTTACATGCAGGAGCCGAATATCAAGAACGGGTGCGGTGGCCTGCGCGATTACCAGAACCTCCTGTGGATGGCTCGGGTGAAGTATGGCGTGCGAACCGTCGCCGACCTTGTAGAGAAAAAATACATCAACGAAAGCGAGCAAACGGAACTCCAAGACGCCTACGAATTCATCTTCCGGCTCCGCACCGAGATTCACAATCTCACCGGGCGACATACGGACATCATCCTCACCAACCAGCAACTCGCGCTGGCCAATCGGCTCGGCTATGAGGCCAAGTATCCCGACATCCTTCGGCGTACCGAAGCATTCATGCGCGACTACTATCGGCGCGCACGCAGCATCTTTGAGCTGACAGAGCTTGTCTCCGAGAAGCTCGCGCTGCCCACGGCGCAGACGCAAAAGCTGCATAGGCTCTTCCGGTTTTTACCGTTCAGGAGGCGCACGACGGAGAAGGAAATGTTCGACGGTTTTGTCGCCACGGGCGACTTGCTGACCTTTGAGAATCGCCAGATTTTCAAAGCTGACAGCGCACGGATGATGCGGCTCTTCCTCCACGTCCAGCAGCGCCAGCTCGTGATGACTGCGGAGCTGCGCCACCTCGTCCGACGGCGGCTCAAATACGTGGATGAGGACTTCCGGAGAGACAAGGCGAACAGCGAAACCTTCGCGGAGATTCTCCGGCAAAAAGGACAGGTCGGGCCAATCCTCCGGCTCATGCACCGGGTGGATTTCCTCGGTCACTACCTGCCCGAGTTTGGAAGCCTCACCGCGCTGGTGCAGCATGAGTTTTTCCATCGCTACGCGGCAGATGAGCACACACTGGTGTGCATCGAGAAGCTCGACGGGCTACTCGACACCGAGGACCCGAAGTTTGCCGGCTACCGCGACCTTTTTCAGAAAGTGGAGGATTCGTTCCTCCTCTATCTCGCGCTCATTTTGCACGACACAGGCAAGGCTGCGAACGTCCGCTCACACTCAGACGTGAGTGCGATGAACGCACAGAATGTCGCAAAGCGGCTCAAGCTTAGCGTGGCGCAGCGCCAGATGTTGATCTTCCTCGTGGATTGCCACGACGAACTCGCCAAGACGGCACAAACACAGGACCTCGACGATATGGCGACCATCGTCGAGTTTGCCGGCATCGTCGGCAATCAGACGCGCCTCGACCTACTCATGCTCCTCACCACCGCCGACGGGCTTGGAGTCGGCGACACTAAAATGTGGAACGATTGGAAGGCGTCGCTCATGTGGAATCTCTATCGCCAGACGACGGCGTTTTTCACCGATGCCGCAGCCTACCGTGAGCAGCGGGCAGGGCAGCGAAAACAGTTGAGGGAGAAAGTCGGACAACTTCTCAAAGAGAGCGACTGGGAGTTCGAGATCGACGCGCACTTTCACTCGATGCCGGACCGCTACTTCCTCAGCGAGCGGCACACGGCAGAAGTCATCGCACAGCATGTGCGGATGTTCCGGCAGTTCCTCGAAGAACGGTGGTTCGGCGAGGATGCGATTTTTGAACCTACGGTCGATTGGGTCACGCACCCAAATGCGGGCCACAGCACGCTCCAGGTCATCACTTGGGATCGGCGTCAACTCCTCGCGCGCATCTGCGGCAGCATCTCTGCGGCTGGGCTGAGCATTCTGAGCGCCGATATTTTCACCCGTGAGGATGGCCTCGTGTTGGATACGTTCCGCATCTCGACGACGCGGTTCGAGGCCATCTCCGACAAGCGCGATCTCGACCTTGTCGCCAAATATCTGCGGGCATCGCTCAAGGACGATCAGTTCGACTTTCTGCCGCTCATGAAGAAGGCGCTTGGGCGCGTCGGGAGTTCGTCGCTCGATTTCCCCATCCGCATCGCCATAGACTCCGAGTCGCACCCTCAGTTCACTGTCGTGGAACTCACCGCGCCGGACCGTCTCGGTCTGCTGCACGACTTGCTTCGCGCCATCAGCGATGCGGACTTCGAGATTAGCGCCGCTCGCGTCGCCACGGAGAAAGGTGCTGCGATGGATACGTTTTTCGTCGGCAGAAAAGTGGGGGCCGAATGCGACAAGCAGATGACTGTAACGAAGCCGACGGATCCCGCAGAACTCGACCGCCTACGTGCCGCGTTGATTCGAGCGGCAGCGGGGCAGCCAGCTTAGGGGAGCAGCGCGGGAAGCGCTTCGAGCAGTCCCGCGAAGGTCGCCGGGGTGAAGGATACGGGGCTGCGAAGTTGATCCTCTAGCGAGCGAAGTTGTTCTTCGACTTTTACGTCTTTTTCCCGCCGGAGTGGTAGTGCGAGTGCGCGGACGGATGAGACGATGACCTCGGCACGACGGCGGAGGATCGTGGCGTCTTGCGTAGCGTCGCGGAAAAGGGCGGCGTTTTTGCATAACTGCTCAATCTGCGTGCGAGTGCTGGATTCAGTCCATCGGGTCTTCGCGGCATCAATGGCGAGACGGTCCGCCGTGGTGCGAAGCTCGGCGAGATTATCCGTCTTCTCCGGGAGTGCGGCCTTTCCCGCATCTGTCTGGGTGAGGATCCAGTGGATCGCAGCGATCCGCGCCGAGACTCCGGCATCGGGCGTTTTTTGCGAACGCCACGCAAGCTCTCGGAGGGAGACGGCTTGGCCGGCGAGCCAATGGCGCGGAGCGTCGAGCGGGACATCACCATCCCAGTGTGGTGGGAGTCCCGCGAGCTGGCGGGCGAGCTCGAAGCGGAGTTCTGGGTGCCCAGCGGTTTGGAGCCCGGCCGGAAGGTGAAGGTGACAGCCTGCGCAAGCATTCGCACGCTGGGCTGGTTGAGAAAGATCGCGCAGCCCGGACGCGACTCGCTGGGCATGGGTGACATCTAGGCGAGTGTGGAAGCGCACCCATTTTTCCGCTGGGCCGTGGCACGCTTCGCAGTTCACTCCGTGGATTGGTTTCACACCAGCCATCAGGCGTTCGGGAGCAGCGCTTTGCATGGGCGAATGGCAGACGGTGCATTGCTCGCTCTTGGTGGCATCGGTGATTCCGAGTGCCTCTCCGATGCGCTTGCTACGCTCGGCACTAAGGATGGAATCGGCGCGAGCGTGGGGGTCTTTCTTCATCCAGATCCACGTTTGATCGTCGCCTTTCCCCCCTCCGTGACAGCCCGATGAGGCACAGGATTGGAAGCCGGTGAAACGATCCTCCGCACAAAGCGGCAAGACAATGAGAGCGAGTAAGGCAGTAAGGCGCACACCCTTTCGTAACGAACTTTCGCGCGATTGGCCAGCGAGGATTTCGCTCCAGGAGAATTGCTAAACCGTTAGGATATTCCGTTAGGGATACGGCATTTTTGCGAGTAAGAGCGCAACCGCCACGCCTCCGAAATCTATTCTCATGCTCCACACTCCATACGCTCGTTTCTTGTCTTTGCTGCTTATATTCGCATTCGCTGTCGCCGCTCGTGCCGATGTGCTGATTTCGGAAATCATGTATCATCCTCAGTCGGAGAACCCGCTTGAGGAGTATATCGAGCTGCACAATCCGGATGCAGCGTCGGTAAGCGTGGCAGGGTGGCAGTTTACGAATGGCGTCACTTTTACCGTCCCGGCGGCGACGACGATTCCGGCGGGCGGCTACCTTGTTGTGGCGGCAAATTCGGCAGCGTTTTCGGCGAAGTATCCGACCGTGACGAACTTCGTCGCGGGCTGGGTCGGGCAACTCTCGAATAGCGCGAATACGGTCACTTTGAAGGACGCTCTGCTGGTCACTCGCGATTCGGTAAATTACGCGGATGATGGCGATTGGGCGACTCGGCGAAAGGCTGCGGTGTTGGATCAAGGTTATCGCGGGTGGACTTGGTTTTCGGCGGCGGATGGCGGGGGAAAATCGCTGGAGCTGATCCAGGCGGCGCACGATAATTCGCGGGGGCAAAATTGGGGCGACTCGGCGACTGCGGAGGGCACTCCGGGCGTGGCAAATTCTATCGCGGTGGCGAATATTGCGCCGTTCATTTTGGAGGTGGAGCATTTCCCGCTTTTGCCGACGAGCACGGACGTTGTGACGGTGAATGCGAAGCTCGCGGATGAGCTGACGACGGGGCTGACGGCGACGCTCTATTACAAATTGGATGCGGCGGGTTCTTTCACTGCGCTGCCGATGTTTGATGACGGTGCGCACGCCGATGGGCTCGCGGGCGATGGGCGCTACGGGGCGCAAATCCCGGCGCAGGCGGATGATGCGATTGTGGAGTTTTACGTGGAGGCGAGCGATGCGGCGGCGAATGCGCGGACTTGGCCAAAGGCGGCGCTGGAGTACGATACGGGAACGTTGACTCACTTTCCGGCGCAGATCGCGAACTGTCTCTACCAAGTCGATAACACGGTGTATGCGGGCGCGATGCCGATTTATCGGATGATCCTGAAAGAGGTGGATCGTGCGACTCTCGCGACGATCAACGATACGGCCGGAGGAACGGGAGGCAGTCATGCGAAGATGAGCATGACGTGGATTACGCGCGACGGCACGGGCACAGAGTTGCGGTATAATTGTTTTGCTCGCAATCGTGGTCACGGCAGCGGTTCGCACGACCCTCAGAGTTTCCATGTGGGCTTTCCAAATGACACCGATTGGAAGGGGCAGACGGGGCTGAATCTGAACTCAGATTACACGTATCTGCAGCTCGTCGGCAGTGCGCTGATGCGGAGCGCAGAGCTTCCGTGCTTTGATTCGCGGCAAGTGCAAGTGCGCATCAATGGCATCGACCTCCCGGCTGTAGTGGGCGGCACGACTGGCGGCGATAGCTACTTCTTTTACGTGGCAAATGAGAGCGCGGATACGAACTTCGCGGACCATCATTTCCCGTTGGATAGCAGCGGAAACATTTACAGCATCCGCCGCTCGGATGTCACTTCGCAGGAGGGCGATCTTGCGTATCTCGGCGCAGACCCGAATTTGTATCGCCCGGTCTATTTTAAGGACACGAATGTGTCGGAGGATAATTGGTCGGACTTGATCAACTTCACGCAGGCTCTGGCGAATGGTGTCTCCACGACGATGACGAATGTGAGCTACACGCCGGATGCGGCGACTTACGCGGCGGACATCGCGTCGAAGTTGGACGTGGCGCAATTTATGAAATGGTTCGCGACGCAGAATCTGCTCGGGAATAACGAGACGAGTATCATCGGGGGCTACGGTGATGATTTTAATGTGTATTTTGGCAAGACGGACATCCGCGCAAAGCTGCTGCCGCACGACCTCGATACGATTCTCGGTCACGGCGATTCACCGTATCCAGCGACGGACAGCATTTTTCAAATGATGAGCTATCACGGCGGCGGGACGACGCCGACGCAGATGAATGCGTTCATCCGTCACCCGGATTTTGCGCCGCAATTTTTTCAAGCGCATCTCGATTTGATGAACGGGAATTTGTCGCAGGCGAAGTTTAACGCGCTCGTGGATCACATCCTCAAGGGAGTGGTGAGTGAGACGATTATCGCGGACCGCAAGACGTGGTATGCCTCGCGGCTCGCGTATGTCCAATCGGTGATTCCGGTGACGATTTCCGGCATCGTGGCTTCGACGAATGGCGGCACGGCGCTCACGACGGTGAGCGGCTATCCGCAGTCGCTCGCGGCAACTTTCCGGCTCACGGGGCGTGCGCACGCGGGCAAGACTCGTTCGGTGAAAGTGAACGGCGTCGCTGCGACGTGGAATGCTTTCACGACGACGTGGTCGCTGAGTTCCATCCCGCTCACGCCGGGCATCAATCGCCTGCACGTCACGTCTTTCGATGGGGCGAATGTGGAGTTTGAAAATGCGGACTTCGATGTGTGGTACGAAGACGGCGGCACGGCGGCGGTCGCCGGGCCAATTGCGACGAACGTGACGTGGACAGCGGCTGGCGGGCCTTACGTCATCGCCGCAGACTTAAACGTAAACGCAGGCGGGACAATCAATATCGAGGCCGGAACGACCGTGTATCTCGGTAATGGCGTGGACATCATCGTGGCAACTGGCGGGCGAATTTTGGCGGAGGGCACGGAGGTAAATCCGATTCGGTTCACCCGCGCACCGGGCACGACGAATACTTGGCCGGGCTTTGATATTAACGGCGCAGTCGGCTCTTCGATGTCGGTTTTCCGGCACTGTATTTTTGAGCACGCGAGCAGCTACGCAATCGACGTGAACGCGGGCAATGTGGAGATCGACAACTGCTATTTTAACCCAAACTGCGTGGACTATCTCTCGCTGGATGGCGCGTCCTTCCTCGTCAGTAATTGCATTTTCCCGACTGGCGGAACAATCGGCGAAGTCGTTCATGGAGCTGGCGGCGTCCGTATCGACGGGCGCGGAATCGTGCGCGACTGCTATTTCGGCTACAGCATTGGCTACAACGACGTGTTCGACTTCACGGGAGGCCAGCGCACGGGGCCGATTTTGCAATTCATCAACAACGTCTGCGCGGGTGGCGATGACGACATTCTCGACCTCGACGGCACGGACGCTTGGATCGAGGGCAACATCCTCATGAACACGCACCGCATCGGCACGCCCGACAGCGCGAGCGCGGTCAGCGGCGGCGACAACGGCAGCGATGTCTCCAATGTCACGATCATCGGCAACCTCATCTACGACGTGGACCAAGCATGCACGGGCAAGCAGGGAAATTTTTACACGTTCATCAACAACACCGTCGTGGATCAAAACGGACGAAACTCGGACGAGACGGAAGAATACCACGCGACGAACGACCCTCAGTTTCTCGTCGGCGTGTATAATTTCGCGGACGACGGCACGACCTACGGCGCGGGCATGTATGCCGAGGGCAATATCATCCACAGCGCCGAGCGCCTCATGCGCAACTACATCCCGGCAAACAGCACGGTGACTTGGAACAACAACATCTTCCCGCCCGGCATCACATGGACCGGCCCCGGCTCCGGCAATGTGAGCGTCGATCCAAAGCTCAACGACGTATTTGTAAACACGCTGACTGGCGCGTCGAACATCCCGATTCCGACGCCTGCGAACTTCCGCTATCTCGCACCAAGAATCCGCGCGCAATTCGGCCTGCAAACCTGCTCGCCCGCACGCGGCACGGGGCCAAACGGCTCGGACAAAGGCGGCGTGCGGCCCTTCGGCGTTTCCGTCAGCGGCGCACCGACCGGCACGACCAGCGCGACCGCCGCGACCATCACCGTCGGCACGCTCGTGACGGGCAACGGGATCCCCGCAACCGCAGTGAGCTTCCCGCTCGGCTCCGGCTGGACGCATTATAAATACCGGCTCAACGGCGGCGCATGGAGCGCGGAGACGCCCATCGCCGATCCCATCGCGCTCACCGGCCTCGCGAACGGCCCGCAGACGCTCGATGTCGTGGGGAAAAACGACGCGTTTTTTTACCAAGACGACGCCGCTTTTGGTCCCACGGGCACGACCACCACGCGCACATGGACCGTGGATACCGCCTACGTCCCGCCCACGCCCGCGCCCATCGTCCGCATCAGCGAGGTGCTCGCGAGCAACACCGAGACGATCAATTTCGGCACCGCATTCCCAGACATCATCGAGCTGACCAACGTCGGCAACGGTACCGCCGACCTCAGCGGCTGGGGCCTCACGGACAACGCCGCGCTCCCATTTAAATACACCATCGCCAACGGCACCACGCTCGCCCCCGGCGCACACCTGGTCATCTACGCCAGCGGCAGCGGCTCCGTGCCCGCGCCGAAAACCGGCTTCGGCCTTGGCGCGACAGGCGACGACCTCACGCTCACACGCAGCGTCGCAGCAGGCGGTGGAATTGCGGATTCCGTCATCTGGGGCCAGCAACTCCCCGACCGCTCGATTGGCCGCTGCATCGATGGTTCGTGGGATCTTTGCGTGCCAACATTTGGCAGCGCAAACATCAACGCCCCGCAATCGCAAGCCAGCGCAGTTCGCATCAACGAATGGCTCGCCGAAGCTGTGACTCTCTTCGCGAACGACTTCGTCGAACTCCATAACCCCGGCCAAAACCCCGTGAACATCGGCGGCCATTTCCTCACCGACAATCCTGCCGAGTGGCCAAATCGCAGCGCCATTCGCCAGCTCACATTCATCTCCGCAGGCGGCTTCCTTTCGTTCAAAGCAGACGGCGACACCTCGCAGGGGCCGGACCATGTGGACTTCAAACTTTCCGCGCTCCAAGGCGAACTCGGCTTTATGTCGCCGACGCTCGACGCGCTCGACGTCGTCATCTACGGCCCGCAGCGCACCGACATCTCGCAAGGCCGCTCGCCCGACGGTGCGCTCAACGTCGCCACATTCCCGCAGCCATCGCCCGGCGCACCGAACCCTTTCGACAACTCGTCCATCTCCACCAACACCGTCGTCGTCCCGAACGTCATCACCGCCGGCGGCACATGGAGCTACTTCGTCCACGCCAGCGCCGCACCCGCAAACGACGGCAGCGGACGCGACTTCACCCACGCGCTCTACGACGACAGCGCTTGGCCGACAGCCGCAGGCTGCTTCTACATTGAGCCCAGCGCATTCCCGGCAAACACCGACGGCTTCGCAAAGACCACGCTGCTCACCGGCTTCACCGCCACGAGGCCGTACCAGACTTACTATTTCCGCAAGCACTTCACCTACGACGGCGCGCTGCCTTCGGCGAATACGACCATTGAACTCCGTGGCCGAGTCATCTGCGACGACGGCGCGGTATTTTACCTCAACGGCCAACCGCTCACCCCGCGCCTCCGCGTCGCAGGCACCGGCATCGCATCGTTTTCCACGCGAGCCTCCCTCGCGCCCGAAGTCACGTACGAGAACATCGTGCTCGACGCAACGGGCCTCGTAAACGGCGATAACGTGCTCACCGTCTCCGTCCACCAAGCCGACACACAAAGCGCTGGCGCTGGCAGCTCCGACATCACATGGGGCATGAAACTCGACATCGCCGCCATCACCACATCCGCCTTACTCAGCGTGCCCGTCGTCATCAACGAAGTCCTGCCCGTAAACGTCTCCTACCAAAATCCAGACAACTCATTCTCCGGCTGGATCGAGCTGATCAATAACGGCACCGACGCCTACGACCTCAGCGACTTCTCGCTCAGCGACGCCATCGGCACACCGCGCAAATTCATCTTCGCGCCCGGCACCACCATCGCAGCAAACGGGCGCCTCGTTCTTTACTGCAACCCGCTCGCCGCAGTTAGCGCCAGCAACACGGCGTTCAACCTTAGCGCAGCAGGCGATCAAATCTTCCTCTTTAAATCCAACGCCCTCGGCGGCGGCCTCAGCGACAGCATCGTATTCGGCCAACAACTGCCCGACCTCTCGCTCGCCCGCATCCCCGACGGCACTGGCGCATTCGCCCTAGCCATTCCGACCCGTGACGCCATCAATAGCGCCGCCGCCACCACCGCCGCGACCAGCGTGAAACTCAACGAATGGCTCGCCGCGCCAGTCACACCAGCGCCGACGTGGCTGGAGCTATACAACACCGCCGCCACGCCCGTCCTCCTCAGCGGCAATTACCTCACCGATTCCTTCGGAAATAAAACGAAGCACCTCATCCCACCGCACACCTACCTTGGCGGTAGCGGTAGCTCGCGCTGGCTCCAGCTCATCGCCGACAGCGACAACAGCGCGACCGCGAACCACGTCAACTTCACCATCGAAAATGGCGAGGGCCTCTGGCTGTTCACCAACGCTGGCACGCAGCTCGACGGCGTCGCGGTAAACGCCCAGCCCATCGGCACCAGCCAAGGCCGCTTCGCCGATGGCAGCGCAACCATCGTCGCCCTCACCCCGACACCCGGCACCGCCAACCAAGTCCCCAACCTCGACACCGACGGCGACGGGATGCCCGACGCCTACGAACTCGCCAACGGCCTAAATCCCAACGACGCCAACGACGCCACACAAGACGCCGACGCCGACGGACAATCCAACAAAGCCGAGTATCTAGCCGGCACAAACCCACAATTCCCCGGCAGTAAACTAGCCGCCACCGTAGCCGCCACCGGCACTCCCGGCCAATTCGCTGTGACCTTCATCGCCATCGCCGGGAAAACATACACCGTCCGCTACAAAGACGACCTCACCAGCGCGTCGTGGACGAACCTCCAGCAAATCGCCGCTCCAAGCGTGGATACCGTGACCACCGTGAACGACACGCCCGGAGTGCCAAAGCGCTTCTACCAAATAGTCACCCCGCAGCAGTAAAGTCGGGGTCAGTGCCCCAGCGTCTGCCGGAGTTGCTTCGCAATTTCGACGAATGCTTGCGCGATTACCCCGTCTGGCTCGGCAGCGGTGATCGGCTTGCCACGGTCGCCGCTCTCGCGGGTCGGGATGTCGATGGGGATTTGGCCGAGGAGCGGGATTTTCTGCCGCGCAGCCTCGCGCTCACCGCCACCGCTGCCGAAAATATCGTAGCGCACGCCGTCGCTCGGGCACTGGAAGTACGCCATGTTCTCGATGATGCCGAGCACGGGCACGTTCACTTTTTGGAACATGGTCACGGCCTTCCGCGCGTCGAGCAGCGCCACCTCTTGCGGCGTGGTGACGATGATTGCGCCTGCCAGCGCGACTGTCTGCACGATGGTGAGCTGGATGTCGCCGGTGCCGGGCGGCAGGTCGAGGATGAGGAAGTCTGTGCCGTCCCAGTTTACCTGCCGGAGAAATTGCTGGGTGTACTTCGTCACCATAGGCCCGCGCAGGATGGCAGGCGCGTCGTCTTCGAGCAGGAAGCCCATGCTCATCAGCTTCAAGCCGTACCGCTCGATGGGGATGATGCGGTTATCCTCATCCGCAAAAGGCCGCTCGTTTGCGCCGAACATGATGCCCACACTCGGGCCATAAAGGTCGCAGTCGCACAGCCCCACGGACGCTCCCGTCGCGGCAAGGGCGCAGGCGAGATTGGCGGCGACGGTGCTCTTCCCCACGCCGCCTTTTCCGCTGGCCACGGCGATGATGTGCTTCACGCCGGGGACGGCAGTTTGCGGCATGGACTGCGCTCCCATCGACTGCTGCTGCGGCGCGGTGATGTCGATACGCACGGAAGCACTCGTCACCCCCGGCAGCGCTGCCAGCGCAGCTTCGGCGTTCGCTTTGATCATCTTCGGCACCGTCGCGTCCGCCGTGGACATGCTCATCTGCACGACAACTTCGGTGCCCGTGATGCGGATGTCTTTCACCAAGCCAAAGCTGACGATGTCGCGGCTGAAGCCCGGATATTTGACCGTGGTGAGTTGTTGGCGAATGGAGTCGGTAGTAAGCATGGCAGAAAAATCGAGGGGCCGGAGGGAAGCGGGCAGTTGCACGGCTGGCAAGCGCCGAGAGCGCCGTTTGAGGACGCCGCCCTCACTAGTGACTTACCCGGTATGAAATGATGGGCTCAAAATGACGAATGACGAATGACGAACTCGGCGAACTTCGTCATTCGTCATTATTAAAGCGCCCATCAAACCATGACGGGGCGACCACTAGGTCCTTAGTAGCGACGGCGATCGTAGCGGCGATCGTAGCGGCGGTCATAACCGCGATCATTGTAACGGGCGTCGCGCTCATCCTGTGCGCCGCCGATCACATTACCTCCGAGAGCGCCGAGCCCGGCACCGACCGCGGCACCTTCGAGACCGCGGCCACTTTGATTGCCGATAATCCCTCCGGCGGCTGCTCCGCCGAGCGCGCCGAGCACCGTGCCCGTGCGAGCGTTCGGTCCACTTGTGCAGGATGTGAATGTGAGTGACGACAGGATCGTGATGAATGTGAGAATTTTCATGGCCACCGATGTACACAAAATCCTGCGGAGTGCCAATTAGTAACCACAGAGCTGAATGAGCAGCGCGTGGACGTGATAGAAGAGTCGCCATGCGATCTGCCCGGCACCGGAGTAGGCAATCATGAGGCCGAGAAAGACGATGTGCGGCTGCCAGATGAAGTGCTGGTATTGCTCGGCTTTGTTGCCTTTTAGAAAGAAAGAGGGGAGCGCGGAGCCGTCGAGCGGCGGGAGGGGCAGGAGGTTGAAGAACATCAGCACGGTGTTCAGTTTGAAGGTGATGAAGAGGACCATGCCGACGAGCGCCCATGTGTCGTGCCCGGTTTGCTCGATGTCGGGGACGAAGTGCCCGCCTTTTGTGCCGAGCACGATGAGCGCGCCGGAGATGAGGGCGAGGATGCAGTTTGCCGCCGGGCCGGCCATGGCCATGAGGGCAGCGCGCTTCGGGTAGCGGAGCGCCCAGTGCGGGTCGTAGGGCGCGTGCGCGAAGCCCATCATCCAGCCGTAATAAACGTAGCTGAGGAGGGGCATGAGGATCATGCCCACGGGCTCGCGGGTGATGTGCGGAGTGGGGTCGAGCGAGACTTGGCCGCCGCGATACGCGGTGTCGTCGCCGAGCTTGTAGGAGGCCCATGCGTGGGCGGCTTCGTGGAAGACGGTGGAGTAGAGGAAGACGACGTACCAGATGATGCCTTCGGTGATATTCGGCTGCATGTCTCGCGGGTGCTAAGGGATGCTCTTTTGAATGAGCGGCAGCCCGCTCGGGTGCGTGGAGGCTGCGCCTTCGGTGAGCGTGTCGGTGCCGCCGCGCCCGTTGGCGATGACGGCGGCGAGGAACTGGATTGCGTCGTTGCCGGTCCCGCCGAGGAGGAAGGTATCGGCGTCGATGCCGCCGGTGAGTTCCACGAATCCGTCGAAAGTGGACGCGCCCGCTTGATTGTCTTGCTCGATGAGGAAGCGGTTCGCGCCGTCGCCGAGGGTGGCGGTGAAGCGGGCGTGGGCGTGAGTTTGATTCACCCGGAGCGTCGTCGCGCCGATGCCGCCGGTAATAGTGAGGTCGCCGTCCACCTCGATGTTTGCAAGCGCGATGCTGGCGGTGAAGCCGAACGCTTCTTTCGTCGCGATGCGCAGGCTGCCGCCGAAGTGCGTGTCGCCCACGGAGACGCTGGCATTGCGCCCGGTGGAAGTGGTGATGCTCACGGGATCGGCGAGCGTGGCGTCCACCGAGAGGATGACCGCCGTGCCGCCGGTGAGGATGATGCGCCCGCCGAGTGCGGTGGTGAGCGAGGTCTGGACGGATACCGTCTGGCTAGAGGCGAGCGCCCGCGAAGTCATGCGCACATCGCCGGGAATCTCCATCGCTGTGCCGTTCGTCGCGAGGACCTGCGTGTGCTCCGTGGGATTCGTGGCGGAAAATGTGACGCCGCCGCCGAGGGTGAAGCTGCCCGCCGTTCCGCTGACGGTCTGCTGCACGCGATCACCCGTGCCAGCGATCATTTTGAGCGAGCCGCCGATGGCGACTTTGCCGACGCCGGTGATGCTCTGCTCGACGATCACTGAGCGAGAACCGCTGGCGGCGATGGTCACATTTCCCGCGACGGAAAGCTCGGCGATGGCCGATGTGAATTGCACGGTGTCGCTGCCCGCGCCGGAGGCCACGGAGAGGGGGCCGTCCACGGTGAGCTTCGGATTTTTGAAGACGACGAGGTCGTCCCCCGAGCCGCCGCGCACTTGCAGCTTGCCCATGATGCGAAGGTCGCCCGCCTCGGTGAAAAACTGATTTGCGCCGCCGCCGAGATCGATGCTCACGTCGTTGGGATACGTGCCGCCGCTCAGCGTCAGCGTGTCATTTCCGCCGCCGAGAGAAGCGGTTAATTTGCCGGTAAAGCCGTCCAGCGCCAGCGCCGCGCCGGGAGCGCTCGTGGTGCCCTCGAAGCGGATGGCGACGTTCGCCCCCGGCGTGATGAGCAGCCGGTCTGCGCTAGGCAGAGTCAGCGTTGCAGACTCATCGCCCGCGTCGCCGGTGACGGCTTTCATTACGACGTTGCCGTGGGAAAAGGACACGTCGATCAGGCCAGCGGGCGCTATTCGGGATTCGAGACATTCAATCATGTAGGGCGGGACTCTCGCTCAGAATCCCATCTTCGCCAGTTGTTGATCGAGCAACATCTGGAACTCCTGCACATCGGCATTCGGCGGGCGATAACCGGGGTCTGGAGCAGTTACGCCGAGGCGCCCCGTCTGGTCGAGATACCAGACAGCGGTCACTCCATCGCTAAACGTCACCGCGCCGCTCGCCACGGTGCTTGGCTTGGCGATCGTGTCCACCGTTAGCGTCACATTCCCACTCGGCGCGGGCGGCATAAATTGCACCTCCTCCGGTGCGGGGACCTGGCTCGGAGCGGTCGGCGCTGCGGCCTCTACGGGCGCTGCTGGCGGTGCCGATACGACTGGGTCGAGGGGCACCAGCTTGAGGTCATCCACCAAGAGGCGGACCTCCATATAGGTAAGCCGCACACCGCACTCCTCGCCGAGGCGATTCTGGATGTCGGAAAGTTTCACACCGTCAGCGATCCATGTGCTGACCTTTAGTTTTTGCTCATCGTTTAACATGCAGGATTCCGTTGCGAGTCGGGGGCATGGAAAGCAAGCGCGGAATTTGTTTCCGCACACAATTCTTTGCCCGCTACTGTGCAGGGATCGCCACGGGGCGCTCGCTCAGCTTCGGCACTGGAGGGGCGCCTGGGGCGGCCTCCTGCTTGCGGGATGCACCCACGACGACGAGTGAACCGTCCGGCTTTTTGCGCAGCATCGCACGGCTCTTGGGGGCGGTGTAGATCGTCTGCCCGAGCCACTCGCCGTTGACTCCGATCTTCGAGAGCCAGTAGGTGTTGGGCCCGACCATGTGGAAGACGTGCAGCGTGTTTTGGTCGTCAAACTCCGTGGAAGGATTCATCCCCACCAGCATGTGGCCAAGCGGGAAGGTCGCGAGAATGTCGCCCGTCGTCTGGTCCGTGACCCGAGCATAAAGCGCACGCTCCCGAGGGAGCTGAAAGGACATCAACTCCATCTCGCGGTAAGTCCCTCCGCCTTCCTTACCCTGCGGCACGCCGACGGTCTGCGACCAGAGATGTTTTCCGTCCGTCACCTCTACTGGGAGTCGCTGCGACACCATATACTTGCGGGTTTCGGGGAAATAAATCGCTGCCTGCACCTTATAGGGGCCCATCTCATTGACGGGGTAAAGTTTGAGCAAGTTGACCTTCCGCTCCAGCGTTTCGCCCGTGAGAATCGTCACCGGAGCGTTGCGATACTCTGGGTCAAATGGTCCGATTGGATTATCCGCCCCGCGCTCGATCTGGAAGCCGAACCACTGGTGCCCCGGCAAATCACGGAGCGTCACATCTTTACCCGCAAGATTGCGCACCTTCACCGTCGCCTCGATAGGCTCGCCACGCAGATACAGCGTGCGCGCGAGATCGATCGAGACTTCGAGCTGCGCAGAGGCCGAGAGCGTGAGGACGCTCAGAGCGGATAAACTAAGAAGGACGGATTTCATGGCCGCGAGGTTGCCCGCTCTCCGCAGGCATTCAAGCGAGGAGGTGAGAAAAAGCCGTTATTTTCACCGTGCCGCCGCCTTCAGCTCCACAAAACGCCGCCGCATCTGGTCGGCAATCTCCTTCTTTTCCGCGACGACATTCTTCGTCTCGCCGGGGTCTGCCCGCAGGTCGAACAGCTCCTCATATTGAAAATCCGGCCACAGCATAAACTTCGCATCCTTCCGCACCAGCGCCTCGGATGCGGGGATGAAATTCGAGTTCTTGATGATCGCGTGCTCGTAGAAAAACTCCGTCCGCCAAACGGGAGGTTTCGCCGCGAGATAAAGCGGCGCGATGTCCCGGCCCTGCATCGTCGCTGGTGCTGCGACGCCCGTTGCTGCGAGAATCGTCGGAGCGAGATCGGCGTTCAACGTGAAGTCCTCGTTCGTCGTCCCCGCCTTCGCCGCAGCCATGCGCGGGTCGCGGATGATGAGCGGCACGCGGATGCTCTCTTGGTGCGGATACCACTTATCCGCCAGCCCGTGCTCCGCGTGGAAGTAGCCGTTATCCGTGGTGAAAATCACCAGCGTCTCCCCGCGCACCCCTTGCGCCTCCAGCTCCGCCAGCACCCGCCCGCAAGTCGCGTCCACCTCCGTCGCGAGGCGGTAATAGTTCTTCATATATTCCTGATATTTCTCCGCCGTATCGAAGCGCCACCGCCAGCGAGTCCGCCCCTCATTTTTCTCCGTGGCGACAAACGGCGGGAGCTTGTGGAAGAACTCATCGCCCGCCGTCGCAGGCACGGGCACCGTCACATCCGTATAAAGCGACATGCTTTCCGGCTGTGGGAGATATTGCTTCGGATTCCCGTCTTCCGCGTGCGTCGCGAAGAACGCCAGCGTGAGACAGAACGGCTTGTCCTTCGGGCGCGTCTTGAGGAACTCCATCGCATCGCGCTCGTTCTTCTTCGTGACGTGGATGAGCGAGCCGTCGGGCTCCTTCATCCAGTGCGTCCCGCTATAGCTCCGGCCAAAGTCAAACTGCCCGGCGGGGAACTTCCCATTGTGCCATTTCCCGATGTGCCCGACCCAATACCCGCTCCCGCGCAACAGCCCTGGGTAGGTCTCCGCCCACGGCGTCTTGAACATATCGAACGCCTTATTTCCGTGCCGCGACATCCACTGCCCCGTCAGCAAAGTCGCCCGGCTCACCCCGCAGATTGAGGTCGTCACGCAGTTCTGCGTAAAGCGCACGCCCTGCTTCGCCAGCGCGTCGAGATTCGGCGTCTTCACCACCGGATTCCCCGCACAGCCCAGCGTATCGTGCCGCCAATCGTCGGCATAAAGAACGACCACATTGAGCGGCTTCGCGTGGCACACGGACAGGCAGATAAACAGGGCGATGAAAGAGCGGATCATGCCGCGTAATAGCGCCCGCCGCCCACATCGCGAAAGAGCAATCGTGAATATCGCACCAGCGCGCTTGCCTTTTATCGCGCCTCTGGCACCTTCCGCCGCCCTATGTCCGAAACCACATCGGGGTCCGATAAACCACAGCCACTAAAAGCCACCGTCACACCGACTGCGCCGCCGCCGCCGCCGCAGGAGTTTGACCTACTGGCGTTCTGGATTCAGTACCGCAAGCTCATCATCCGGTGCATCAATCTCGCCGTCCTCGGAGGCATCCTATGGGTCGCGTATATGTATATGGAGAAGCGCAAAGAGGAAGGCTCTCAGACCGCTCTTGCCACCGCAAAGACCGTCGATGAGCTGCGCAAAGTGACCACCGAATGGGCCGGCACCGCTGCTGCCGCGACCGCGCAATTCCGCGTCGCCGACGAACTTCGGAAAGAGAAGAAATACGACGAAGCCGTCAAAGAATACCGCGACTTCGCGACGAAGAATCCCACGCACCCGCTCGTAGCAGGCTCCATCGCCAGCCTCGGCCAGACTTTCGAGATTGCAGGCAAGACCGATGACGCGCTCGCTACGTACCAGCGCATCCAGTCCAGCTACGCCAACAGCGGCCACCTCGCCATCGCACTCATCGGTATCGCTCGCATTCAAGCCGCCCAAGGCAAGACCGACGAAGCCATCAAGACCCTGGACGGCATCATCCAGCGCGCTGGCTCCACGGGCCCCGGCGGCTTCGCCTCCGAAGCCATGCAAATGCAAGCATCGCTCAAAAATCCAAACGCCCGCAAGACCGGCGGCACCCCACGCCCCGCGCCACCCGCACCGCCAGAAGTGCCCGCACCGACGCCCGGCGCACCGAATACTCCGCCTGCCGCCATCACACCGGCACCCGCCGCGCCAGTCGTCACACCGGCACCCGCCGCACCAGTCGTCACTCCTGCTCCCGCAGTCCCAGCGCCGCCCGCAGCGCCGGTTCCGGTTGAGCCCGCCAAGCCCGCCGACGCGCCCAAAGCGCCCGAGCCAGCGAAGTAGCGGCGACTCCCGCCCTTTCACACATCTGGAAGGCAGCGTTTCAGCGGTCGTTCCATAGGATGCGCAGATTGTGCGAGGCGCGACCGGCGGCGATGATGTCGAGTTTGCCGTCGCCATCGAGGTCGGCGAGGGCGAGGTCTTCGCAGGCGGTTTCCTTATCAATGACGGTTTCGCGCCATTGCTCGCCTTTGTCGTCGAGCGCCGTCCAGACGGCGAGGCCCACGCTGTCGCCGGGCTTCGCGCCGCGCCAGCCGACGGTGATTTGGTCGCCGCCGAGGCCGAGCAAATCGCCGCAGGCGAGGGCGTGGCCTTGGTTGAGTTTGTCGGTGAGGACGGTGCGTTCTAGCTGCGGTTCCCGAGTCTCTGTTTTACTAAGGTGGTAAAGAGCCAACGTGTTGCCGTGCATGGGTTCTACTGCGGCAAAGAACCCGCTGGCACCTTTTAACGCGCCGATTCGAATCTCTCCTCCTGCAACAGATTCGCCCTTGAAGCCCATCGCACTGAGGGTTTGCTTTCTCCCTCGCGTCGCCGAGGCGCTCAGCCTTTGAAGTGGGCCGAGATAGAGAAAAGCGATCCCCTCTTTCCCGCAAATCGCCATCTGCGACGCCACTCCCAGTTTCGACGAGACGGGATCAAAATTATGCGTCGCGTGCATGGACTCATCCAGCACCTCGTTGGGCCACTCCGCCTTCACATCCGCAGGCTTGCGATAAAGCAGGACTTTCACCGGCGCACCTTCGCCGTTCTTGTTCCCGCGTCCGTGCAGCGGCAACACCACGAGGCCCCATTCCTTTTCGCCAAGCTGCACCCACTTCATCCGGTGTGTCGTCGGCTCGACGCTGGGGAATTTCACCGGCTCCCACTTCTGCGTCCGGTCGGCGGGCGCGATGAGGTAAAAGACTGCGCCGCTTTTCTCCGTATCGCCGGGGTTCCACTCGGCTCCGATGGCGACTTCGCATTTGCCGTCGCCGTCAATGTCTTGCGCGGCGATGCAGACGTTGTCGTTTTTCGTCAGTTCCTCGGCGATGATGTAGCGGGGCCAGTCTGCGCCGCGTTTGCCTGGGTTTTTGTACCAGCGAATCTGCCGGGCATCGGCGAGGAGGATGTCGGGGAGCTTGTCGCCATCCACATCCGCGATGGCGGTGCCGTAGCCGATTTTCACGGTGCGGTCGATGTCTTGGGCGGTGAACTTCGGTTCTGGCGGCGCGGCGATGACGGCGGCGGTTGCAGTGGCAAGGAGAAGGAGCGTTTTCATTTGCGCGAGCATGAGCGGAGAACTCGCGAGAGTGCAACCATCCGTCCCATAACGTTGGACATCCCCACGCCTGCGAGCTACCAAGCCCACGGACGACCGGCAGTCGCCCGCAGCTTTTTTGCCTGCGGGAGGAAAGTCCGGACACCACTAGACAGCGGACCACAGAGAACATGCGGGCGTTTTTCGCGAAAGCGAAAGGCGACAGACAGTGTCACAGAAAACAAACCGCCGGGCGCAAGCTCGGTAAGGGTGAAAAGGCGGGGTAAGAGCCCACCGCCCGCTGAGTAATCAGCGGGGCACGATAAACCTTCCGCGGTGCAAGACAAAGCAGGGGAGCTGGCGTCTGGCCGGTTTCGCTTCGGCGAAACACTCACCGGGTAATAGTCGCACTGCTCGTTCTGGCTTCGGCTGGGGCGAGCGGCGTCCTGCGCAAGCAGGCGAGAGAAATGACTGCCGCGTGGTGCGCAAGCGCCGCGTCACAGAATCCGGCTTACGGTCGTCCACTTCTTTTTGCCCCAGGAGTTTTGCAAAGCTCCTGGGGTAATTTTCCGCCACAGCGGGGCACGGTACGCTTTTGGCTTTAAGGCAGTCCACTTAGCCCATGACCGCAACTTCAACCGCGCAACCGCTTTCAACCGAAGAGCAGGAGCAAATTCGCCAGACCATCGAAATGTTCGAGGTCATCACACAGGCGAATCCACAGGATACCCAGAGCATGGAAATCCTGAAGGAAGCGTATTTCAAGCTCGGCAAGCAAACCGAGTCGCTCGGCGTCGGGCGGCGACTGGCAGACACCTACATGGAGCTCGGCCAGTATTCGTCTGCCCTTCTCGAATATGAGGGCATTTTACAAAAAGAGCCCGACAACGCCGAAATCATCGCCGCTCTGGGCGAGGTAGAGCAACGCCTCCACTCGCTGCAAACCGCCGGACAACCGCAGACCGAAGCCATCGCCCTCGACTTCCGGAGCGTCGTGCAAGACGGCGGCAACCTCATCACCACCAAAAAGACGCAGGCTAAAGAGCGGATGAACTCGACCATGTCGGGCGATAGTCAAGCCGTGGCCGAAAAGCTCTCAGGTTCCGAAGACGGGAACGACGCACTGGCGCGCTTCCTCGTCCAAAATCATCTCGCCCCAGAGGACATCGTCTCCCAATCCCTCCACATCATCCGCCGCAAAAACACCGAGAGAAACAGCAACCAAGTATCCGCCTCGCTGCTCGATGAAATCGTCACCCGCGGAGCCGTCAACGCAGAGCAACTGCTCTGCGGAATCCTCGACCGCTCCAAGTTCGCCTACATCCCGCTGGAGTGCTACGACGTTGACCGACAAGTGGTAAAAATGCTCCCCGACGCACTCACGCTCGGACGCTTAATCGTCCCTTTCGACATCATCAGCCGCACGATGATGGTCGCCGTCGCCAATCCCTTCGACGCCGTCGGCAAGGAAGCCGTGCAACAGCTTCTCGACTATAACATCCAGTGGCACCTCGCATCCCCCTCAGCGCTCCTCAAAGTGCTCCAAGACACCTACCGCCTCGAATAACCATGAGCATTAAATCATTCGGTGAACGTATCGCAGATGTCCTGATCGAAGACGGCCTCCTCCTCCCAAGCCAACTCGAAGAAGCCGTAGCGCTGCAAAAAAAGCAAGGTGGGCGCCTGCTCAAACTTCTCACCGACCATAACTACGTCACCGAGCAAGACATGGTCATCTCCATGGGCCGCTGCCTCGACACCCCGCCCATCAATCTCTCTCGCGTCCGCGTCCCGGAAAAAGTCCTCGAACTCGTCCCCAAAGACATGGCCCGCGCCTACAAACTCGCGCCCGTCTGCAAGCTCGGCAACAAGCTCTTCGTAGCCATGGCCGACCCCCTCAACGTCCTCGCTCTCGACGATCTGCGGCAGCGGACGAAAATGGAGATCATCCCCATGATCACCACCGAGCGCGCTGTAAACGAAGCCCTCTCTGGCGTCGGTAACTCCAGCGCTGCGATGGACATGGTCATCAAGGATGCTGCGAACAAAGCAGCCGCCGAGGAAAGTAACGAAGACACCACACAAAAGCGCGAGGAGGTAGATCTCGATCGGATGGCCCACGATTCCGAAGACGCCCCCGTCGTCAAAATCGTCAACCTCATCCTCGTCCAAGCCATCAAAGAAAAAGCCTCGGACATCCACATCGAGCCTTTCGAGAAAGAACTCAAACTTCGCTACCGCGTGGACGGCGCACTCATCGAAGCCAGCTCCCCACCCAAAGCCCTCCAGCTCCCCATTGCCAGCCGCATCAAGATCCTCGCCGGCCTCGACATCGCCGAACGCCGCATCCCGCAAGATGGACGCTTCCGCATCCGCGTATCCGGCAAAGAGATCGACCTTCGCGTCTCCATGCTCCCCACCGTTTACGGCGAAAAGATCGTCATGCGTCTCCTCGATAAAGCCAACCTCCAAGGCTCAATCGACTCCCTCGGGCTCGACGACTACGCCCTCAACGTCTTCAAAAAAGCCATCGACGCCCCCCACGGCATGATCCTCATCACCGGCCCCACCGGCTCTGGAAAGACCACCACGCTCTACACCATCCTCGGCGAGCTCAACAACCCCATCTACAACGTCGTCACCGTCGAAGACCCCGTCGAATACCAGCTCATCGGCATCAACCAAGTCGCCGTAAAATCCGACATCGGAATGGGCTTCTCCGAAGCCCTTCGCTCCATCCTCCGCCAAGACCCCGACATCGTCATGATCGGCGAAATTCGAGACAACGAAACCGCCGACATCGCCGTAAAAGCCGCCCTCACCGGCCACCAAGTCCTCTCCACCCTCCACACCAACGACGCCGCCGGAGCCATCACCCGCATGGACGACATGGGCATCGAGCCCTTCCTCATCTCATCCTCCGTCATCCTCACCTGCGCACAACGTCTCGTCCGCCGCATCTGCCCCAACTGCCGCGAAGAATTCCATCCCGAACCCGAACTCCTCCAAAAACTCGGCATCGAAGACGAAGGGGCCGTCTTCTACCACGGCGCGGGCTGCGGGCGGTGCAAGAAACGCGGCTACCTCGGGCGCGCACCCATCATCGAAGTCCTCCCAGTCAGCGAAGCCATCCGCCGCCTCGTCATCAAACGCGCCAGCGCCTCCGTGGTGAAAAACCAAGCCATCAGCGAAGGCATGAAGACCCTCCGCATGGTCGGCATCGACAAAGCCCGCGAAGGCATCACCACCCTAGAAGAAGTCCTGCGGACGACGTCCGAGGACCACTAACCGAAGTGCCAAGGGCGAGAATCGAACTCGCGACCAAGGGCTTATGAGTCCCCTGCTCTACCGCTGAGCTACCCTGGCGTTTCCGGTTGCGGGGCGCGAAAACTAGTGGCTTTCCCCAAAGTGGCAAGCCGCTTTTACTTCAATTTCACTGCGATCTTGCGGCTGTCGCGGAGGCGGTCGGTTTTTCGGCGAGGGTGCCTCGGGTGACGCCGAGTTGGCTTTGCGCGTGGAGGTCGCGCCATAGGTCTGCGCCGTCGCGTTCGCCGCTGGCGAGGGCTTTGTAGGTGGTGAGGATGCGGGTGGTTTCGGCGGCGTCTTGCTCCAGTAGCTCGATGCGGAAGTGGCGGAGGTCGGCGGCTTTCAACTCGGCGAAAAATCCGGCTCCGGTTTGGGCGACGGCGTTGAAGAGCGTGTTGCGGCAGCCGACATCGGCGCGCAGCGGGTGCTCCATGCCGACGCGGTCGCGGAGGTGGACACGGTGCTTTTCGCATGGCCGCCCGCAGTCGAGGAAGGTGCTGCCTTTGCTCATGAATGCAGCGAAGACGCAGTGCTCCATGTGAAACATCGGCATGTGTTGATGCAGCGTTAGCTCGAACCATTCGGGCGGCGCGGCGACGAGGAGGGCGAGGATTTGCTCGATGTTCAGATCGTAGGAAATGGTGAGGCGCTCCAGCCCTTTGCTGATGAAATGCGCGGCGGTGAGCGGGTTGGCGACGTTCAGCGAGAAGTCGCCGATGCGGCGCAGCGCGGTGTCGCGGAAGTAGTCGATTGCGCCGAGGTTGCGGATTAGCACGCCATCGGGCGCGGCGGCTTCGATGAGCTTGAAGAAGCCTTCTTCGCCCGCTTTTTGAATGCGCGGCGTGGCCAAGAAGATGGCGGCTTTGTGCGGATGCTCGCGCACTTTTGCCACGACGTCTTTGTATCGGCGGATGTCTTCGTAGTCGGCGTAGATCGTTCCGATTTCCGCATCGAGCGCGGCGGCGAGTTGGTCGTCGGAGCGGACGAGGACCGTGAGATTGATAGTAGATTGCAAATAGCCGATAGCAGACTCCGCAGGAGCGGCCTCAGCAGCCGATTGGCTATTTGCTATTTGCGAATGGCTATCAGTGAAGAGGTTGCGCCACGTTCCGGGCAACTCGGTGCGGTGTTCCTCGAAGGCGGCGTCGAGGGCGAAGGCGAGTTCGCGGCGGAGGCGGTTCAGCTCGCCGATGGGCAGGATGACTTCGCCTTGCAGCTCGATTTGCAACTCGCCGAGTTCGTACGGATGCTCGCCGAAGCGTCCGAGATGCTCGCGCAGTTTTGCCTCGGTGAGCGGCGCGGTGCGGGCGGTTTGCAGGGCGATGGTGGAGTGGACTGAGACGCCTGCGGCTTGGATGGTGAGCGGCTCATTGGCACAGCCGCGCACGGTGAGCGCGATGGGCTTGCGGCGGCGCGGGGTCAGGTTGCCGGCGTAGCTTTGCTGGAGGCGTTTATTGAGCGCGGGGTCGTCCGTTTTCCACACGCGATGGCCGGGGCGGAGAACGGAGAAATCAATCTTGCCGTGCTCGAAGTAGAGGCGCGCGGCGTTCACTTGGTAGATGCGTCCGCCTTGCTCGGCGTTCGTGTCGCCGCCGGTATCGAAGACGACGCCGTCGCCCGGCTTGAGCGCGATTTCTTGCGCCAGCTCGATGTGGTCGCGCCCCACGGCGATGATGCGTCCGGCGAAAGGCCCGCGCTTTTTTCCGGAGCGGGCGGGCACGAGTTGCTGGTGGTCCACGCCGTTCACCCAGCCGGTGAAAAGGCCGCGCGAGAAGGTCATTTCGAGCTGATACATGTCGCTCGCGCTCACGTTGAGAGTTGAGGGTTGAGGGTTGAGAGTTTTCGAGGCGGCTTCGCCGCGTGTCGCTAGGGCGGCGTCGAGCGCCTTGCGATAGACTTGGCAGACGGCGGCGACGTATTCCGGCGCTTTGAGTCGGCCTTCGATTTTGAAGCTCGTGACGCCGCGTGCGAGCAGCGCGGGAATCTCCGCGACGGCAGCGAGGTCTTGCGGAGAAAGCAGGTAGCGTCGGTCGCCGAGGTCGAGCACCGCACCGTCCACGATCAGCTCGTACGGCATTCGGCACGCCTGCGCGCATTCACCGCGATTCGCGCTGCGCTGGCCGAGGCTCTCGCTCGTGAGGCATTGGCCGCTGTAGGCCACGCAGAGCGCGCCGTGGACGAATGTTTCCAGCGGTAGGACGGCGTCGAACTTCTCCAACTCCCGCAGACTCAGCTCCCGCGCCAGCACTGCGCGGGCGATGCCCAGCTCTTTGGCGAACGCGATTCCTTCCGGCGAGGTGATCGTCATTTGTGTGCTGGCGTGGATGGCCAAGTCCGGCACGAGTTCCCGCGCCAATCGCACGAGGCCCACGTCTTGCACGATGAGCGCGTCCACGCCCGCACGGCTGCAATCGCGGAGCATCCGCTCGGCGGCGTCGAGTTCGCTGGTGAAGACGAGCGTGTTAAAAGCGACATACGCTTTCACTCCGTGGCGGTGGCAAAACTTCACGACCTCCACGAGTTCCTCATCGCGGAAATTGTCCGCCCGAAGCCGTGCGTTGAATCGCGGCAGGCCGAAATACACGGCATCCGCGCCATTCGCTACGGCGGCGCGCAGGCAGTCCCAGCCGCCAGCGGGCGCGAGGAGTTCGGGTAAGTCGTGTCTCATGCGTTCTCCCTTGCCCATTCCAGCGCAGCTTCGCGAGTGGTAAGTGTACCATCGAGTTGCAGGTTCGCCGCAGTTTCGAGGATTTCTTTGAACTTCGGGCCGGGCGTGAGGCCGAGAGCTTTCAGGTCATGGCCGGTGATGAGCGGCGGGGGGATGAGCGGCTCGTTGGCAAACTCTTCGATGCGGGCGCGGATGAAGTCGTAGTTGTCCAGCATCCCGCTGGCGCTTGTGCAATCCACGCGGTGCAACTCCAGCTCGTCGGCAAAACCGGGGCGAGCCATGAAGCGCCGCAGTTTCGAGACTCGCATCTCTTTCACGTCCTTGAAGATCATGTGATTGGCCACGCCGCTGACGATGGCTTCTGCATCGGCGTTGCTAAACTTCAGCCGCTCCATGATGCGCTGCGTCATCTCCGCGCCGAGTTTGTCGTGGCCGTTGAAGCGGATGCGGCCCGTCTCATCCACGGTCTGCGTCGGCGGCTTACCGATGTCGTGAAAGAGCACGCCGAAGACGAGCGCCACGCTCACCTCCTCGGGAAGCAGTCCGAGCATCGCGCGGGTATGCACAAATACGTCGCCTTCGGGGTGAAATTGCGGCGGTTGCTCGCAGCCGCGAAGCGCCATGATCTCCGGCAGCACTTGCTCCATGAGCCCGCTCTCCACGAGTAAATCGAAGCCCTGCACCCGCGTCGGCGCGGTGAAGATGCGGACGAGTTCCTCGCGGATTCGCTCCGCACTCACTTCCCGAATGTCCGCCGCATGTTGCTGCACCGCGGCCCAAGTCGCAGCGTCTATTTTAAAGCCGAGACTCGCCCCGAAGCGCACCGCGCGTAGTAGCCGCAGCTTATCCTCGCGGAAGCGCGCGACGGGGTCGCCGATGGCTCTCAGCACCTTCGCATCTAGGTCGCGCTGACCATTCACGTAATCGATGACCTTGCTCTCAAAGGGATTGAAAAAGAGCCCGTTAATCGTGAAGTCGCGGCGCTCGGCGTCGAGCTGCGGAGAGCTGAAGACGACGCCCTCGGGCCGCCGCCCATCCACGTAAGCGCCATCGCTGCGAAAGGTCGCGACTTCAAAATCCTCTCCCTGCTCATGGACCACGACGACGCCGAAGTGCGCCCCCACGGCGTAGGTGGTGGGGAAAATCGCCTGCACTTCCTCCGGGCGTGCGCTCGTTGCCACGTCGTAGTCCTTCGCAAGTTTCCCAAGCAGCATATCACGCACGCAGCCACCCGCGTAGAGCGCTACGAAGCCCTCGTCGCGGAGGCGACGGACGATGGAGCGGGCGATGGATTCTTGCATTGGTTGAGAGTTGATAGCTGAGAGCTGAGAGTTTGTTGGGCGCTTCGCGCGAGTGATCGTTCAAAAAGAAAACCGGCTTGGACGAGAAAGTCCAAGCCGGTTTCTAAATTCGATTGGAGCGCCTGCTATTTCGGCTTGTCCGCGGGTTTCTCTTCTTTCTTCTCCACAGGTTTCTCCGCCGGTTTCTCGGGGTCGTTCACTTTGATGCCATAGCTGGTGATGATGAGAGTGGCGTCTTTATCGCCGCCTTTCGCGAGTTCATCGAGTTCCTTCATCACAGAAGTGAACTGCGCTTGTGTAGCCGCAGAAGTGGCGACGAGTTCCTTGCGCTCTCCCACTGCTTTTTCGAGCGCGTCCTTCGCGTCTTGGAGAGCCTTGAGCTGCTTCTCGGTGGTCTCTTTGCGCCACTTCAAGTTCTCCTGCGCCCAGACGCGTCCGCTCTGTTCGAGCTTTGCTTCGTCGAGTTTTTGCTTCGTCGCTTTGCTTTCGCCGACAAAGAAGAGGGCGATCGCGACTGAGACAAATGTGAGTGGCAGGTGAACGCTGATGAAAGGATTCTCCGGCTTCGCGGGCAGTTGCGCTTGTTCGTGTGGATATACGTAGTCCATGGATTTGGTAAATTAGCGGGTTGGTGCAGGTGTGCCGCCAGCAGCCTGTGCGGCTTTGGCTTTTTCGAGCTGTTCATCGATAACTTTCATCTGCTCGGCGTTTGGAACGAACGACTCCAGCTTGTGATGTTTGAGCACATCGCGGAGTTTCTCGTTCTTGTTTTTCTCGGCGAGGTAGCCGATGTCGCGGAGAATCGGCGGGCCGTATTTCTGTGCAACAGAAGCGCCAGCTTCGATTTCGCGCTGCTGGGCTTGGGCTTCACCCTGCTTGAGCTGATACGCTTGGTTTACTGTCTGGGCCTCCTGTTCGAGCTTCGTCATCTCCTGTTGGAGCTTGAGGAGCTTTTCCTGGTGGCCGAGGTTTTCCGCTTGGACGGATGCGAGCGAACCCTGCTCAGCGCATACTTTCACGCCGAGAATCAGAGCCGCAGCAGCCGCCACGGTAGATACGATAAATGGGACAAGTTTCATGGTTTAATTTTGGGGCGCGGAGTTGTCGGGTAGGACTGGCGAGGCGTCAAGGGCGACTTACAGATTTTTCCTCGGGGGCGGGTGTCAGGCTTCCCGGATGCGGGCGGGGACCGTAAAGGTCATCTACCTAAATTGGGTTTAGCGGCCGCAAAGCAAGAGCCGCTCGTAGAACATTTCCACCGTCCCTTTTTCCACCTCGCCGTCGTAGGGCAAGCCATTGATCTGCGCGAGGGCGGCGGAGCGGCGGAGGGCGTGGGCGGCTTCGCGGCGGTAGGCTTCGGCGATGGTTTGGCGGAACTCCGCCGTCGCGGGCAGCCCTTCGGCGGCGAGCTGGCGGAACAGCTCGGCGGCGATGTGCGCGGTCATCTCGGCGAGGGCGGTCGTGGCGGGCTGGTGCTTGTGGTCGTAGCCAGAGCCGCCGTCCACTTGGCAGACGTTGCGCGGGTCGATGTGGCGGAAGACATCGCACAGCATCGCCAGCTCCAGCCCCCAGCCGGGCGCGATGGGGAGCAGCCGCGCGCTGGCTGTGGAAAGTGCGACTTCTCCCGCCAGCGGGTAGCGGAAACTGAGCAGGAAATCGAGCAGCGGCTGGTGCCCGGCGACCTTCACACAAGCGTGGAGTAGCGGCGCGAGAAAGAGCCGCGTCACTCGCCCATACAGCCGGTCCGTGGCGCGCGAGTAGTAGGCTTTCGCGAAGTCGTAGCCGAGCGCGGCGACTGGGTAGCACAGCCGCGCGAGGTCGTGGCGGCGGAAGCTCGCCACGTCGCAATCCTGGGTCGCCACCACGCGGCGCTTCCCCTCATCGCCGATCACCCGCAGCGCGCGGGCGACGTTCTCGCCTTTGCCTCCGCCTTCATTCCACAGCACACGGAACGGGCAGGGGAGGGGGGCGAACAGCGCCGCCGCGCGCTCCGTCGCCGTGCGGTCTGGGCCGTTCATGCTCACGAGGACTTCGCCGAGCCAGCGCGCCTCGGCGAGTTCGCGGATGATGTGTTCCAGCGGCGGGCGGTCGAGATCGGCCGTGTGGCACGGCAGGATGAGCGCAATCGCGCCGCCCATCGCGGCCAGCTCCGCTTCCAGCGTGGCGAAGTGCGTTTCGCTCAGCCGCTGGAGCGTCGTGATCAGCCCGCTCTGCGCGAAGTCGTTCATCTACGGCGTCGCGATGGCCGTGACCGACGGCTGTGTAAAATAGCGCGCTGCCACGCGGCGGATGTCATCGCCCGTGATGGACTCGATGCGCTGCCGCAGCGTGCGATAGTGCGCGTGGCCGAGGCCATACAGCTCATCCAGCGTGCAGCCAAACGCCAGCGCGTCGTTGCTCTGATTCCGAATCTCCTGCCCGCCGAGCAGCTTCTCTTTCGCCCGCGCGATCTCGCTTTCATCCAGCCCATCCGTCACCAGTTTGCCGATCTCCTCCATCAGCGCCGCGCGCACCTCCGTGAGCTTCGCCGGGTCCGTGCCGAGGTAGAAAGTGAACGCCCCCGGAACCAGCCCCATCAAATTGCTACTCCCCACGAAATACGCCAAGCCCATCTCCTCGCGGATGCGGTTGAAAAGGCGGGAGCCCAAGTCACTGCACGCCTCATCCAGCAGCTCCAGCGCACCCCGATCCGCGCTGAACATATCCGCGCCGGGGAAGCCCACCATCAGCACCGCCTGCTCCTTCTGCTTCCGCTCCGTCACCTCCACCGGCGCAGTCGGGAACACCGGCAGCGCCAGATTCTCAAACGCCTTCCCGCCCGCGTGCAGCCCGCCGAAAAATTTCTCCGCCAGCGCCACCACCTCGCTCGCCTTCACCGCGCCAAACACTGACAGCACGCCATTTCGCGCACACACGTAGCACTCCCGAAACGCCGCAAGCTGCTCCCTCGTGATCCCCGCGATGCTCTCCGGCGTCCCCAGCGAACGCAGCCCCAGCGGATGTCCGCCGAACAGCCCCGTGCGGAGGATATTCCGCGCCACGCTCGTCATCTCCTCGTCGTCCGCCTTGATGGATGCAAGCTGCACCGCCTTCTCCCGCTCCACCGCCTTCGCCGGGAAAGTCGAGTTGCACAGCACATCCGCCACCAGCTCCAGCCCCAGCGCCAAGTCCGGCTCCAGCACACGCGCCGTGATATTTAGACTGTTGTTCCCGCTTTCCGCGCCGAGCCCGCCGCCCACCGATTCGATGCTCCCCGCGATCTCCTCCGCCGTCCGCGTCGTCGTCCCTTTCAGGATCGTGCGCGAGAGCAGGCGGTTGATTCCATTATCCCCCGCAGTCTCCGCCAGCAGCCCCGCTTTGAAGCTCGAAACAATCGCCACGAGCGGCAGCCGCGCATCCTCGCGCACCAGCAGCCGCAGCCCGTTCGAGAGCACAAACGCCTGCGTCTCCCCGGCCTTGCTCGCCGTATCCGCAGCCACCGCAGCCGCCGAGTGACCCTTCGGACTCACCGAGGAAATCGTCAGATTCGCATCCGTAAAATACTTCCCCGCCACCCGCCGAATATCCTCCGGCGTCACGAGCTGCGCCGCCGCCAAGTAGTCGCGGGTAAAGTGAACGCTCCTCGCAAAAAGCCAGTCGCTTCCGAGGTTCGACGCCTTCCCGCGCATCGAAGTCAGCGCACTGATCTGCGCGCTCAGGAATTGCCGCCGCCCCTTCTCCAGTTCCTCGTGCCGCACCCCGTTCTCCACCACATCCTGAATGATCGCCAAAACCTCCCGCTCCACCGCCACGCGCTGCTCCGGGTCCAGCATCGCATCCACACCGAACAGCCCGCCCTGCGCAGGCGTGTAGCACCACGCATCCACGCTATGCACCAGCGCCAAATCCTCCCGCAACCGCCGATACAACCGCGAACTCCGCCCCCCGCCCAGCACCGTCGCTAAAAGGTCCAGCGCGGGCATATCGGGATGCGTCACCTCCGGCACATGCCAAGTGATTCCCAGCCGTGTCAGCTCCGTCTCGATCTCCGTGTGGCACTCCCGCCGTCCCAGTTGCAGCGGCTCCGACGGCATAAACACGTCCGCCAGCGGACAACGCGGATGCTTCTCAAAGAATGCCGCCAACTGCGCATGGATCGCCTCCGCATCCACATCCCCCACCACCACGAAGAACACATTATTCGGCACATACCGCGCCTTGTAATACTCGTGCAAATCCTCCCGCGTGATTCGGTTGAACACATCCAGGTGCCCAATCACCGGATGCCGCAGCGGACTCTGCGCAAACGCCGTCGCGAACATCTGCTTCCCCGACACACTATCCGGGTCATCGAAGCCCATCGCAAACTCCCGCCGAATCACCTCCTGCTCCTTCACCACCTCATCCGCAGGCAGTAGCGAATTCATCAGCGCATCCGCCAGCAGATCAATCGCCGCCGAAGTCCCCCGCGTCGGTATATCGATCCAGTAAACCGTCCGGTCCAGCGACGTGTAAGCATTGATATACCCGCCAAAATCCTGCACCGACCGCGCAAACTCCTGCGGCCCGCGCGACGGCGTCCCCTTGAAAAGCATGTGCTCCAAAAAGTGCGACAGCCCCGCCCCCAGCCAGCGCCCCTCGTGGACGCTCCCCGTCTTCACCCACGCCTGCACACTCGTCACCGGAGCCGAGTGGTCCTCCTGCACAAGGATTTCCAGCCCATTGGGCAAAGTGAAGACGCGGGCATTGTGATCAGGAATCGAAAGAGCGGGCATGTAGAACCGGGGAAGATGCACGCCACGCAGAATCCGGCAAGCGTGCCGTGCGAAATGCACGCGCCGGGTCCATAGCGTTTCGGGTAAATGAAGATTGCCCGCCGCCCTCACACTGCAACGGTACCTCCCCATGAAACCACGCGCATTCTTCTTTGCCATCCTCTCCGCCCTCATCATCGCCGTTACGCCCACACACGCCGCCGACATCGCCCCTGCGGAGAAGGCGAAAATCGAGGCGCTCATCGCCAATGTCGGCGCGCTTCCCGACGCGAAGTTCATCCGCAACGGCAGCACCTACGACGCGAAATCCGCCGTGTCCTTCCTGCGCGGCAAGTGGAAGTCGAACGACAGCGACATCAAGACCGCAGCCGACTTCATCGCCAAGGCCGCATCCGTCTCCGGCACCTCCGGCAAGCCCTACCTCATCAAGCTCAAGGATGGCTCAGAAGTGAAATGCGGCGACTACCTCACCGAGCAACTCAAGAAGCTCGAAGAGAAGAAGCCGTGACCCAAGGCTGAATGATGAAGGCCCTCGGCGTCGCGCCTCATTCGATTTGCTCTACTTCGCGAAGTGCAGGGCTCCGATGACGCCCATTTCGCCCGTGCGCGATTTCGCCGCCCAAGGGGGAGCGTTTTTTACAGGCACGTCTGGACCTGCGGGCAGGCTGCCGTCTTTGGAAAGTGGAGCGTAGCCGGTGATGAGCACGCCGCCTTGGATGGGAAAGACACCTTCGAGTTTCACGTCGCTCGTCGGGGAGCCTTTGGTCTTCGCGTCCCACGCGCCGGTGATGATGCTGCTGTATTTGAGCGCCTTCAGCTCGCGGTCATAGACCCGGACGAAGTCGCTCCACTTGCTCTCGCCTTCGTCCATCTTCGGCATTTTTTGAAAGGCATTCGATGTCGTGATCACGCGTCGCCCGGTTCCGATGAGATAGATGTTCCCTGTGCTATCGACGTGCAGCGCGGGCTGGCAGCGCGTGGTGTTTACGTCGGGCCATCCACCGTTGGGCGAGGGCCATCCGTCGAGCAGAGGGTCGGGGTGCGGCTTGCCGTCGAGCTTCGCGGTGTCGGCCCATTCGGCGACATAGGTTGAGTGGAGCATGGTGCCTTCATCGAGGGTCATGCGCCCCAGCCAGCCGATGTGGATGTTCCCACTCTTTCCGGTGAATGAGTTTTGGAATGCGGTCTTCGGACTTTTCGGGTGCTCGATTTTATTACCGCTCCAAAAGTTGATGACGTTGTTGCCGTGGCAGCGGGCGAGAACGATGAGCGCGCCTTCCGTCCCGTAGTCGATGGCGAGGCCGTCCACGTATTGATCGGGCGTGGAGTTTTGCGGCGTCTCTTTGTAAAGGCGCTGCCACCACTTTTGTTTCCCGTCTTTCGTGAACGCGATGACGAACGGCTCGAAGTCGGGCTGCCCGTCCGGGAGTTTGGATTGGTTGTTCCCGCCGAGGTAGATGTCGTTCGTGCGGCGGTCCACGGCGATGGCTTGGGGATGGCCGACGGGATTGCGGCCCCATTTGTAGCCGGTGTAGCCGGGGCCGCCGGGGCTGGAGCCGGGGTTCTCGCTATTGAAGGGGCCGGAAAAATAGTAGTCCCACGGCCAGCGCCCTTGCTTCGTGCCGCCGTTACCGTCGCTGGTCTGCGCGGTGTAGTCCGCATCCGTCCACGAGCGCAGGGAACCTCGGCCGGTCATTTTGAAAACAATCGCTGAGCGCGTGCTCTTGCCATTCGGGTTTGCGGTGGCTGGTGCCCCCTGCCAATCGCTGCCGCTCTCGGTCCAGTGATTGCGCCAATGCTCGACGATGCCCGGTTTCCCATCCGCATCGAGTCGCTGCACGTCGGCCCAGTCAGGGCTGTGCGCTTCGCCGCTGGCGAAGACGACGCGCCCGTCGCCGCCCACATCCCACGGCTGTTTTTCGGCAATGTCCTTCTTCGCTTTCGCCTGAAAAAACCACGCCAGCTTTGAAGGGACGCCGCTCACGAAATTGCTGTCGAGCTTCGCGATGAAATACCCGCCCGCGTTTTCACCCGAGATGAACAGTTCCCCCGTCGGCGCACCGGGGGCTCCGCTTGTCTTCACCCAACGGATGCTCTTTGCGACATCTTTGGGCAGCGCGAGCACGGTGCCGACCTTGCTCAAGTCGGGACGGACGAGCAGGAGAAATGCGGTCTTGCCGGAAGCGCCCGCAGGCGGTGCGCCCGCAAGCTCCACGCGCTTCGTGTCTGCGGGCAGCCAGTCGAGATTATCGGCACCACCCGCGACGAGGATGGCCCCTTCGGTCAACGCGTGGACGTACGTAAAGCGGACATTTCCTGCACCCCCTGCATACGCGAGAATGTCGTTCTGCGCGTAGCCTGTGACTGCGAATCCGAGGGCGATTGTTTTCAAGATTGTGGCGAAGCGAGACGAAGATGGGTGCATAAAAAATGAAACAGTGTGGTTCAAGCGCAGTATGCCGTCGCTTCATTGTGAGAACGCACTATTTCGCGAAGGCGGTGCGATGTGGAAAAGGTAGATTTCCTGCGTTCTATCCGAACCCCTGCGGCATATCTGGTTGTGATGAACGAAATCCATGACTCAGAACTAATCGCCGCGATCCGCTCCGGGCAGCGCGAGCTTTTTGCTGAGTTGGTGCGACGGTATCAGCGCGATGTGTTGAAGGTCGTTGCGTCGATGCTCAGTGGCTTTCACCGGACGGAGGATTTAGCGCAGCAGGTGTTCATCAAGGCGTTTATGGCGCTCGATACGTTCGATACGCAGCGAGAGTTCGGCCCGTGGATTCGTACGCTCGCTCGCAATGAGGTGAAGATGGAGTTTCGCCGTATGGAGCGGGAGGGGCGGAGGCTCGACATCTACCAGCAACAGCTCCTCGTCGGGCTCGCCGATCACGAAGCGGACGCGCTACAGGCGGACCAAGAGGCGCGGCTGGCGCGTTGCGTCGGAGAGCTGAAGTCGCCCATCGCCGACGCACTCCGTTGGCGCTACGAAAAGGGCGAAGACTTTGCGGTAATCGGCACGCGACTCTCTCGTTCGGCAGATGCCGTGCGGGTCATGCTCAATCGGGCGCGTGTGCTTTTGCGCGAGTGTATCGAAAGGCAGGCGACATGACGCGCATCGAGGAACTCACGCTTTTGCTCGCCGATGGTGAAATCGCTTCCGAGGAAGTCACCGAGTTGATGGCTTTGACGGAATCTGCCGAAGCTCGGGAAACCTGCCTCGCGCTCTTGAATATCGAAGCACTCCTGCGCGGGCAGCGCGATGTGGATATAACTCTGCCCACCATGGCGCGGCTCACGGCGGAGCTAGAGCGCCGCATCGTCAGCCGAGTGATGTCGCAAATCCCGGCAACGAGCCCGGTGCGGGCGGCGGCAGTTTCGCGCGCGACGCCTACGCGCTGGCGGCGAAATTGGCTGCTCGCTTCCGCAGCGCTGGTCGTTTTGGGGATCATCGGCACTCTCACATGGTTGTCACCCGTGCGGCCGGTGCCGGTAGGGGAAATTGCTGCGATGACTGGCGATGCTTGGATTCAAGCGGGCGGAAAAAAGCGTCCGGCAAAGAAAGGCGACATCGTGAACAGCGGAGAGAGGCTCACGGTGGGCTTCGAATCTTCCGCCGATGTGAAGTGGCTGCACGAGGACGCGAAGTTCACCCTCGCCGAGTTAAGCGATATGACTTGGCCGACGCCGGAGCTTTGCGAGCTGAAGTCGGGCGCTCTCGATGCACAGGTAGTGACGCGCGCCGGGAAGAAGCCGCTCTTTTTCAAAACCCCCGACGCCACGGCCAAGATCACCGGCACTCGCTTTTCGCTCCATCGCGGCTCCAGTGCTACGCAACTGCGAGTCAGTGAGGGGAGCGTGCGACTGGCGGATGCTGATGAGCGCGGAGCGGCGGAGGTTCGCGCTGGGCAGTTTGCGGCGGCGTCCGATGCGGTAGTGCCCACGGCGAAGGAGTGGCCGGGAGATGGCTCAGGCATTGGGCTGCTCGGCGAGTACTACAATCACAATTACGCCTCGATGGACAGCGCGCCGCCCGCCTACGAGCGGCTGGATGCGCGCATCCGCTTCCAGTGGGGCAAGGGTGCGCCGACGCCGGTGACGCAGGCCCACCCGGAGCATTTCGGGGTGCGGTGGACGGGCTTCATCGAGCCACGGTTCTCCGAGAGCTACACGTTCCTCATCGTAGTGGATGATGGGGCGAAGCTGTGGATTGACGGCCGGCAGATTCTCGATGCGTGGGGCAGTAGCAACGCGAAGAAATACTACACACAGCCCGTGGAACTGCGCGCCGGGCAGCGCCACACCATCCGCCTCGAATACTGTGAGCGCACCCAGCAGGCAAACGTCTCCCTTTTCTGGCAAAGCCTCAGCCAGCCGATGGAAGTAGTGCCACAGACACAACTCCACCCACCCCAGCGCGACAACCTCCCAGCACTCGGGGAGCTCCGCGCTGTCCCTGACCGCAAACGCTGAACTAATTCACTCTCTCCGATTTTCACCTACAACAACCAACCAACAACTCCGAACAACATGAACAAGATCCTTACCACATCCGTCGCCGCACTTATCTGCGTGGTTCACTCCAACGCAGCCAGTCTCTACTGGGACATCAACGATGTGAACACCGGCGCGACCGACACGACTTCGGCCACTGGCGCGTGGAATGGGTCGAACCTCTTTTGGAATAATCTCGCGGACGGAACAGCCGGGACATTCACAGCGACGACGACCTCGCTGGACGACCTCATATTTTCCGCAGGAGCAAATGCCACGGGTGCGTGCCACGGGTGCGTCCACCATCACCCTGACGGGCATCCAAACGGGAAACTCGCTGAGTATTGAAGAAGGCACTGTCTCCGTGAGTGGAGGAAATCTCAGCCTTTGGGGTGGCGGGCTCACGATTAATGCCGGTGCGGGATCGACAAGCATTTCGGCGGCGGTGACGATCGAGGCGGCGCAGACTTGGGCGAACAACTCGTCGAGCCTGCTCACGGTGGGTGGAGCCATCAGCTACACGGGCGGGCTGACGGTGAGCAGCGGCGATGTCCGCCTGAATAATCAGACCAACACCGGCACCGGCGGGCTGACTCTCAGCGGCGGCAAGCTGATCGTCGGAACGACCAATGCGACCAATCTGATCGCCGGGGCCGCGTCGAGTCTGCTGACGCTTTCGGGCGGCACCATCACCAGCAGCGCAGCCGGGGGCGGGGGCGACCGGGTGTTTGGAAATGATCTTTTGGTGAATGGAGCCGTGCTCATCAGCGATGGTGCGTTCACGGGAAATAGCTACACCTTTTCTGGGGCAACCAAGACGTTCGACGGAGCCGTCCTCAGCTCCCGCGATAATAACGGCGTCTCCTTCACCACCGCTCCCGCGATCTTGAGCGGTGGGCTCACTGTGAATGCGCCGGGTGCAGGCGTGGCGGCGAGCTTCACGTTTAGCGGCGGCTTCACCGTCAATGGCGCGAACCGCACCATCACTCTCAGCAATGGCGCAAGTGCAGTGACGATATCCGGCCCTCTGGCAGGCACCGCCGCCGGGCAATCCATCACGCTCGCGGGCACGGGGAGTAATAACAACATCGGGGCAATCACGAGTGGTGCAAATGCCCCGCTCCTCGTCGTGGATGGCGATGCTGCCGGGGTCTTCAAATTCACCACGGCCAATGCGTATAATGGTGGGGTAAAGCTCACCAACAGCATCACAGAGATTCAAAGCGACACGGGCTTTGGCACTGGAACTGTGACGCTGAGCGGTGGCACACTCCGCCCCGGCACTGGCGCGGATCGCACTATAGGCAATGCCGTCGCCATTACCGGCGGGACCTCTACTTTTGCATCAAGCACGGCGAGCAATCGCTCGCTCACGCTCACAGGGGCTGTCGCCATCAGCGGCAACCCAACGGTGAACTTCAACAGCACAAACGTCACCGCTTTCACCACGGGCTCCTTCACGCTGAATAGCAACGCGACCTTCGCGGGCAGCGGCAATTACTCCTTCCGCAACGGACTCGCGTGGGGGGCGGACCGGGAGCTTACCGTCACCAACACCGGCACTGGCGCGATTCGCGGAGCCCTATCGGGAACTGGGAGCCTCACGCTTCTCGGCACCGGTGCTCTGAGCGTGGGCGATGGCACGGCCCCCGCAGTGACGGGCAGCGCAGGCAGCGGCATCATCGTGAACGGGCCGACAGTCACCTTCGGCACGAGCACGAGCACCTTTACTGGGGGCGTGACCTTGACGTCGGGGATGATTCTCATCGGTGGAAGCTCCGCTGGCGGCCCGCCTCCGACCAGCGGCCCGTTCGGAACAGGCACCATTTCTCTGAATGGCGGGACGTTTCGCGCCAGCACCACCCAAACCATCGGGAATAGCGTGAACGTTGGTGGTACAGTCACCATTAGGGAAACGCTGAATAAAGCGAGTTGAGCAGAGAAGCGCGAGGCAGGGTGGTAGTGAGTGGGGTTCTGAGGCGGAAAGTCATCGAGAAATTGCTGTTTTTGCCCCGTTTTGGTGCGATGCGGGCACGGTCAAGCCGTGAGGGCGAG
>CAMDQC010000008.1 GCA_945905735.1 Prosthecobacter debontii | reverse complement strand
TAGTTCGAATAATGCGTTTGCTTCCAATGGTGTCTCCTTTGGGTAGGCGTTTTCCTCTCCCGCGTCAGCGTAATTGTTCCCCCAAGAATCCGGCCCAGTTCATCAATGCCGTTCCTCTCTGAATCCCACTCTAAACAGCGGGGAGCCCGAATAACTTTACGGTGGATACAGTGATGCCGCTGGCTCCAGTGCTTCAAAAACCGACTGACGGATCGGCAACAAATCCCCGGCCATTGATCAGCGGAACCGCAGAGGGAAGCGCCACGGTGGCGATTTTCGTGGATGATGTTTTGAGCGGCAGCGTTGTGGCGAGCGGGGCTGGGGAGTGGAGTTTTGCTCCGATGGCCGCTCTCGCGGATGGTCCGCACACGGTGAAGGCGCAAGTGACAGATAAGGCCGGGAATACGAGTGCGTTTTCAAGCTCTCGGACCTTTTCGAGTGGGAATGTGATTGCCGGTACGCCGGGTGATCTAGATACGAGCTTCGGCGTGAATGGAATTGTCCAGACGGGGTTCGTGGGCAGCGATATAGTGCTTAGAGGCATGGTGTTACAGAACGACGGGAAGATTGTAGCGGCGGGGTATGGGAACTCGGGCGGCAGCGTGAATTTTTTGGTTTTTCGCTATAATCAAGATGGGACATTGGACACGACTTTTAACGGAACTGGGCAGGCGGCGACTGACTTTCGTGGTTTCGTAGATATTGCTACGGGAATTGCGTTGCAGAGCGATGGGAAGATCGTGGTCGCAGGTGCCTCAGAGAGCAGTGGCAGGAGCGACATCGCTGTTGCGCGATACAATTCCGATGGCACGCTTGATAATGACTTCGGACCTTTCAGAAACGGAAAAATCGTTACGACTGGGATCAGCAGCAATAGCGTAGCCCATGCCGTAGTGATACAAGCGGATGGGAGAATCGTGGTGGCTGGCTAAACTTTCAGTGCGCTTGCTCAGGATTTTGCGGTTGTCCGCTATAATTCGGATGGGACACTGGACAACACCTTCGGAGTCGGAGGTTTGGTGACGCGCAGTTTGAGATCAGATCGTGCGGTGAATGAGTACGCAACATCCCTCGCCATGCAAAGCGACGGGAAGATTCTCGTGGCTGGGGCGGGAGGAGTTTTCGCTGGGACCGTACCCCATTTTGTCGCAGTGATCCGTTACAATTCTGATGGCACGCTGGACGGTAGTTTTACCGGGCCAGGAGGGCCGACGAATGGGGCTGGGCAAGGAGCGACGCACAACGGCTACGCTACGGGGATGGTATTACAGCCGGATGGAAGAGTCGTGCTCTCGGGATCAAACTTTGGCGAAAGCCACCGATATTTTACACTGGATCGGTATTCTGCAACCGGGACTCTCGACATCAGCCAATACACTGGAATCGGGATCGCCAATGATAGCGCGAACAGTGTGGCATTGCAGGGCGATGGGAAAATCATCCTCGCTGGGCAGTCCTACGATGCGAACAGTGCAGTAGATGCCTTTGCGTTGGTTCGTTACAATCCTGATGGGACCTTAGACACTGGCTTTCACAGTATAGGAAAAGTGAGCACCCGGATTGGCAGCGGTGCGGCCTACATCAACAGCGTAGCGGTTCAAGCAGACGGAAGGATCGTCGCGGCTGGCTTATCTTACAGTGGTGCCAATCAAGTATTCACTCTGGCGCGATATTATGGGACGGAGCAACCTCCCATCGTTCAGACAGGGGTTGCGACCGTAGCAAAGACGACGGCAACTCTGAAAGGCAGCGCAAACCCGAACAGCTTGGCGACTACGGCTTATTTTGAGTATGGGCTCGATACGAATTACGGGAGTGTGACTCCAAGTCAGATTTGCGGGAATGGGACGACGCCCGTTGCCCTCAATGCGGGCATCAGTCTCCTATCTCCAAACACAACGTATCATTTCCGGCTGGTTGCGATGAATTCCGCCGCGCTCAACTCTGGTATTACTTACGGTGCGGACGTAGTTTTAAGGACGGACCCAGACCCGCCGCTTGCGTTCACGAGCGACGCGCTCTCTGTGGGGGCTACGGGAGCGACTCTCGCCGGTGTGGTTGTTCCCAACGGACGCGATACCGAGGTCTATTTTGAATACGGGCTAACGACGGCTTACGGCAGCGTCACGCCCGCGCAGTCTATATCGGCGGCGAATAATTTGATGGACGTTTTCGCCCAAGTAACGGGGTTGGATGCCGATGCGACTTATCACTTTCGCCTCATCGCGAGTAATTCTGGTAGTCCGCTCCCAACGCGAGGCGAAGATAAGAGCTTCCAGGCAAAGCCGCCGTTGCCGACAACGATAACCGGCGGGGCATTTTCGCTCTCCACGACAAGTGCTGGGGTGAATGGGTCTGTGCGGGCGAACAACTCGACGACGCAGGTGTTTTTTGAATACGGAACTGATGGAGTGACATTCCCGACTAGGGTATCAGCGGGGCCGAATCTCTCGGGCGACACAGATACCGCGGTGAGCGCTGTCCTGAGCAATCTCGCACAAGGAGTGACCTACTTTTATCGAGTGCGGGCAGAGAACGCTGGGGGAACGAACACGGGAGAGATATTTCCGTTGGCGTTAGACGTTTTGTCGGGCTTTCAGCAAGTGGCTCCGTCGGTGCTCGATCCACGCTCGGGGGCGCAGGGGTTCCTTGTGGTGAATCTCTCGCCGAGTAATTTGACGGGAACGGGTTGGCGGTTTGTGGGGGAGCAGCAGTGGCGCGTGCCAGGGGTTCCGGCGGGTGGGCTGGCGACGGGGAACCGCGAGATTGAGTTTCGTCCGGTGGCGGGGTTTTTGCATCCGTTGCGGGAGCCGGTGAGTGTGACGAGCGGGGCGGCGGCGACGGTGGTGGAGCGGGAGTATTTTCAAGGCGGAGGTGTGGCGACGGCGTCGCTGAGTGTGACGCTGCTGCCGGTTTCGCTCGGTGCGGCGGCGCAGTGGCGGTTGCTGGGGGAGGGGGATTCGGCGTGGCGTGCGAGCGGGGCTTCGCTCGGGGGATTGGCGGCGGGAGTTTATCTCGTGGAGTGCAAGGATGTGGCGGGCTTTACGACGCCGCGCCCGATCTCGGTGACGATTGGCAGTGGCGAGGCGAAGTCGGCGACGGCGACATACTTTCTCGCCGATGCCGCCGTGGGTGCGCAGCCGGGCGTGGTGGGGTTTGATACGGTCACTTCGGTGACCGCAAATCCCTCCACCTACGTCGGGCAACTCCGCAGCGACTCGGGGGCGGGCACTGGTTTTGTGGTGCGAGAGCGTGTGGTGGCGACGGCGGCCCATGTGGTCTTTGATGACGTCTCATTTTCGGCTGTGACGGGCTTACAGTGGCTCTTTCAGCGCGAACGCGGAACTTACGAGCCGGTGCCGCAGATTCCCCGAGGTTCCTACATTTTGAGTGGATATAGCGCCGCGCGACAGTCCGCTGGTGTAATTCCGGGGCAAAGCACAGCCGATTCGCAAAATCTGGATGTGGCATCGGTGTGGTTCCATGAGAAGGATGAACAAGATAATCCACTTGATCCGCTGGCCGCCCGTGGCGGCAAGGGTGGATACTTGGCGAGCGACTCGACGGACAACGAATGGCTGATTTCGCCACGGCTGAAAACGATCGTGGGCTATCCGCTCGACGGCATCGCGGCGGCGAATCAAGGGCGCATCCACGCTACACCGCCCATCAACGCGACATTTACCCATGCGAATGCGCGGGTGTTTTTGACCGACGCCATCACCTTGCGTGGCGGCAATTCTGGCGGTCCGGTGTGCGTGCAATACGACGACGGGCGCTACTTCCCCGCTGCCATCTATCTCGGTGGCACCACACAGACGCGCGTGAGGGCCATTGATAGCGATGTGATCACGCTTTTTGACTCCGCCGAAGAAAGCAGCACCACCGGCCAGAACAGCACCAACGGCGGTTCGACGCAGACGAACAACTCTCTCGGCTCGACTCCTTCGGGCACGCTCACCGTGACCATCGAGCCGCAGTCCGCGCGCGCCGCAGGAGCAGGCTGGCGCATCGGCAGCGGGGCATTCCTCAACAGCGGGCAATCCAAACCGTTCCTCTCCGCAGGCGACTACAACGTGACCTTCAAGAGCATCGAGGGATTTCAAACGCCGAGTGCGCGCAGCGTCACCGTCGAAGCCGGGAAAACCACCCGGCTCGCAATCACCTACAACTTACCAAGCGCACCGAGCGCCGTCGCCGTGCCGACTTATACCGGGCTCATTATTGGCACCGAAGGAGTCGCCGGACAGGTGGTCGCCGGAATCACGAAGAGCAAACGCCTTACCCTCAAACTCCGCATTGGCTCTGAATCGCTGATGATTACAGGTGTTTTCGATGCGAGCGGGACATTCAGCGGCTCGATTTCTCGGCGAGGAAAGGCGTCGGCGCTCGTCACGCTCGCATTCGATCCCGACCTCGTCGCGCAGTTGAGTGGGGAGATCACGCTGGATGGAATCAGCTACGATCTCTCCGCGGGGAAATCGCTCTTCCAGACCAAGAACCCGACAAGTCTCGCGGGAAAATACACCTTCGTCCTGCCTCGCGATCCCGGATTCAGCGACCCGACTACGCGGCCATTTGGCAATGGCTACGCGCTAGGAAGTGTGAGTAGCCGCGGCGCAGTCAGCGTCGCTGGAGTCCTGGGCGACGGCACCGCATTCACATTCTCGGCACCGCTCTTTGCCGACGCCACCTGCCCGGTTTACGTCCAGCCCTACGCCAAACACGGACTGCTCGCAGGCACGCTCGTCTTTCACGATGCAACGACGCCGGACATCGCCTCCGCCGACGGCACCCTGCTTTGGCAGAAGCCCGCGACGACCAAGGGACTCTACAAGCCCGGCTTCACCGGCAGCACCGCCACGCTCGGTTCGCGCTGGACGCCACCCCCAAAAAACACCGCCGCGCTCGACATCGCCAACTGGAATCTCGCCATCGGCAACGGCGTGCTCGTTCCACCACTCACTGGAACCGTGACACTCAGTCCGGCGAATCTTTTCACACCACCTGTGCCCGGCACCAAGCTCACACTTGCCCCAAAAACCGGGCTCCTCTCCGGCAGCTTCCCCGGTACCAACGGCAAGCCCGTCAAATTCAACGGCGCACTGCTCCAAAGTCAGAGCATCGGGCGTGGAGTATTCGCGCTGCCGGATAAGACCGGACCAGTGACGCTCGATCCGCCTCCTTAGCGGCTGAAAATACGTATCATCACCCCACTCGCCGCCCAGCCCGGCAACGGTTATTTTTTCAGCGTGAGATAGAGTGCCCGGACGTCCATCACCGACTGGCCCGGCATCTCCAGCGCTCGCAGCGTGAGCGGGCCGCGGCCCTTTTCCAGTTTGATTGTGCCGAGCTTCAGCGGGCGGAATTCTTTCATTTGCGATTCGCCTGCCGGACGCGGGATGGTGTCCTGATTGGTGTAAAGCGGCGGGTCCCAACCGGGCTGCACTTTACCGGCGAGCTTCGCGCCGTTCAGGCTCAGTTCGATTGTCGCGCCGGTGTCGGCGAGCGGCGCTGTGTAGTAAATCACCGCGTCGTATTCGCCCGCCGTGTGAATATCGACATCCCAGGTGATGCGCCCGTCGAGCGACTTCCAGTTTACGAAGTAGGATGAGTTCGGCGCGTTTGCGCTGCGCTTGATTCCGCCTTCTGCGACACCGTCGCGCGCGGGCAGCGGCGTGGTGGGAAACTCAGGGTAGCCGACGGGATACGGGCGATCGTCGGTCGGCAGAATGCTCATGGCGGTAAGGCCCATCTCCTTCTTCCACCCTGCTTGCGCCGCCGCCATTTTGGAGGCAACAGCAGGCTCTTGCGCGGCGATGTTCTTCTTCTGCGAAGGGTCCGCCTCCATGTCGTAAAGCGCGCCTCCATTATCCAGCCGGTAGCGCTGGCTTCGTGCGCTCACCTTTCCTCCCCAGGTGGAGAAGATCATGCGCTCCGGCCACTCTGTCGTCTTGCCGGTGAGCAGCGGAGAAAGGTCGCGACCATCGAGAGGCTTCGTGCCGATGTGGCGGACATCCGTCATCGCAGCAAGGGTCGGCAGCAGGTCGATCGCACCGGCAATTTCCTTCACGCGAGTCCCGCGCGGGATGTGGCCCGGCCATCGCACGAACAGCGGCGAGCGCACGCCGCCTTCATCCGTCGTCCCCTTGCGGCCTTTCATCGCGCCGTTCCAGCGGTCGGAGTTCGGGCCGTTGTCGGAGAAGTAAATCACCACGGTGTTTTCGCTCAGCTTCAGGTCGTCGAGCCTGCGGAGCACGCGGCCCACGTTTGCATCGAGGTTTTCCATCATCGCGAGCGCACAGCGCGTCGTCGCCAACTGCTCCTTTTCCCCCGCCTCGCTGCGCATCGCGATCGGGCGATCCTTGAAGCGCTCCCACACATCCGCCGGGGCAGCCCATGGCGAGTGCGGCGTGTTGTAGGGGACGTAGCAGAGGAATGGCTTCGCGGCATTGCGCTCGATGAACTTCAGCGCTTTTGAAGTCAGATCGTCCGCGATGTATCCGCTTCCCCGGAAAAGCTCCCCATTATGCTCCAGCGGCGGGTCGAAATACTCGCCCCAGTGCCCCGAAGTGAAGCCGTAGTATTCATCAAATCCGCGCGCGTTCGGATGGAACGGCCACTGGCTGCCGTTGTGCCATTTTCCAAACGCCCCCGTCGCATAGCCCGCGGCCTTGAACGAATCCGCGAGCGTCTTTTCATCGAGATTCAGCCGCTCCTGCCCCGTGGACACTCCGCGCACACCGCCGCGCAAGTGGTAGCGCCCGGTGAGCATTTCCGCGCGCGTCGGCGAGCACACGGGACACACGTAGAAGCGCTCCAGCATCGCGCCATCGCGGGCGAGCGAGTCGATATTCGGCGTCTGGAGGTTCGTGTTTCCGTTCACGCTGTAGTCGCCCCAGCCCGCATCGTCCGCGAGGAAAATGACGACGTTGGGCCGGTTCGCCGCGCTCACGGTCGCGACGGCGAAAAGGAATGCTCCGAGGAAAAGAATGGTTCTCATGCGAGGGCCAATAACCGTTCACGCTTCCTCAAGCAACGCTGCTGAGAGCCCGTGTCCGACTAGCCTCCACGCCGATCGACTACTTCACGTAAACGCCGACCAGCGGACGGGCGGACGGCTTCGTATTGGTAAAATCGCTGACGAATCCGGTGCGGGTGCGGAACTCCACATGGCCTGCACCGCGGCCGCCATAGACAAGGACGCTGCCGAGCGGGGCCTTGTAAGGGTCGGAACAGGAGATGCGGCGGAAACCATACTTCTCCGTGAGCTCGCTGGCCGCCTCTTTCGCGTAGGCGGAGGTGGGACGGGAATCGACGAGGCCAGCACTGAGGAGGGCATTTTTCACATACCGCCAGCAAGAGCCTTGGCTGTGTGCATAGGCCCGAGCGGAAGCGATTTCCATCGCTTTGACCATGCGTGAGTCGTAGCGGAAAGAGGACGATAGAGGGCCGAAAAGAGGGATTTTACTGAGGTCGAGCTTCTTGGCCGTCTCTGGGTTACGAAGGGACTCAGGCGCGGCAGGTTTCGCGACGGAACTCTTAGTTTTTACCGCGATGCTCGCCGTTGCGGGCTCGTTGAAGGTGACGCGAGGGGATTTTTTTGGGGATGCCGCTATTGCGGGCAGCTTGGAAGGGATGGCCTTGGTTTTAACCACCGCTACCTTGGACTTTAGGACGACCGGCTGCTCGGCTGTTTTCCGAGACTGTGCCCGGCTGTTATCGTAGATGGACTGGATACTTGGGAGCGAGTCGGCGGTTGCGGCGACGGCTAAGAGTTGGCTGACCACCGCGATTCGCGCAAAGTTGGCAGACAGGCTGCGGAGTGTTGGAGCATTCTTCATTCGTTCGGGGCGGAACGTAACGGCTGTGTGACCTTGGTCAAAGGTTTAGTTTTCGCCGCTCCTGTCCGCGCCCTACGCTTTCATCCGCTCGATGCGGGCGCCGAGTTGGTTCAGCTTTTCGTCGATGGACTCGTAGCCTCGATCAATGTGATAGACGCGATTGACCTCTGTCACTCCATCGGCGCGCAGCCCGGCGAGCACGAGGGCGGCGCTGGCTCGGAGGTCGCTGGCCATGACGGGGGCGCCGCTCATTTTCTCCACGCCCTTGATGATGGCGGTGTGCCCGTCGAGCGAGATGTCTGCGCCCATGCGCTTGAGCTCGCTGACGTGCATGAAGCGCTGGGGGAAAATGGTTTCGCTGATGACGCTGATGCCGCTCGTCTGCGAAAGGAGCGCGCACATTTGCGCCTGCATGTCTGTGGGGAAACCGGGGTAAGGCTCGGTGGTGAGCTGCACGGGCGTGGGGGAGGGATGGCCCTTGATGCGGAGCGTGCCGGTGCCGACTTCGATCGCGTAGCCCGACTGTCGCAGCGCATCAATGAGCGCGCCGAGGTGCGTGGGGTCCACGCGGCGGAGCATGACATCGCCGCCCATGATGGCTCCGGCGACGAGGTAAGTGCCGGCCTCGATGCGGTCGGGGATGACTTCGTGCTCGGCTCCGTGAAGCTCGGGCACGCCTTCGATGACGATGCGGCGAGTGCCTGCGCCCTCGATTTTCGCGCCCATTTTGTTCAGGAAATTGGCAAGGTCCACGACTTCGGGCTCGGCAGCGGCGCTCTCGATGACGGTGGTCCCTTCGGCGAGCACGGCAGCCATCATGACGTTGTCGGTGCCGAGGACGGTGGGACCCTGCTTGCCGCGCAGGTTCACGGTGGCTCCCCGGAGTTCTTTGGCGAACAGCTTCACATTTCCATGCTCGATGCGGCTGACTGCGCCGAGTGCCTCGAAGCCTTTGAGGTGCAAATCAATAGGTCGGTCGCCGATGACGCAGCCGCCGGGGAGCGACACGGTCGCCTCGCGCTCCCGCCCAAGGAGCGGCCCGAGCACGCAGACGGACGCCCGCATTTTCCGCACAATCTCGTAGGGTGCTTCGGTTTTGAGCTTCTCCGCCTCGATACGGACGACGCCGCTGGCCCTCTCCACATGCGCGCCGAGGTGGCTGAGGATTTGCAGCATGTAGTTGATGTCGGAGAGGTCCGGCACATTGGAGATGACGCAGGGCTGCCGGGTGAGGAGTGCCGCCGCGAGGATCGGGAGCGCGCTATTTTTGCTGCCGCTGACGCGGACGGTTCCATTGAGCGGGTGACCGCCGTGTACGAGTATTTTATCCATGAACTATAATACGAGCCGGGGTCTGTAATCTTTCAGGATTTTTTGTCGCGATAAAAAATGGGGGGTAAATGACGAATGACGAAGTTCGCAATTCGCAATTCGTCATTTGTAAAACCACGCCCACACCGAACCGGGGATTACGGCAGACGCCAGCATGAGCACGATACCCGCACCGACACGTTCGCGTCGGTAAAGTGCGACGCCACCGAAGAAAGCCAAAACGACCCACGGCAACCACAGAAGCGCCGGCCAGCGAGAGAGAAAGAGCCCGCTCAGAGCAAGGCCGAGGCAGACCCAGCCTGCATAAAGCGACTGTGCATCGAGGTTGTAGCGGAGTCGGAGCCACGACCATTTTAACAACGTGAGCCACGTCGGAGCGAGGGCACCCCCGAGGTCCTGCGCTTCGCCGGGGATGAGCAGCCAGCGGAGCGGTAGCCACTCGGCGTTTCCCGCCTCCTGCACAAAGTCGTCGTATTCCAGCACGCCATCCGCGACGAGCTTATGAAGCTCCGCAACCGCAAACGGCCCAAGGATTTCCCCACGTCGGAGGACATAGTGCGGAACGTCCGCAGGTGTTTTTTCTGGGGCTGGAGTAGGTTCGGTGGCTGAGTGTTCAGGGGTCATAATAGTGTGAGATTGCGGGTGACTAGAGCGGCGGCGCTGTAGGTTGTCGAGCAAGTCTCTTGGCGCTTTTGCATTCCGCCCGTATAGGAGGCGCGTGTCATACGCCGACGAGATCATTTTTCCGAAACAACCATCCGCTGCCCTGCGGCGCTTTGCTGCGCTGCTGGAGCCGAAGAGCGATGCGGAGTTGGAGGCGATGGCGCAGGAGTCGGCGCTCGTCACGCGGCGGAATTTTGGCCGGGCGATGCGGCTTTTTGCGCCGCTGTATCTCAGCAACGAGTGCATCAATAACTGCGCATACTGCGGCTTCTCGCGGGATAACCCGATCCTCCGCGTGACGCTGGAAATCGCGAGCGTGATGAAAGAGGCGCGGCATTTGGCAAAGGAGGGTTTTCGCAATGTCCTGCTCGTCGCGGGCGAGCATCCGAAGTTTGTCAGCAACGGCTACCTCGAAGCGTGCATCCGCGCGCTCGTGCCGGAAATCCCGACCATCGCGCTGGAGGTCGCGCCGATGGAAGTCGCCGACTACGAGCCGCTCGTCCGCGCTGGGGCGGAAGGGCTCGTCGTTTATCAAGAAACCTACGACCGCGCGACCTACGCGGAGATGCACACGATGGGGCCCAAACGCGACTTCGACTGGCGGCTGGCGTGCCCCGAGCGGGCCTATGACGCGGGCTTCCGGCGCATCGGCATCGGTGCGCTCTTTGGCCTCACACCGTGGCGAGCCGAGGCGCTGGCGCTGGCCGCGCATCTCGATCATTTGATGCGCCGTTGCTGGAAAGCGCAGTTCACCGTCGCTCTCCCACGGCTGCGTCCGTGTGCGGGGAAATTTGCGCCGCGCCACGAGCTACCCGACCGTGAAATGGTGCAGACGGTGTGCGCGCTGCGGCTGTGTTTTCCGCACGTCGGCATCGTCCTCAGCACGCGCGAGCCCGCCGCTTTGCGCGACGCGCTCCTGCCGCTCGGCATCACCATGATGAGCGCGGGCAGCCACACCGAGCCCGGCGGCTACACCGGTGAGGGAAAAGACGACCTGCACCTGACTGTGCGCGGTCGCCGCGTGGAGACAGAGCAGTCCGGCCAAGCCACCGAGCAATTCCAAATCGCCGACATGCGCAGCCCCGCCGCCATCGCGCAACTCCTGCAAAAGAGCGGCTTCGAGCCCGTGTGGAAAGACTGGGACCACGCCATCCTCGCCCCATGATCACACTCAACGGTAAGCCCACAGAAACCACCGCCACGACCGTCTCCGAGCTAGTCGCCGAGCTAGGCTTTGCAAAAGGCACCGTGCTCGTAGAGCTAAACGGCACCGCCCTGCGCCCAGACGAATGGCCGCGTCTTTTACAACCCGACGACGCTATCGAGCTGCTGCGGATCGTCGCGGGGGGGTAACGGCACTTGCTCGGGAGGATACTCGTGTCGGGAGGATACTCGTTGCGCGACTCTAGGCCCTGTGCTAATCGGACCGCATGAGTTTGGCTGAGATAAAAACTGAAATTTGCAGAATGACGCCAGAGAGTCGCCGCGAAATCGCACGGTTGCTTTCCACTCTTGATGAACGGGAGCCGGATTGGGAATCCATGATTTCCCGCCGCATCGCATCGGCTGACACGGGAAATGTTGTTTCGCAGAGTGAAATCGAAGCACTCCATGCCCGTCTCGCCGCAGAAGGCCGCTGACCGATGGCTTACCAATTCGCCTTGGAGGGAGAAGTCGCAGAGGCATTCGCTTTACTAAAAACGTCCGAACGATTGGCCCTGATTGCAGCCTTCCGCAGTCTCGCCGTAAATCCCGATCAACTCCCCGACGAAGACCTTATCAGGTCGGGCTTTCTCATCCATGAAAAGCAATTTGGGAAGTGGAAGCTCACGTATCGCTTGGACGTGCCGGTAAAGCGGGTGCTGATTCTCGCCATTCAAGGTTAGCACGCGACACGAACTACACCGCGATGGGCGCTTTGATGGCCGGATGCGGGTCGTAGCCTTCGAGCGTGAAGTCCTCGAACCGGAAGGCGAAGAGGTCTGTCACGGCGGGGTTCAGCTTCATCACGGGCAACGGGCGCGGCTCTCGGGAGAGCTGCTCTTTCGCCTGCTCCATGTGGTTCGAGTAAAGGTGCAAGTCTCCGAACGTGTGGACAAATTCCCCCGGCTTGAGCCCGCAGACTTGCGCGATCATCAGCGTGAGGAGCGCGTAGCTGGCGATGTTAAACGGGACGCCGAGGAAGAGGTCGGCGCTGCGTTGGTAGAGCTGGCAGCTCAGTCGTCCATCGAGCACGAAGAACTGGAACAGCGCGTGGCAGGGCGGCAGGGCCATGCCGGAGACTTCGCCGGGGTTCCATGCGCTGACGATGAGGCGGCGGCTGTCGGGGTTCGCTTTGATCTGCGCGACGACGTTGGCGATTTGGTCAATGTGCCCGCCGTCGGCTGTGCGCCAGTCGCGCCATTGCGCGCCATAGACGCGCCCGAGGTTGCCGTCGGCATCGGCCCACTCGTCCCAGATGCTCACTTTATTTTCCTGCAAATAGCGGATGTTCGTGTCGCCTTTGAGGAACCACAGCAGCTCGTGGATGATGCTGCGGAGGTGCAGCTTCTTCGTCGTGAGGACGGGGAATCCCGCCGATAAATCGAACCGTGTCTGCGCTCCGAAGACGCTCGTGGTGCCCGTGCCCGTGCGGTCGGATTTCGTGTGTCCTTTGTCGAGGACGAGGCGGAGTAGGTCGAGGTATGCTTGCATGGCCCTAGCGGAAAAAGGCGGCGATTTTTTCCACGACGTAGTTCTGCTGCTCGGTGGAAATCTCGGGGTAAATCGGCAGCGCCAACGTCTCGCGGGCAGCCCGCTCGGACTCGGGGAAATCGCCCGCTTTATACCCGAGATACGCGAAGCACTCCTGTAGGTGCAGCGGGAGCGGGTAGTAGATTTCCGTGCTCACTCCGGCAGCGCCGAGATACGCGCGCAAGTCGTCGCGGCGCGGGGCGCGGACGATGAATTGGTTGTAGATGTGGTGGTTCAGCACACCCGAATCTTTCCACGGCTCCACGGGCACCGTGAGCCAGCGTTCTAGCCCGTGCAGCGCGAACAGCCTGCGATACGTCGCAGCCCGCGCGCGGCGGCCCGCGCTCCATGTATCGAGGTGCGGGAGCTTCACGTGCAGCACCGCGCTTTGGATGGCGTCTATGCGGAAATTGCCGCCGACAAACTTGTGGTAATAGCGCACTTCCATCCCGTGATTCCGATACGCCCGCAGCCGCGCGGCGAAATCGTCGTCGTGGCAAACCACCATCCCCGCATCGCCAAACGCGCCGAGGTTTTTCGTCGGGTAAAATGAGAACCATCCCGCATTCCCCATCGCTCCCGCAGCCCCGAGCGCGTGCTGCGCGCCGAGCGCCTGCGCAGCGTCTTCGAGGATTGGGACGTTGTAGCGGCTGGCGAGTTCTCGCAGCGCTTCCATATCCGCACAGCACCCGTAAAGATGCACGGGAATGATCCCTTTCACATTCTTCGTCTTCTTCAGCATCTCCTCCACCGACGCCGGGCAGAGATTGTAAGTCACCGGATCAATGTCGGCAAAAACAGGCCGCGCACCCAGCCGAGCGATGCAGCTCGCGGTGGCGAAAAATGTGTACGGCGTCGTGATAATCGCATCGCCCGGCCCGATGCCCATCGCCATGAGGAGCATGAGCTGCGCATCCGTCCCGCTGCTGCATCCGATGGCGTGCTTCGCGCCGCAGTACTGCGCCACGGCCTGCTCGAAAGCCTCCGTGCGAGGCCCGAGCACGAGCGCCTGCGAATCGCAGACTTCCTCGATAGCGGTGAGAAATTGAGACTTTAGCGGCGCATATTGCGCACGGAGATCGAGCAGCGGTACTTGCATCACCCCACAGATGGCGGATTCAGCCCGCTCAGTGCAAGCCCGCGTCGAAATCTGTGTCACGGTGCTCGCCGCTGGCGTGGGCTCCGTCGGCTACGATGCAGCGGGTGAGGTGTGCGCCGGTGGCGACGGTGGCGTTTTCCCAGATGATGCAGTTTTCCAAAATCGCGCCTGCGCCGATGGTGGCGGTGGGGTGGATGGTGTTACCGGGGCCGGCGACGGCGAGGTATTCTTCGCGGGTGCCGAGGTCGCGCCAAGTGCCTTCGTCGAGGAGGATGCCGCCGAGCTTTGCGCCCGCGCGGATCATTTCGTGGAAGATGGGGACGACGGAAATTTTCTGCGCGGCGGGGATGCGGGCGATGAACTCGGGCTGGACGAGGTAGATGCCGGTGAAGAGATGCGCGGGCTCTAGCTCGGGCCGGAGCACTTTCCGGAGGTCGAGGATGCGCCCGCTTTCCGCGTCGAAGGTGACGTTGCGGTTGTCGCCGGTGGTGCGGAGGATGAGGGTGACTTCGTTGCCGGTGGTGCGGTGGTGCGCGATGGCGCGGGCGAGGGGGATGTCGCTGAGGATGTCGCCGTTATAGACGATGAATGGGCCGTCGCTCAGCAGCTCGCGGGCGTTCCAGATGCCGCCGCCGGTTTCGAGGACTTCGGGGGTTTCTTCGATGAAGTGGATGGGGCAGCCGCGCCATTCTCCGGTGGGGAAAAACTCGGCGTATCGCTCTGCGCACCAGTGGGTGTTGACGACGAAGCGCTTCACTCCGGCGGCGATGAGGTGGTCGAAGGCGTGGGTGATGAGCGGGCGATTCGCGAGCGGGATGAGGGGCTTGGGTCGGCGGTTGGTGAGCGGGCGGAGGCGTGTGCCGAGGCCCGCGCCGAGGACGAATGCGGTGTGCATTTATTGGACGACTTCGTCCGGTTCGACGCGGCGGCGGCGGGGCTTTTTCGGGGCTTCCTCTTCGGCGGCTTCCATCGCTTCTTCATCGTTGTCAGTCTTCTTTTTCTTGGGCTTGCGGAGGCCGCCTTCTTTTTCTTCGGGCTCGGGCTTGGGGAATCCTTTGAGGGCGCGGCTGATGATGGGGCCGACGTTGGAGCCGCCGTGGATGGAGTCGTCGCCGGGCTTGCCTTCATAGACTGCGGCGAAGGCCCACTTGGGTTTTTCCGCCGGGGCGTAGCCACCAAACCACGCGGCGACGCGCTCTTTCGCACCGGAGCCCCACTGTGCGGTGCCGGTCTTTCCGGCGAGGCTGACGTTGGAGTTTTGCGCGGCGTGGGCGGTGCCGCCCCTTCCGTTGACGACGTTGAAGAGGCCCTTGCGCATGACGGTGGCGACTTCCTTATCTATGGTGAATTGGTGCCGCACGCGCACTTCGTAGCCGATGCTCACTTTATCATCCACGCCTTGCACTTGGAGGACGAGGCGGGGCTGATAGACGGTGCCGCCGTTGGCGATGGCGGTCATGGCTTTGGTGACTTGGAGCGGGGTGACGGCGGTGAGCCCTTGCCCGATGGAGAGGTTCGCGAGGTCGCCCATTCCGGCTTTGCGTTTGTCCACTTTGAGGATGGTTTCTACGTCGTTCAAAGAGCCCGCTTCTTCGCCGTTGATGGGGATGCCCGTCTTGCTGGCAAAGCCAAGGTTGCGCGCGTATTCGGTGATGGGTGCGAAGCCGGTCTTCATGCCCATTTTATAAAAGTAGGTGTTGCAGCTCACGGTGATCGCGCCGACGAAATTCTTCGGCCCGGTGTCTTTCTTCGTGTGGTCCCAGAACTTGCGCCCGTCTATGGTGAGGAATGCCTCGCCGCCGAACTCATCGCCGGGGTCCACCTTGCCTTCATTCAGCGAGGACAGGCCGGTGAATACTTTGAACACGGAGCCGAGTGGGTAGGAGGCGCGGAAGGCGCGGGGGATGAGCGGGTTGTTGTTCTTGGGGTCGTTGAGCGCGGTCATCTCGGCTTCGGTGATCGTGGGGATGAACGTGTTCGGGTCGTAGTTTGGTAGGGAGGCCATCGCGAGAATCTCGCCGGTGTTGCAGTCCATCACCGACATCGCGCAGGGCCGCGAGCTGGCTGCCAGCGAGGCTTCCACGGATTTTTGAAAACGCATATCTATAGTGGTGATGACGTTTTGCCCCGGCGTCGGCGCGACAAGGACGCGCTCCTCGGACTTCCGGCCCATCGCGTCGTAGGAGACAAAGAGCGCGCCGTTTTTCCCCGTGAGCTGATCGTTAAACGTCAGCTCCAGCCCCTCGCGTCCCTCGACTTGCGGCCACAGCAGCTCGTTCGTCTCCACGCCGCCCGTGAGCCAATTCCCCATGCGCCCCACGTAGCCGACGATGTGCCCCGCCGAGCGCCCTTGCGGATAGACGCGCTGATAGACGGACTGGAGCGTGAGCCCTGGCGGATTCATGCGGGTGAAAGCGGCCACTTCCACCGGCGAGAGATCAATCGCCGAGGGGATGACGAGCGGCGTGATGGAGCGGTTCTGGTAATGTTTGAGCCCCTTCTCAGGCACCGCCAGCGGGCGACCAATGATCCGTGCCGCGAGCGCCACCTGCTGCGTGATAAATTGCTGCGCCTCCGCATCCGTGAACTTCGCGGGCGTGGGGAAAATGATCGCGAGATTCTGCGCGACGCGATTGCGGGCGAGCGGGACGCCGTTGCGGTCCGTAATCTGCCCACGCGGCGCCGGGATGGTGAACGTGTAGCTGCGCGCCAGCTTCTGCGTCTCCCAAGTCGGCTGGATGACGACGGGCTTCACAGGAGCCGGGGCGACCGGCACCACCACAGGCTCCGGCGGCGACATCACGGGCACATTCGTCGGCGCTGCACCGATGATCGCGCGCGGCTCGCCGGGCCGCGCAATCACGGTAGGCCGCCGCACCTCGGGCTCGGCTGGCCGGGTGATGCTAGAGACTCCTTGCGGCTGCGACTGCTGCGCAGAAAGCGGTAGCGCCAGCGCAAAAGCGGCGGAGATCGTGGTGAATCGGTTGGTCTGCATGAGCGCGGACGGTAGGCACTTCGCAGAATACCTCAAGAGCGCGCATTTCACGCGCCGACTCATATCGCCCAATCGTCCCACTCGGCGCTGCCGCGATTTTTATCCAGCACCCGTACGCCCATGCCCTCGGCGAGAACGAGCGAGCGCGGCGGGACGCTGTGGGTGAGGAAAACGCTGGCTCCCACGGTGGAGCCGTTGCCGATGGTGGTGTCGCCGCCCATGATGGTGGCGTTGGCGTAAATCGTGACGTTATCCTCAATGGTCGGGTGCCGCTTTTGCCCGCGAAGCGCCTGCCCGCCCGCGAGCGATTTCGCGATGAGCGAGACGCCCTGGTAGAGCTTCACGTGTGTGCCGATGAGGCTCGTCTCGCCGACGACGACGCCCGTCCCGTGGTCGATGAAAAAGTGGCTGCCGATGTGCGCGCCGGGATGGATGTCGATGCCCGTGCGGCTGTGTGCCCACTCCGTCATCATCCGTGGGATAATGGGCACCTCCAGCGCGTAGAGGACGTGCGCGCTGCGCTGCACGGCGATGGCCTCGATGAACGGATAGCTGAGGATCACCTCATCCGTCGCGCCCGCCGCCGGGTCGCCTTGAAAAGCCGCCTCCACGTCCGTTTTCAACAGCTCGCGAACGCGCACCAGTCCGCCAAGAAAGTCGTGAGCCAGCTTCGTGGCCTGCGCGTTCGGGCACTCCGGCTCATTGAGTCGCAGGCTCTTGCAAATCTCTTCCGCCAGCCGCTCGGCGATGCTGTAAATGCGGTGGCTCGTCACCCGCTGGAGATGCGAACTGTGGATCGGCTCCGCATCGTGAAAGCCGGGGAACAAGAGCTGGAGCAGGTCTTCGCAGATCGTGGAAATGGTCCGCTTCGACGGCAAGTTCGCGCCATCGACGTGGTTGATGCCGCCGCCCGCATCGTAAGAGCGCAGTATCGCCTCCGTGATTTTTCCCAGTTCGCTGTCCATTATGCCGCGAGGCTACACGGCAACGTCCGACTTCCGCAAGAGCGGCTCACCCCCGGCCATGACGGCGGCGGAACTCCGCACGATACTCGCCCATCGTGGTGATGATGTCGTTGCGGATGCTGAAGAGTCGGTCGCGGAGTTGCTGGAAGATTTCTTGCGAAATGAAGCCGCCTTCGAGGAGGTGCATCGTCGAGTCGAGCCCGCTCGTGAGCGCCGCGAGAGCGCGCTTGAGGTAGGCGATACTCATGCCGAGCTCCTCCACCTCGTCATTGCTCAATGCCGCCGCCAGTTTTGCCGTCGCGAGCGAAACCTGAGTGCTCAGGGAGATCATCGCCGGGTGTTCCCGCGCTTTTTCGTCTGAGTTGTCGAGCAGTTCATCCAGCTCGCCGTTAAACGCCAGCGCCTGCCGGTAAATGGGGTGCCGCTCAAAGCTCGGCCCGCGATCTTCTGAATCGTCGTCGTCCTCGGAATCATCGTCCGAAAACGCCGCCTCCACCTCCTCCTCCCACTCGCGCACCTCGCCGTTAATCATGTGCTTCCAGCCCATCTCCTCGGCGATGATTTCGTCGCGCTGCGGGTGGTCGATATACTTCTCCAGAAGCTCCATATACTTCTCGGTGCGCTGCTCCTGTTCTTGGAGAAAGCGCTCCCACTTAAACTCATCCCAAGCTTTATCAGAGTGTGAATCGGCCATAGCGGCGGAAAGTAGAGCGCATGCTGTAAAGTGCGCAAGCGGAGAGTGGCGCAAGTTCACTCGTTCCCTACGTCGGCATGGGGAGGGCCACTGTTTAGCCGAAATTTTCTGCATGGAAATCGAACGAAGCCACACATCAGGGTATCCATTTTCGGGGTCGGTTTGGCGATGCTTTGATCACACCTCTCTGCAAGGCGGGCTCTTCTCGGAGCCCCGTTCATTATGACGAAATCAGATCCCCAGCCCTGACCCGCTTTCTGCTTTCCCGCGCCATCATCCGCGAACGCCCCACCGTAGTCGCCGAGCTTCTACGCACGCTCAAAGGAATGCCGACTGAGCGAGTCACCAACATTTCCCGGCAGATTCGCGACGCCGAATGGTGAGCCTTTTTTCCAAGCCAAACAATCTATGAAACCGACCGTCCAACTCAAGGCCGACACACTCATCTTCGCCTTCCCAGAAATCACCCAACAGCTCAATGCGCTCTTGGATAAGCACATGCAGCAACTCCCGCTCGCGTTGCGATTGCCCGACGACCGGAGCAAATTGGTGGGAGCCGTGAAAGAGTTGGCGAAGGGGCGGGAGTGGGGATTGCTGCCAAACTGCGAAGGGGCCGAGAATCCACCGAAGTCCCTTGAAGCCGCCGCCGGCGACCTCACCGCTGCCGACGTAGAAAAAGCCCTGCGCTCCACCGTCCACTTCCCGCCGCCCACTATCCGCATTGGATTCGAGCGCACGCTTCGCCTGCCCGTTGATAGAAAGAAGTATCTGCTCCCTGCGGGTATCGGTGACTTTCCTCTACGCTCCGTGGACGATTTTGCCGACACGCTTCCGGCAGAATGGGTAAAGCGCGGCGGCGTCCTCATGCCTATGTATCAGAGCGATGCGATGTGTATTCGGTTCTCATCACGCTACCCTTTCGCCGTAAAAATCGGCTATGGGAAAACCAATGCTGTCTCTGGGCGTCCGTGGGTGCCCCACCTGCAACAAGACCCTCAAAATTACGTCCTCGTCCCCGAGCAATCGTGGCTCGATGGCTTCTCCGTTGGCAAAAAGCGCCTCCGCCAGTTCGTCGCCGCGCCCCTCGGAAAAGACGACTCCGTCGAAGCACAACTCCCCAGCAAAGCGGATAGCGACGGCGTTCAAATCCAAGCCTGTCCAGTCCATGCAGAGATGTTCTTTCGCTCAAGAGTGCTGCCTTGCATTCCCGCAAACCTCAACTCTATCCTTCCCCAGCTTTTCCCAGACCACTTAAAGGGGCGCATGATCGAGGTCACTCGCTCTCGTTGTGGTCCTCCGCAAAGAGGAGGGCTCTGGAATATGGAAGGATATACACAGGAAGAAATCTACAAATCGCCGTATGGCATCGCGATTTGGGACCAAACCCAAACTCCCCACTGCTTCATCCACCTCTGCAACTCGCAGCTATGGAAGCAAATCACCCACACCGATCTCCCCCACCGGCCCATGACCGCCATAGAATACAAACGCACCAAAATCCCGTGGTTCGACCACTACTGCGCCGACCAACCCCCGCCCCAAAAGAACACCCGCCGCCCCAGAGTGCTTTGGGGGTTTCTTGACTCGCCCTGTAATCCGAAAAAACGATGAGTCTCCGACTTAAATCCTCAGTCAGGCATACTGCCCATTTCCCCACCTCACTGCACAACATGCAGACCCGCCGCTCTCGCCATTGTCGCCTGACGGGTATCGAACGTGCAGAACTCTGTAACGCCCAACTCTAGCGCCAGTGCGACGTGGAGCGTATCGAACGAGCGGCACAATGTCGCCGCGCCGTGCTTCACCGCCAATCCCTCCGCACGCGCAAAAACACGGACCCAATCCACAACAGCCGCGATAAAAACGCCTTGCGCAACGTCATTCTCAATATCCCCCCTTACCTCTCTGTACTCAGCCTCAGTAATCTCGCGACGCCCCAGCTTTTGACCAAGCGCAGACTGCATTTCCAGCCGATGCAGCGCAGAGAGCGACGCGCTCAAATCTCCCACCAATTCCGTCGCGCGCGGCGAGTTTGGCTCTGGGAGATACAGCTTTAGCAAAACGCCCGTATCGAAATAACGCATCAAAATCGGTCCCCACGGACATCATCCAGCACTGCCTGAGAGTCGGGCAATAGCCGCCCGCCGAAGATAGCCCTCTGGCGTGCGAGGAAATCGGGCTTTATGTGCGGCGTTGAATCGGCGACTTGCGGTGCCTTGCTGCGGCGCTCGATCCATTGCCGCAATTCGTTAAACTTCACGGGTGGCAAGTGCTCAATGGCCTCTTCGATTTCAATCAACGTGCTCATGTCCAGAAATTGCCAGATGTTCTGAGGAGCGTCAACTCAGTGGTTTGGAACGAGTTGAAAGCGTGTAATTTTTCTTTTTCGTCGCCGACACCCCACCTCCCAGTTCCCCATTTTTCGGGCTCATTGGCGAAGCGTAAGAAGAAACATAGACAGGAGGCAGAGTGCGAGTAATGCGAATGCACACCAAAATTGAAATCGGCTTCGGCTCAGGGCCAACTCCAACTGTGTGATGCGCGATAACTGAAGTTGCGCGTGATTCAGAGTGGCTTCTATCTGTGAAATACGGTTTCTGAGGTCGGTATGATTTGCATCAGCATTGTCCGCGAGAATAATCGTAAGTTCGCGCCGGGCGACTTCGGCAGCAGTCGTTACATTTATGCGCGCCTCTTGGATGGCGTGATGCGCTACCTCATCTCTCAGTGATTGCGCGGTTTTGGAGACTCGAAGCTCTTGATAGGCGCTCGACCTGTAAATCTCGACGACATCGCGCTCCAACTTGGTGATAAAGGCTCGAAGAACAAGAATGTCCGCTTGTGATGCCGGGATGCCCGAGGGATCGGTTACATCACACGGTTGGTTTTCGGCAATGGATAACAGTGGTTTAGGTGAGAAGGGAGCTTTTCTGCCTTTCCTGCTTCCTACGGCGGTGCCTGCGGATGTAGGTAATTCGGAATCCCCCGGAAGCGTGATTTCCTGAATGTGTCCGTCCTCCCCCACCTCGAACAAGTAGTCCGGGCCGGTCACGTCACTCCCGAAACCACTGAACACGATTTCCGGGTCTTCTGGGTCTTGGTGGAGCTTGAACTTGCGGCCCTTGCGCGGTCCATTGAGGTAGGTGAGCATATATGGCGTGTCGTGCTCGGTATCTTGGTCGGTGAGCGTGATAGCGAACTCATCTTCGCCGTGCGTGACGGTGGTTTGTTGAGGCGGAATGGAGGCCATTCGGTTACAGAGTCGTGTGTTATTCGATGAGTGAAAGTTCTTGGCCTTCGGGCTCCAGCAAGACTTGGTCTGCGGATACCCAGAAAGCACTGGATTTTGGTCTGTTGAGGGGGCGGAGCTGGACCCGTTCGGGGCCAGCGGCGAGGACGCGGTATGTGTTGCCCCGGAACTCCCCGTAGCGCGGGGCTTTAACATGGCGACGCCTACTGACGCGCGGAGGCTTCACGGGCAGGGGCGGGCCGAGGAGCCAGTTGATGATGGTGCGGGCGATGATGCGTAAGGCGTTCTTCATACCGTCACCACTGAGTAATACTTTTAGTGTGGTTCATAGCCAATTGTTCAAGAATTTCGTTGGGATTGTCAGGGTTTTGAAATCACAGTTACAGGCCAAAGGTGGAAGCTATAGAGATACTCGCCCCCACCTTTGCGGTCAGTGAGCTTGGCTCGAATGCGGAATCGCGTGCCGACGGGATAATTGCGCGAAAGCTCCTTTGAGCATTCGACCTGAAGATCGGTAGATAGTCCTTGGCCCGCGACCGGGCGTATGTGAATGTCGCCATGCAAGCCAGACGTTGAAGAAGGTCTATAGCTCTCAACGAGAATTTCTCGATACGGTTCGTCTTTTTTAGCCATGAGTGTGAGTGCTACTTTTAGTGTGGATAATTATCGCTCTCATCAACGGTGATACACGGTGCCGCTGACATTATGATTCACCGTTCCCTGCAAGTTCACGTTGACAGGAGCGCGAAGGGCTTCTGAGCGAGCGTTATACGCATCAATTGACTGTTGCCGTTCCATGCTCTGAGCGGATGCTGCCATTGCTGCGCCCAAATTATAGCCGCTACTGGGGGCATCATCAACGCCGTAAGCGACGACACGCCCATCAACGAATTGGACATGTGCCCATTTTCCGTAAACGCGCCCATCTGCTGGGTCGTCCCATTCATAGCTTAAACGCTCCACGTGGCCGTTGGCGGATGTCCGCTTTGGCTCGCCGAGTGCGGCGATCACTTGATGCTTGGTGTAGCCGATACTGATTCGACTGAACTTTGGAGGCGCAGTGCATGACGAAAGCGTGAACGCAATGAGGGGAATGAGAACGATGATTTTGAAATGGTGATTCATGACTGTTTGGATTGGGGAAAATGGGCTTGGTGTAATAAAAGCAATCAATTCCTCGGCCCGAGCGGGACGTGGTCCATCGGGTAGCGGCGGAGGGTGCCGTCGGGGTTGAGGGTGCCGAGTTCGATGAGCCATGCGCGCTTTTTTGCGGGGCTCATTTTGCGGACTTTGGCGAAGTAGGCGGCATGTTTTTGGAATTGGAAGGTGTGTTTAGTTTTCATGTTCCTTGGAAGGGACGCTCGAATTGCTCACCCACAAGCGTACCGGCTGTCTGCTCGAAATAACCAGCAGGCCACGCTCCGCTTCTCCCTGTCTCCGCCAGCGAGAGCGCATCACGCACAAGCTGCTCCATGCGCCGCGCAGTGGCTGGGTCGAGGATACTCATCTGCTGATCGAGTTCTTGTGCGATGCTGCTCATGGCTGAAGTGCTATGGCTCCGAGTGGATTCCTTCAAGCCCACAGTTAGCCCGGCTCTGCTACGCGCTGTGAAGGCGGCGGCTAGAAGTGCGCCGCTCCTTTACGCGTCTTCGATTCGCTTCTGCTTGGGTCGTAGGGAGGTATGATACCCCCCACCGAGTGTCTGCCGTGGACAACCCTCGGCGGGGCTCCGTATAACATCGGCATGTTCAGGCAATCACTTCGCCCAGTTAGGGCACTCGCGGCGCGGTAGGCTATGTGCGGGATTGCGGGCTATATTTACCACGATGCGGCACGGCCTGCGGAGCAACGCATCCTTGCGGCGATGAATGCCGCCATCACGCATCGCGGGCCAGATAGCGATGGCTTTCACCTCGCGGGGCCGGTGGGCATCGCGATGCGGCGGCTGGCGATTATTGATGTGGCCACCGGACGGCAGCCGCTCTGCAACGAAGACGGCTCGGTGTGGATCGTCTTCAATGGCGAAATTTACAACCACCCGGCGCTGCGAGCCGCGCTGGAGCAGCGCGGGCACGTCTTCAAGACGCACAGCGACACCGAGTGCATCGTCCATGCGTACGAGGAATACGGGGACGATTGCGTGCGGCATTTGCGTGGGATGTTTGCGTTTGCGATTTGGGATCAAAAGCGGCGGCGGCTCTTCATCGCACGCGACCGGGTGGGGAAAAAGCCGCTCTATTTTGCGGAGCACGATGGCGGGCTTTTGTTCGGTTCGGAGCTGAAGTGTCTGCTGGCGTATCCGGGCTTCCCCCGCGAGCTGGAGCACGCGGCGCTGCACCACTACCTCACGCTGCAATACGTGCCGGACCCACTCACGGGCTTTCGGGCAGCGAGGAAGCTGCCGCCTGCGCACACGCTCGTTTGTGAGGGCGGCAAGGTGACGTTGCGGCGGTATTGGGACTTGGACTTTCGCGAGAAAGAGAGCGGCGCGGACTTGCGCGAAAAGGTGCGCGCGAAGATCGAAGAGAGCGTCCGCATTCGCCTGATGAGCGAAGTGCCGCTCGGCGCGCATCTCAGCGGGGGCGTGGATTCCAGCGTCATCGTGGGGCTCATGGCCGGGATGTCTTCGCGCCCGGTGAAGACGTTTGCGATTGGTTTTGAGGAAGCCGCTTTTAACGAAACGGACCACGCCCGGGCGGTCGCGGAAAAGTTCAGCACGGAGCACGAAGAGTTCATCGTCAGCCCGTCGGCGTTCGACGTGCTCGGGCCGCTCGTCGCGCATTTCGACGAGCCCTTCGCCGACTCCGCCGCCATCCCGCTGTGGTATCTCAGCAAGCTCACGCGCCAGCACGTCACCGTCGCGCTGAACGGCGACGGCGGCGACGAGGCGTTCGCTGGCTACCAGCGGTACTACGCGGATGCCGTCGCCAATTTCTACGGCATCGTCCCCGCCTTCCTGCGCAACGCCGCCGACGCCGTGCTCTCGCGCATCCCCGTGAACGGCAACAAGCCCGTGGAGAAAAGCCCGCTCGCCGCGCTGCGCAAGCTCGGCCACGCCGCGACGATGGGCAGCGGCGCAAGCGTCGTGCGCTGGGGCTCTTACTTCACCGAGGCGGAAAAGGCCGCGCTTTACACGCCCGAGTTTGCCACCGACTTCGCGCCCAGCCACGCGGCGATGGAGCGCACCTACGCCGCCGCGCTGGCCGACAATCGGCTCGACCGCACGCTCTACACCGACCTCCACCATTACCTTCCCGGCGCGCTGCTCGTGAAGGCCGACCGCGTGACCATGGCGCACTCGCTGGAGGCCCGTTCGCCCTTCCTCGACCACGAGTTGCTGGAGCTTGCCGCGCGTCTCCCCGCGCGGTGGAAAGTGCGCGGCACTACGACGAAATGGATCCTCCGCGATCTGTTCGCCGACTTCCTCCCTCCGAAGATCGCAGGCCGTGGGAAGCTCGGCTTTTCCGTCCCGCTGGCGCGCTGGTTTGCCGGGCCGAACTACGCCGCCGTGTGCGATCTCCTCGGCCCCGGCGCACGCTGCCACCGCTACCTCCGCGCGGAAAATATCAGCAAACTCATCGAAGAGAACCGCAGCGGGCGGTTCGACCACGGGAAGAAAATCTGGGCCTTGCTCGTTCTCGAAACATGGCTCCTTTCACACGTCCTTTGAAAAAATCTGTCCCTACATTCCTGTGTTTCCTTTTTGCCGCAGCCGCCGCGTCCAATGCGCTGCTCGCAACTCACTACCGAGGGCGCGCGCGCGACGCTGAGAGCGCCATTGCAAAGGAGCAGGGTCGCAATGCCGCAGACCGTTCCCTGCGAGTCTCGCATGAGGATAAGACGTATGTGCGCGCCCTTTCCGAGCGATACGGACTCGCGCCCAAGGAGAACATCCTAGTCCACGATGTCGTCTTGCTCGCCGTGAAAATGAACACGGAACTCAACCGCAGCGTTCCCGCCGAATACAGCACCGCGAAGACGCCGTGGCTCCCGCCGCCGCCGAGGACGATGCCGCAGCGCACGCTCGCCGATATGAAGGAGGTCGCGTTTGCCGTGGACAAGGGCCGCATCGAACTCGACGGAGAGCCGACGCTCTATCAATACGCGATCTCTAACCCCACGAGCGCGCCTATTCCCATGCCGATCTTGCACTCCGGCATCCGCTGGGACGATGCGGAGAAACTGGTGGAGAGCGCGGGCTTTCGCAATATCACCGACGAAGTGGAGCGCGCGGTCGCTGTGTGGAAATTTGTCGCCGAGCATCGCATTCACGCCATGCCGGTCACGGAGGGCTCCGAGGAACATGACTTGGTCAAATTTTTCTCCTGCTATGGCTACGGGTTCTGCGACGACGCCGCGCAAGCCGTCGCCGGGCTTGCCAAGCTCTCCGGCCTCGACGCCCGTATCTGGAACCTCTCCGGCAACGTCCATGTCGTCCCAGAAGTCTTTGCCGGCGGTCGCTGGATACTGCTCGATGCGGACTTCGCCGTCTTCTTTCACAAGCCCGGCGACCCTAGCGTGATCCTCGGCGTGGCGGAGCTCGGGCGGGACAGAGCCCTATTTAGCAACGCCGTGCAGCGCGGAAAATTGCCGAGCTTTGAGCGAGAATACGCGGGCTACTTCCTCAATCCCGCAGGCAATAAACCGAGGCCCGTGGAAGCGCGCTCCGACCACCGCATCACCGCGAGCCTTGCCCCCGGCGAGAAGGTCGTTTTTTCCAACTTCAACTGGGGCTCCTACTTCCTCGGCGCATATCCGCAGCGGGTCCCGCGCTACTTCAACGGCTACTTCTCCCGACCACTCCCCGCCGAGTCTTTTAGCCTGCCAGCGGGCGTCGAGATTCGCCGCGATGGCGAGTCGTTCACCATCGCAAACTCGACCACGGAGCCGCAGGCCGTCGCGGTTTGGGTCGAATACCCGTTCCCGATTGTCGGCGGAGTTTTCACGAGTTCCGTGGCGGTGGAGCTGGAGTTTGAGGACCGCGCTTCGGGGCGAAAAGTGCGGCTCAAACCGGGGCGCGAAATCCCGCTCGAAAGCGCCGTCACGCAGGTCGCCAAGCAGCCGACCACAGCATTCACGCTGCGCATCTTTGTCCCGGCGGGCGGGCTGCTGAAGTTTGACGCGCCGCCGCAGCTCATCAGCGATTTCCAGTTCGCCGAGTTGCCACTCCTTCGCCTGAAAAACGGCGGCAACGAGTTCCAAGTCCACTCCCCCTATCCCACGACGCTCGCGGGGCTCAAGGGCGAAGTGTGGTGGCGGTAGGCACGACTTTTACTGAATGAAATCGGCTTCTGCACGGGATTTAGCGAAGTGACGCAGTGGGAGATTTGGCGAAAACTCCAGTCTGCACATTCAGCAAAAGCGCAAACATTACGTCGCGTCGCTGCGCCGTCGGTAAAATAGGCAGAGTTTTTGTTTGCAGAAAGTCGGACGCCCACTAGTTTGCGCCCCCAATTTTTTCTGGAAAGACTATGAAAGCTGACATCCATCCTGACTACAACGCCACCACAATCGCCTGCGCCTGTGGCACCGTTTACAACACCGGTTCGACCCGTAAGGGCTTGAAAGTCGGCATCTGCGCCGCGTGCCATCCGTTCTTCACGGGTGAGCAGAAGTTCGTCGATACGGCTGGCCGTATCGAGAAGTTCTCTAAGCGCTACGGCACGATGGAGCTTCGCCGCTCCAAAGCTGCAAAGGCTTAGATTACCGCCCACGATTTCTGAGACGGTGGAGACGCTGAAAATGCGCCTCCACCGTCTCTGCTTTTTTCCGCGTCACCCGCATCTGGGTGGCGCTTCTTCGACTCATCAAAATATCTCACTTCTGTGGACTTCGAGCCTCTTATTCTTCGCAAGCGCGAGCGCTTTTCCGAGCTGGAAGCAGCGATCGAGTCTCCGACCCTGTACGATAATCCAAAGCAAGCGCAGGAGACGCTCCGTGAGCATAATCGGCTGAAGGCGACGCTGGACGTGTGGGCTGCTTTTCAAAAGGCCACGCGGGAACTTGCTGAAAATCGCGACCTTGCCAGAGGCGACGACGAGCTGGCCGAGATGGCGCGCGAAGAACTCCCCGAGCTGGAAAAACGAGCGGCGCAATTGGAGCTCGACGTGCAGCTTGCCCTCCTCCCGCCCGACCCGAACGAAGACCGCGACGCCATCGTGGAAATCCGCGCGGGCACCGGCGGCGATGAGGCGGGGCTTTTCGCGGCGGACCTTTATCGGATGTACACGCGCTATGCGGAGACGGTGGGGCTGAAAATCGAGAACCTCGAAAGCAGCGTCGGCTCCATGGGCGGGTTCAAGGAAGTCATCTTCAAAGTCAGCGGCCCGGCGGTGTTTCGGAAGCTGAAATTTGAGAGCGGCGTCCACCGTGTCCAGCGCGTCCCGGCGACCGAGGCGCAAGGCCGCATCCATACCAGCACCGCGACCGTCGCCGTTTTGCCCGAGGCGGAGGAAGTGGACCTTCAGCTCAACCCAGACGAAATTCGCATCGAAGTCTGCCGAGCGGGCGGGCCGGGCGGGCAAGGCGTGAATACGACGGACTCTGCGGTGCAAGTCATGCACATCCCGACGGGCACGATTGTCCGCTGCCAAGACGGGCGCTCGCAGCAGAAGAACAAGGAGAAGGCGCTCACGATTTTGCGCTCCCGCTTGCTGGAAGTGAAGCAGCGTGAAGAAGCGGAAAAGTATGCCGCCGTGCGCAAGAGCCAAGTCGGCAGCGGCGACCGGTCGGAGAAAATCCGCACGTACAACTACCCGCAAAACCGAATCACCGACCACCGCATCGAGCTGACGATGTATTCGCTCGACCGCTACATGGAAGGCGACATCCAGCACATGGCCGACGCTCTTATCCATGCGGACTTGCTGGAGCGGCTCAAGGCAGCGGGTCTGTAATACCGTCTCCCGAACTCACGGCGGTATCACTGTCAGCTTCTTTCGCAGTTCGTTGATGACGGTATTTGAAATGCGGAAACTGGTCCGCTGGAGCCTCCCAATCGACACGTCAAAGTCCAAGAGCCCCTGTGCCGCCGCTTCGAAAATGAGACCAACCGTGCCAATGATGCGTAGTTGGAGCGCCTGACAAATCTTCCGCGCATCCGCGTCATCCACCAAAAGGAGCATTTGGTCTCGCTGGAGCCAAGCATACGAAATCGCTGATGCCTCACCGGGGTCGAGAGATGCAGTTTCCGGGAGATTGGTTGCGGGATTCGCTACTCGGATAAGCCAGCTTGCGTTCGCCATCATCGTTTTCAACGCCGCCGGAGCTCCGGCAGCGAGGCATTCCTCATAAACTGCCTCCGTCACCACAATCTCCCCGGCGAGTTTAGGCAGGATTCCCTCAGCCTCGATTTCGGCCAGAGCGGAGAGAACGGAGGTATCCGAAATGACGACCATCCCTAGCGGAGGAACGGAGCGGCAGCCTGTGTCTCTTGTAAGATCTCATCCGCCGAGAGCTCTGGAAGCGCGTGCCGGGCCTCGAGAAAATCGCGCGTCTCCCACTGCGACGAGTGGCCTAAAAGCGTGCGAACTTGAAACATCGTTACATTCCCCTGCCGATAAGCGTCCGCCGCCACCGCCTCAATCACGGCTCTGGATAATGACGAGCGGGAGCCCAACACCAACCCCGCCAATTCGTCAGGAATTTCTACTGTCGTGAACATGCTGAAAATTGGCCGCTGGGAGAGAGTTTTGCAACCCTTTCTCACAGTGTGGGACAGTATCTCGGCGAGGAGTTTTTTCGTTTAAGGAATCGTGCTACTTCGCCAGTTCCTTCACGCGGATGTTGCGGAAGGAAACCGTCCCGTGGTCGCCTTGCAGGAAGAATGGGCCGGGCTCTTTCACTTTGTCGTCGAGCTGCGAGCCTGTCGGGGCGTTGCACTCTACGTTGTCGTGAATCTTTTTGCCGTTGAGGATGACGGTTATTTTGTTGTCGATCATCGTCACTTCCGCCGTCTGCCACTCGCCCGCGGGCTTGCTTACAAATTCGGACGGCGCCTTGGTATTGTAGATGCCGCCATTGCCGCCCTTCGCCAGCTTGCCGCTGCCGTAGTCGCCGAAGATTTGAATCTCGTGCCGCCCGCGCAGGTAGAAGCCGGAGTTTGAGCCATCGGGCACTTGGTATTCGTAGCGCACGGTGAAGTTCCAGAACTTCGCATCGCCCACGAGGTCGGTGCCGTGCTCGCCTTTGTTGACGGTGTTTTTCAGCACGCCGCCCTCGACGGTCCACGAGTTGTGGCCGTTTGGATTGCGCAGGTGCCAGCCGGTGGTGTCCTTGCCGTTAAAGAGCGGCGTGAAGTCTTTCTCGTCGTCTGCGGCGAAGACTGCGGTGGCGGTGAGGGCGAAGGCGAAGGCTTTGAAGTAGTTCATGGCTTGGACTCATGCAGAGCCTCGCCGACGCGGATTGTTTGGGGAAATCTCTCACACCCGTTCAGTCCACGATTGCAGCGCGTATTTCCTCGCCGCCAGCTCTTCGGCAAGCAGCGCGAGCGCGGGCTCGGCGGGCTCCTCCTGCCACGTTGGAGTGAACGCACGCGGGAACTCCGCCCGCTCGCAGTCGCAGTGGATGCTGCCCTGATGCAGTAGCCCGATCCGTGTGCGGCGCTGGGCGGCCCCGGCGATCTTTCGCTCGGCAGCGACGAGGTCGAACTCGGCCGCTTTTTCAAAACACACATCGCCCGTGCCAGTCGGCGGTGGCGCGAGATTCGCGAGAAGTCCCCGCGAAGCCATCCACTGCGCGATGGCCGTGTGGACCGCGCGGTAGCTCTCTCTCGGCGGGCATTCCGCCAGCGCGTGGCCAGCCGGGAAGAGCAGCGAATACGTCAGGTCTGCGCCATGTTCCACGATGCCGCCGCCCGTCATTCGCCGGACGAGTTCGCGCCCATTCGCCAGCGCCGCGACGGATGCGTAGCGGATGAAGTAGCCGAAGCTCATCGCCTCTTTTTCCCAATAGTAGAGCCGCAGCGTGGGCGCGGCGATGCGCTCTAGCAGCACTTCGTCAAAGGCCATATTCACCGCAGCGCCGCGCGGTGTGCGGTCGTGGATGACGCGGAGTTTTTCGATGAGCACGCCGCCGTGTTTATAGAAAGCGCGCCGGTACGTCATTCGGAATTGCCGAGCCTGCGCTTACCCATTACCCCTCTCGCCCTTATGCTAAAACCAGCGCTCGGAAAGGGCCTCAGTGCTCTCATCAACACCCGCGTCGCATCGCCGACGCCCATCGAGGCCGACGGCGAACGCGTGCAAATGATCGCGCTCGATCAGATCGTCCCGTCGCCGTGGCAGCCGCGTACTGAGTTCCGCGACGAGCACATCCAAGAGCTCGCCGACAGCATCGCGCAAAAGGGCATCATGCAGCCGCTCATCGTCCGTCGCGTCGGCGAAAAAATGGAGCTCATCGCCGGCGAACGCCGCTGGCGAGCTGCGCAAAAATGTGGGCTTAAAGAAGCGCCCATCATCGTTCGCAGCGCCACAGACCAAGACGTCCTAGAGCTGGCGCTCATCGAGAACATCCAACGCGAAGACCTAAACCCCATCGAAGAAGCCCGCGCATTTTCCCGCCTCGCGAAAGACTTCCAGATGAAGCAGGAAGACATCGCCCAAAAAGTCGGCAAGAGCCGTGCTGCCGTCGCCAACGCTATGCGCCTCCTCGAGCTTCACGAGCAAGTGCAGACATGGGTCGTCCAAGAGCGCCTCTCCGTCGGCCACGCCAAAGTCCTCCTCGGCGTAAAATCCCACGAAGAACAACTCAAGCTCGCCGAGGAAACCCTCCGCCGTGGCCTCACCGTGCGCGGATCCGAGCAACTCATGGCTGACCATTTCGCCGGAAATGGAACTAACAAACCCAAACGTGGCCCCGCCAGCAGCCCTCAAGTCGAGCCCGCCATCGCCCACCTGCAAAATCGCCTCCGACAACACTTCGCCACACAAGTCAGCCTCGCCCACGGCGAAAAAAAAGGCCGCATCGAGATCGAGTACTACGGCAACGATGACCTTCAGCGCATCCTGAAATTGCTCGGACTTCCGGAGGAATAACGCTTTGAAAAAGACTGCGCGGCGTCTCGCCATCATTGCTGCTTGCTGCTTTTCCGCATGCAGCGAAAAGCCCGCGACACCACTGCCCGAAACGCCGCCATCGGTCGCTGTGTCGCCGGAACTCTGGAAAGAGTTTTCGGGAGAAAAGGCGCTCCAAGAGACGCAGCGCCTCGTCGATTTCGGACCACGCCCGAGTGGATCCTCAGCCATCGAAAAAACACGCCAGTATATCAGCGAGACACTCGCTAAAAACGGCTGGGAAGCTGAGCGGCAGGAGTTTCGCGAAACTCCCGTATCCGGTCGCGGTAAAACGGTTTTTGCCAATATCATCGCCCGTTTTCCCGCAGTGAAAGGCCAGCCCGCCTCCCGCGCCACGCAGCGGGTAATCATCGGTTCACACTTCGACACGAAGCTCATGCCCATCCGCTTTGTCGGTGCGAATGATGCCGGCAGCTCGACTGGTGCGCTGCTCGAACTTTCCCGCGTGCTCGCCCAGTCCCCGGAGTTCGCACAGCAATTTGAACTCGTCTTTTTCGACGGCGAAGAAGGCGTCGAGCAGATTAGCCGCAACGTCGAGTCTGGCCCCGATGGACTCGTCGGCAGCCGATACTACGCGAAGCAAGTGCGCAGCAGGGCGCGACAATTTCGTTTTGCGATTGTCTGGGACATGATCGGCGACAAAGAACTCACCATCACGCTCCCCTCGGACACCCCGCCGAATCTCTCCGGCGGGATTTTCAAAGCTGCCGAGGAACTGGGCTTCCGCAACAAATTCGGCTTTGCCCCCGGGTCGATTCTCGACGACCACGAACCCATCGCCAGAATCGCGCGAATTCCGGCAATGGACATCATCGACTTCAACTATACCTCGACCGAGAACCAATTCTGGCACACCGCGGCGGATTCCGTCGATAAACTGAGCGCCGAAAGCCTCGAAATCGTAGGCCGGGTGACGCTAAAGATGCTCATCAGCGAACTCGGCGTGAAATAAAAGTTGCCAACAGAGTGCGCCGTATGCTCTCTTTCGCGCCCTGTTTTTACCGCAGGAAAAGCAGCCATAGCTCAATTGGATAGAGCATCTGACTACGAATCAGAAGGTTTTAGGTTCGACTCCTAATGGCTGCACCACTCTATGCGAGGGACCTGCGCCGAATCCGAGAAATGGGGGAAAGTTATCGGCGTTACTTTGCTTTGCTCTGCGCGGGAGATGGAGTAGGGGTGTCTTTCATCTGACCATGAAACGTCTTCTTTTCCTCGCAGCACTTTTGTTTTGTAGCTCTATCTCGTCGCGTGCGGTGGAGGTGGTTTCGGATACGGCGGTGTTTGGGTTTACGACGGATTTTTTGAGCTATCGCAATGCGACGAGCAAGGGGTGGAACTTCGGGAACAGTGCGGCGAATGCGCCGACGGTGACCCTTTTGGGCACTACGCTGACGGGCAATCTCGGCGTGAATGATGCGGCGACGGGGATCACTTTTACCACGGCTCCGCTGACTTATGCGATTGGCGGTTTTACGTGGACGGGGGCGCCGGAGCAGGCTGCGCGGGACTCGCTCAGCAAGGGCGGGCTGCATGGGGGCTCGGGCTTTTTTGTGATGAAACTCGCGGCGACTGTGGGGAAGACTTACATCATCGATATTCTCGCGCTGGATGCGTTCGCGCCGTCGGGTGGTCGCGTAATGGATGTGCTGGTGGATGGGGTGATGGCGAAGAACGATTGGCTGGTGCCGCAGGGCAGTCCTTTCAATCGGGTGCTGCGGTTGCGCACGGTGGCGGATGCGGACGGCATCGACCTGCGGCTGGATCGGGGGCTGGCGGATTTGTCGGGGAATCCGGCGATTTCTGCGGTGGCGCTCACGGAGGAAGTGGCTTCGCCGCCGGTCATCGGCACGGCGCCGCGTTCGCAGACTCAGCCGATTGGCGGGACGGCGACTTTTTCGGTCGTGGCTGGCGGTGCGCCGCTGACGTATCAATGGCGGAAGGGCACGGTGCCGATTGGCGGGGCGACGGCGGCGACGCTCACGATTTCGCCGGTGGCGGCGGGCGATGCGGCGAGCTACGACGTGGTGGTGATGAATGCGCAGGGCTCGGTGACGAGCAGCGCGGCGACGCTGGCGACGGTGGTTCCGCTGGCTCCGGCGGCGAGCGGCATTTTGCAGAATCTCGCGGGTTACTGGCGCTTCGATGAAACGATGGGCGGGACGGCGGCGGATACGTCGGGCCAGCATAACAGCGGGGTGCTCACGAATTTTTCCGCGGCAACGAATGCTTACTGGACGGCGGGGAAAGTGGGCGGCGCGCTGCGTTTCGCTGCTGGCTCGACGGGCGAGCATGTGATCGTGCCGAATTTTCCGAAGACGGCGGCGAACTATTCCATCTCGGCGTGGGTGTGGGCGGATTCGCGTCCGGTGTGGGCGAGCATCGTCAAAAACTGGTACGGGGAGTTTCACTTCGGTCTCGAATCGGGCACGGGCGAGCTGAGCAATTACATCGGGCTGACGAGCACGTTTCCCAATGCGAAGGAAGCGGGCGTTTTCCCGACGGGCTCGTGGCAGCACGTGGCCTGCACGGCGGATGGAGCGAATCTCCGAGTTTTCCGCAATGGGCTGCAAGTGGCGGCGACGGCTTACAGCGGTGCGCTCTTTACTCCGCCGCAAGCGCTGAGCATCGGGGCGAAGATTGTAGGAGCCTCGACCGACAGCCATTGGCAGGGGCTCATCGACGATGTGGCGCTGTGGAATCGCGCGCTTTCGGCGAATGAGATTTACAATCTTTTCGCTGCGGGCGCAGCGGGTCTCGACATCACGAACGCCACACCGCCCGCGCCTCCGACGGCGCTCGTGATCAACGAATACATGGCGGACAACGTCGGCGGAATCGAAGACGAAGACCGGGATTCGTCGGACTGGATCGAGCTTTATAATGGAACGGCCGCGGCGGTGAATCTCGACGGCTACTACTTGCGGGACTCATCGGCGACTTGGCGGTTCCCGGCGGTGACACTGAATGCCGGGCAATATCTGTTGGTTTGGGCGAGCGGGAAGAACCGCCGTATCGCGGGCCAGCCGCTGCACACGAATTTCCAAATCGATCCGGATGGCGAGGATCTAAAACTCGTCGCGCCGGACGGCGTCACGATTGTTCACAGCTATAACGCCCCGTTCAATTACGTCCCGGCGACCCCGACGCAGTGGGTTCCGTCGGAAACAAATGTCAGCGTCGGTTTGGTCGGAAACGTTTTCAGCGTCGCATATTTTCCGGTGGCAACCCCTGGCTACCCAAACGTCGCGCCGCGCTACTCCGGCGGGGCGCAGATTCGCAACACACAATACATTCCAGCCGCACCGACTGCCGGACAGGCGATCACCGTGTCGGCCTTTCTACGTGCGTATCAGTCAGAAGTGGTCGGCCCTGATGATGATCCGAATTACATCTACAGCGCCACGCTTCATTACCGGCTGATGTATGGGCCGGAGCAGACGGTCGCCATGAACGACAGTGGGATCAATGGCGATACGACTCCGAACGATTTGCAATGGACCGCACAAATCCCCGCCAGCCTCGGTACGACTGCGGGACAAATGGTCCGGTGGTACATTACCACGCAAACCATCCAGAACACCACCGCCCGCTGGCCGCGTTATTTGCATAGCGAATCGCCGCAGTATCTCGGCACGGTGATCGCGGACCCCGGCATCACTTCGCCGCTGCCGGTCATCCATCGTTTTGTCGAAAACGCTGCGGCTGCGGAGCTCATCACCGGCACGCGCTGCGAGATGTTTTACGACGGCGAGTTTTACGACAATTGCTTCACGCGAATCCGCGGCAACACGTCCATCGGCTGGCCGAAGAAGAGCTACAAGGTCGAGTTCAACAAAGGCCACAAGTTCCGCCTCCGAGCGACGCAGGGCCGCGTGGATGAGTTCGATCTAAACACGACATTTACCGACAAGAGCTACGTCCGCGCGCAGATGGTTAGCGAAATGTACCGCGCCACTGGGCTCGCGACGCCGGAGATATTCCCGGTCCACGTCCGGCAGAACGGCGCGTTCTATTCCGTCGCGCTTTATGTCGAACAGCCGGACGGCGATTTCCTCGGTCGCTACGGACTCGACCCCGACGGCTCCTACTACAAAGCCGTTGGCGACCATGGCGCGTGCGATTTCACAGCGGCGTCGGCTTTCGATAAAAAGACGCGGCCCGATGAAGGCTACGCCGACCTTGACGCGCTCGTCACCGCGATGGGACTCACCGGCACAACGCTGGAGACGTGGCTCTTTGACAATCTCGACGTGCCGCAAGTCGTGAACTTCATGGCCGGCGTCGCCATCACGCAGAACATAGACGCATCGAACAAAAACTACTTCATGTATCGCGACAGCGACGGCTCGCGCGAATGGATGTTCATCCCGTGGGACCTCGACCTCAGCCTCGGGCCCGACGCGCTGAACACCGACACGATCGTCTATGCGCAAAACTCGCCGTCCACACCAGCGTGCGCGAGTCATCCGTTCCTCGGCGTGCGTCCGTGGCAGCTTCAAGCAAACAAGTTCAACCGCTTGCAGGAAGCCATCGTCGCCAACCCTCGCACCCGCGCCATGCTCGTGCGCCGCATCCGCGGGATGAATGACCAATTTCTCGCGACGAACTGGTTCCAAAACCGCATGGATGTTTTGAAACCCACGCTCCAAGCCGACGTGGACGCCGACCATGCGAAGTGGGGCGCGAATTCGCACTTTAACTGGACTGGCGGTGGAATCGTCACGCTCACGCAGGCGATGGACCGCATCAAAAACGAATACCTCGCGCCCCGTGTTGGATACCTCATGACGACGCACGCTGCGCCCGAGACGCTCAATTTTTCGACCGGCGTCGGCAGCGCGGGAATCCCAGCCAGCCAGCCGGCGGCGCCCGGCATCACATTCGGCGCCATCGAGGCAAATCCTGCGAGCGGCATCCAGGATCAGGAGTTCATCGAGCTGCGAAACACCGGCACGGCTTCCGTGGATATGAGCGGCTGGGCGCTCAGCGGCGGCGTCACATTTACCTTCAAAGGCGGGACGGTCGTGCTGCCCGGCGAGAGCATCTACGTCACGCCAAACCGCTACGCGTTCCGCCAGCGCACAACCGGACCGCGCGGTGCGGAGCGGCGATTCGTCACCGGCGACGCATCCGGCCATCTCAGCAATCTCGGCGAAACGCTCACGGTCAAGAACGTCGCCGGGACCACGATTGCGAGCATCACACTTCCCGCCACGCCAAGCCCGGCGCAGCAGCATTTGCGCATCACCGAGCTGCACTATCATCCGCCCGGCGACGACCTCGCGGAGTTCATCGAGCTACAAAACACGAGCACGACCGTGACGCTCGATCTCACCGGCATTCACTTCAGCGACGGCGTTGAGTTTGCATTCACCGCCTCCACGCTCACGCCCGGCGAACGCATCTTCGTCGTCCGAAACACCGCCGCATTTACCGCGGCGTTCGGCGCGGGATTCCGCATCGCGGGTGAGTTTGCAAACGACACGAATCTCAGCGACGGCGGCGAACACGTCGCGCTCGACGATGCAGGCAACAGCACGATCCAGGAAGTCACTTACAACGACACCGCCCCGTGGCCCCTCGCCGCCGACGGCTCCGGCTCATCGCTGCACTTCATCCTCGGCAGCACCGAGGCGCCCGGAGTGCCAGAAGCAGTCCGCTGGTTTGCCTTCGCGCCAAATCCCGGCAGCGTCCCCGCCGACACCGACGGCGACGGGCAAAGCAATCTCACCGAATGGACCGCCGGGACCGAAGCCGGCAATGCGGCGAGTCGCTTTGTGATTTCCAGCACCGTGAAAAACGGCGACGGCAGCATCTCCGGCACATTCTCCGCCGCCTCGGGAAAAACCTACCGCGTCTTTACCTCCCCCGACCTCGTGACATGGACGCCGCTCGGCGCAGTCATCACGCCCGTGACGAGCGGTGCGCAGACATTCACCGACCCAATGCTCGGAACCGGCGCGAGGTTTTATAAAGTCGTCACACCCGCGCCGTGAGCCGAATCGACCCATCCTCATCAGGAGAAACGCCCAAATGCTCGCCACCCAGCGAAGCGGATAACGACCTTAAGATTGCTCAATAAGGAACTCGGACGATAAGTAGCTCATGATTTTCGCCACCGATCCCGCATGCAAGACACATAATCCCGGCAAAGGGCATCCCGAACAACCGGCGCGCTACAGCGCGGTTTATGCGGCGTTGGACGCTGCTGGCGTCATCGCAAGAGCCAAGGTCATCGGCCCTCGTGCAGTGAATCGAGAGGACCTCGAACTTGCGCACGTACCGCGCTACCTTGACCTCGCCGAGCGGGAGATTCTCGGCGGCTACGATCATCTCAGCACTGGAGACACGAACATCGGCCCGGAATCGTGGGACGCGGCGACGGCCGCCGCCGGATGCGCGATCGCCGCGACGGATGCAGTGGTGAAGGGCGAGGCAAAGACGGCATTCTGTCTCGTGCGCCCGCCGGGACATCACGCAAACGCTGTCAAAGGGATGGGCTTTTGCGTTCTGAACAACGTAGCCATCGCCGCGCGACATGCGCAACGACGGCTCGGAATCGGACGCGTGCTGATTGTGGATTGGGATGTGCATCACGGGAACGGCACGCAGGATATTTTTTACGAAGACGGCAGCGTGTTCTTTTTCAGCACTCACCAATCGCCGTGGTACCCAGGGACCGGTGCCGCGAATGAAACCGGAGCAGGCGTAGGAAAAGGCACCACTCTGAACTGCCCGTTCCCGGCTGGAAGTGGCCGCGAGGAAATCATCGGGGCTTTTGAGATGAAGCTCGTTCCTGCGATGGAAAAGTTCCGCCCGGAGCTCGTGATGATCAGCGCTGGCTTCGATTCGCGGCAGGGCGATCCGCTGGGGAACTTCACGCTCACGGACAAAGATTTCAGTGATCTTACCGCCATCGTCCGAGCCATCGCGGAAAAGACAGCAGGCGGGCGCGTGGTGAGCATGCTCGAAGGCGGCTACAATCTCGGGGGACTGGCGAGTGCCGCAGCGGCCCACGCCGTTGCGTTATTTTAGACAGAAATTTATGCGCCGCGGAACGGGGCGTGTTCGGAGTAATTGCATAAAATATGGTGCATTTCTTGCGTTGCCGGTTTCCGTCTTATTGAAATAAAACTCTAAAAGACCGCTTGCAGGGCTATTTCCTCTATGGCAACTACAAAACTGATTTCGTCACACAAACTAACCGCAAAACAAAAACATGATACCGCAACGTCCCACAGATAAATTCATTCGTGAACATTCGCCATCGCTCGAAGATGTGATCTTCACGCGCCGTCAATTCCTTTCGCGCACCGGCATGGGCTTCGGCGCGATGAGTCTCGCCGCACTATTTGGCATTAACCCGTTTGCTGAAGGTGCTGCCGCGCTCGCTCCTGGAAGCACGAGCTTGAACCCGCTCCTGCCGAAGCAGCCCCACTTTCCGGCCAAAGCAAAGCACGTCATCCACATCTTTGCATCAGGCGGTCCGACGCAAGTTGATACGTTCGACCCGAAGCCCGAACTGGCGAAATACGACAACAAAACCATCCCCGGCCACGACGGTATCGCGTTCGGGTCGCCGTTCAAATTTCCAAAGTGCGGCAAGTCCGGCCTCGAAATCTCGGAAGTCTTCCCGAAGCTCGGCGAAGTCGCCGACGATATCGCCGTCATCCGCTCGCTGTGGACCGACGTTCCAGCACATGAAGTCGCCCAGCGCTTCATGAACACCGGATCGCTCCAGCTTCCCAAGCCATCGTTTGGCTCGTGGTCCGTCTATGGCCTCGGCACGGATAACCAAAACATGCCCGGCTTCATCACCATCGGTGGTCGCCCAGAATGGCGTCAGGCTTCGTTCCTTCCCGGCGTCTTCCAAGGCGTGAACGTCAACTACAGCCGTGGAATGAATCTCGATGACGTGATTCTGAACATCCGGAATCAATTCAGCCCTCAGGAGCGCCAACGCCGCCAACTCGACCTCGTGAAAGAGCTGAACAAAGAGCACGCGAAGGCACTTCAGAAAGATGCGCAACTTGAGGCCCGTATTGAGGCTTTTGAAATGGCGTTCAAGATGCAGAGCGAAGCCACCGACGCTTTCGACGTGACCAAAGAGCCCGAAGACATCCAGACGATGTACGGCAAAACCGACATGGGCTCCAAGCTCCTCGTCGCCCGCCGCCTCGTGGAACGCGGCGTCCGCTTCGTCCAAGTAGAGCACGGTGGATGGGACATGCACGGCGGCATCGAAACTGGCCTGCCACGCACCGCTGGTGCCATTGATGGACCTGCTGCAGCGCTCATCAACGACCTGCGTCAGCGCGGTCTGCTCGACGAGACGCTCATCATCTGGGGCGGCGAATTCGGCCGCACCGTCACCAAAGACCGCAACGGCAACGACGCTGCGGGTCGCGACCACAATGGACGCGCAATGGTGGCATGGATGGCAGGCGGCGGCGTCAAAGGCGGCCAAGCCTACGGCGCGACAGACGAGTTCGGCTCGAAAGCCGTGGAGAACAAAGTTCACATCCACGACTTGCACGCCACACAGCTCGCGCTCCTCGGCTTTGACCACGAGAAGCTCACCTACCGCTACAATGGCCGCGACTTCCGCCTCACCGATAACTACGGCAAGGTCGTGAAAGCGCTCATCGGCTAAACCGAGCGTTCGCACAAACTTCAAAGACCGCCCGCTGGGAAACTAGCGGGCGGTTTTTTGTCCCCAAGAAGGGCTTGGGCGTTGACGGCTCGCGGCTTCCCGCCCAAGTTCACGCGTAATGATTCTGCCCGCTGTCACTCAACTCCTCGTCATCCAAGATCGCGACCGCAAGTTGCGCCAATTAAAGCTCGAACTTAAAAACGCTCCGCTGGAAAAAAAGGCGATGGAAGCTCGTCTCACCACGGCTTCTGCGACGCTCGATGCCGCGCGCCTCAAGGCCAAGGAAATCGAAGTGAAGCGCAAGGAACTGGAAAACGAAGTCCGCGCCCGCGAAGACCGGATCGGTAAGTATGAGCAACAGAAGCTCGGTACAAAAAAGAACGACGAATACCAAGCCTACGACCACGCCATCGAGAGTCTGCGAAAAGAAATCGCCGGGATCGAAGACAAAGAGCTGGCATGGATGGAAGCCGCCGAGGCGCAAAAGCCCGTCATCGCAGCGGCGGAGAAGGACACCGCCGACACCCGTGCGCTCGTCCAGCGGCAAACCGCCGACATTGACGCAAAGGCGATAGCGCTGGAGGCCCAAGTCACCGATGTTCAGGCCGACCGTGACAAACTCGCCGCTGCTGTGGACGAAGAGCTTCTCGACGATTATCGCCGCCTTTTTGAACGCAAGGACGGGCTCGCCGTCGCAGCGCTTTCCAACGAAACGTGCCAAGGTTGCCACGTAAAGGCGCAGACGCACATCGTCCACTCCGTCAAGGCAGCAAAAGAGGTGACGACTTGTTTGAACTGCGCGCGGATTCTCTACCTCGAAGCGTAAGTAGATTTGCTCGCTTGCGCCGTTCGCGGATTCTTGCGATGGAGACGCTGCATTTTATGAAAAACGCCATTCTTCTTCTCTCTATCGGAACCATCGTAGCCCACGCCGAGCCTCTCAAGGTCTTGCTCGTAGATGGGCAGAACAACCACAACTGGGTGCAGACTTCGCCGGTTTTGAAGGCGATTTTGGAAGAGGGTGGCTTGTGCAAAGTGGACGTATCCACTGCGCCGGACAATAAAGCGCCGGAGGATAAATGGGCTGCGTGGAAGCCGAAGTTCGCGGACTACCAAGTCGTCGTGAGCAATTACAACGGGAAGCTCTGGCCCGAGGATGTGCGTGCTGCTTTTGAGAAATATGTGAGCGGCGGCGGCGGCTTTGTCCCCGTCCATGCGGCGAATAATTCGTTCCCGGAATGGCTCGCCTACAATGAAATGATCGGCCTTGGCGGCTGGGGCGGACGTTCCGAGAAGAGCGGCCCTTACCTCCGCCTGAGGGATAACAAATGGACGTCCGACACCACGCCGGGCCGTGGTGGAAGTCATGGAGCGAAACACGAATACGTGATGACGGCGCAAGCTCCGACGCACCCCATCATGGCGGGAGTCCCTGCAAAATGGATGCACACGGCGGATGAACTCTACGATCGTCTGCGTGGGCCCGCGAAAAATGTGACGGTGCTGGCGAGCGCAAAGTCCTCCCCGGACAAAGGCGGAACCGGCGAAGATGAGCCACTGCTGATGGCGATTGATTACGGTAAAGGCCGAGTTTTTCACACCGCGCTCGGGCACGACACCACCTCGGTAAATTGCGTGGGCTTCGCCGTCACACTCCGTCGCGGGACCGAGTGGGCCGCTACGGGAAAAGTGACGACTGCGGTGCCGACGGAGTTCCCCACGGAAACTGCGAGCAAGGCGCGTCCATAACGCGCTTTAGCGATTGAGCACCATCTCGATGGAGCCCTCGAAACAGCCGCCGATTTGAATCGCGGGCGAGGGGGGAGGAAGACGCGTCAATTGGCGGCATACCGCTTCCAACGAATCGTCCACGATCCGGCTCCCGCTCGATCTCGCGAGTCGCGCCCAGAGCACTGCGCCATCGGCGGCGACACGAAATCGAATGACGCCCCGCTGTGCTCCGGCATTTGCATCTTCTGCGGTGAGAGGTTGCTTCCACAGTGCTTCGAAATCCCCGTGAATGAGGTCGAAGTAACGCTTCGTTTGCTCCGCGATGACCGCGCTCGTGCCCGTCCCATTCGCCGCGCCGGGGCCGGGCTTGGTGCCGGCTTGCGGAGCAGCGCCATCACGCGGAGTCGGCTGTGGCTCTGTGGGCTTTCTTACGACCGGGCGAGGGGTAGTTTTTATGGGCGGTTTTATCGGAGTCGGTGTGGCTTTGGGCTTTGGGGTCGTAGGTTTCGGCGTGGTTGGTTTCGGAGTAGGGGTCGGGGCGGGAGTCGGTGCTGGTGTGGGAGTGGGCTCTACGATGTCGCCGGGTGTTTTTGGCTCTTGTGGTGGTGGCTCGATGGGCTGGGGCGGCGCTTCTTTTGTCTCGGGCTGCGTGGGTTCTGGCGCTTGGCTGGGTTGGATTGCGCCGCCATTGAGCCATGTGATTTGTTCCGGCGGTCGCAGAGGGAAAAGCACGCGCGACACATAGATGCCAACGCCGATGACGGCAGTGTGCAACAGCAGCACGATGAGGAACGTCCCCCAGAAACGGTCTCCTCGGTCACGCTCAGGTGCTAGTGGGTCGGAATACATCGGGCGCTATTCTGCTTTCGGCGTGTTGCCGATGCCGATTTTTTTTACGCCTGCACGTTTCACCGTCTCCATCACGTCGGTCAGTTTTTGCACGCTGTTGTCTTTGTGTGCGCGGATGAGCACGGCGGTTTGCGGGTCTTTGGAGACTTGCGCGGCCAGCCCGGACTCTATGTCGTCGAGCGTCGCGGGTTGCGCGTCTATGGTGATGCTTCCGTCGGCGAGGATGGAGACGGCCAGCACTTTGTCGGGGTTCACGGGGTTCCCCTGCGGGTCGCCGCTGGGCAGTACGAGGTCGGTGCTGTTTTCGATGAGCGGCGTGGTGATCATGAAAATGATCAGCAGCACGAAAGCGAGATCGAGTAGCGGGGTGACGTTTAGCTCGCTCACGGTGGCGAGTTGATGACGGTCGGAGAACTTGCGCTTCATACTGTGGGCTCCCGGCGGGGCGCGTGGTGGTCCACATACTTGTGCTCAAAGACGCTCGCTAGTTCTGCGGCGAAAAGCTCCAGCTCCACGACCATCCCGCGCAACGAGCTGATGAGATAATTGTGCCCGAACATCGCCGGGATCGCCACGAGAAGCCCCATCACCGTGGTGATCAGCGCCGCCGAGACACCTGGAGCCATCGTCGCGAGGTTCGCCTTTCCGGCCTGCCCCACATCGCCGAACGTCTCCATCACGCCCCACACCGTCCCGAGCAGACCGAGGAAAGGCGCGCCGCTCACCACCGTCGAGAGCAGCACCATGCGAGACTCCAGAGCCAGCGCACTCTCGCCCACCGAGCGCTCCAGCGCAGACTTCACCACGCCCATCTGCGCGGGAGAAATCCGCACCGCTGTCTCCAGCCGTGCGGCGAAAGTTTCATCTACCTCAGCCGACCCGAGCATCTGCAAGCACAGCTCCTCGCACCCATCCTGATACACCGAGAAAACCGGCGTCCCCCGAAAAAGCTCCTGCGCTTCATAGAGATTGAGCGGCTGACGGTTACCTCGAAACGCACTCAGAAAATCCTCCCGTCGCGCCTGCGAACGCCGGAGTTGGCGGAACTTCGTCCACATCACCGTCCAAGAAAGCAACGACGCGAAGAACAGCGCGAGCAGCACGAGTTTCCCCGGCAGCGTACAGTGTTCAAACGCATAAATGAGCCCGCCGCTTTGATCGGCTGCGAGGATGTAAAAAGACGAGTTCGCCATCGCGGACAAGTCCCTAGCAGGCGCGACGCGGGACGCAACGCGCGCTTCGCAAAAAATGCGCCCCGCCAAAAACCAGCCAGTCGCCGCACTTGCAATCCGCCCATCCACTCCTCAATCTCTCGCCCTTAATAATATGGCACACGAACTACCGACACTACCTTACGCCCTCAACGCACTCGAGCCGCACATTGACGCGCGCACCATGGAAATCCACCACGGCAAGCATCATCAGACTTACGTCACGATGCTGAACAAGGCCCTCGAATCCGCACCAGAGCTCGCTGGTACGTCGCTTGCCGACCTTTGCAAAAACGTCAGCACCGCCCCCGAGGCCATCCGTGGAGCCGTCCGTAACCACGGCGGCGGGCATTGGAACCACAGCTTCTTCTGGCAGAGCATGAAAGCGGGCGCAGAAGGCAAGCCCGTCGGCAAACTCGCCGACGCAATTGCCGCGACGTTTGGCAGCTTCGAAGCATTCCAGGAAAAATTCGCAGCAGCCGCCGCAGGTCGCTTCGGCTCCGGCTGGGCATGGCTCGTCGTCAATGGTGGCAAACTCGAAATCTGCTCCACGCCGAACCAAGATAACCCGCTCATGGGCAAAGCCGTCGCCGGCTGCGAAGGAACACCCGTCATCGGCCTCGACGTGTGGGAACACGCATACTACCTCAATTATCAGAATCGCCGCCCCGACTACGTCAAAGCTTTCTGGTCCGTCGTAAATTGGGCGCAAGCAGAGGCGAACTTCACGGCAGCAAGCTGACGCGGATTTCCGCAATTCGCGGCCCGTGCGAAAAAACGACGTTCTGACCCGCCCTCGCCACGCGAGGGCAATTCTTGCCTGCGTGCGTTTGTGATTCATCGGACGGAGTTGGTGCGAAGCAATCTTTAGATTAGCCCGCCGAGTTTGCGACCGACCCAGTATGCGACGAACGCTGCCAATAAACCGGCGCACCAAAACGGGTGGCACCAAAGGCGGAGGCGGAGTTCGTCGGGCTTGCGCTCGGGCAGGAGCGAGAGGCTGTTCACGAGCTGTGAGAGTTCGGCGGGTGTGTGGAACTTGCCTTGCGTGAGTGCGCTGAGTTCGCGGAGCACGTCGAGCTTTGCGGGCAGTCCTTCTTTTTCTAAAGTGGGGACTGAGACTTCGAGCGTCGTCTTCATCCGGCGGTCGGCGGTTTCGCTGGCGACTTCGAGTTCGTATTTGCCGCCTTCGCGCGGGATGAACGGGCCGGTGTAAACTCCCCATTCGGCGTCTTCGTTGACTAGCTCGATGGTCTCGCTGGTGCCGTCGGGGGCTTTGGCGGTGACGGTGACTTTGCCGCTCGTGACGGGCACGCCGAGCTTGTCCATGACGGTGGCGTTGAGCCGCACTTTGTCGCCGCGCCGGGGCTGCTCGGGGCTGTAGAAAAAGCGGATTCCTTCCTCCTGCGCGAGGTGGCGCTGATGCGACATCCAGCGCACGACTTGGCCCCAAAACCGGTAGTGGTAAGTGTCCTCCACGCCTTTGCGCCAGCGCCACGCGGAATCGGTGCCCATGTATAAAACTTTGCCGTTTCCAGCGGCACGTGTGACGAGCAACGGGATGCGTCCGCTTTGATTCCGTGCGGCTTCGTGGACCGCGAGTACTTCCGCGCCGCCCTTCGCTTTGACCACGGGCGCGTACCAGTAAAATCCCGGCAATCCGCGCCACACGGCTTGGTTCGCGCTCGGGTCTGTCGCGAGCATGGTGAGCCAGTGGTTGAGGCCGCGCGTGGACAGCTCCAGCCGTGCCTCCGCGCCGCTGACGACGCCGATTCCTTTCGTGTAATCCGTCTCCACCGGCACGAGGTCGGCGAGCGCGGTGCCTTCGAGCGTTTTCTGTCTGCCGAGTGGTCCGGGCAAAAATACGAGGCCGCTCGCTTGCTGCGTGACGAGGCCCGCGAGCAACTGTGCCTGCTCGGGCGTGAGCTGTCCTTGCGCGACGCCGACATCGCCGAGAAAGACGACATCGTAGCCCTGCAAATCTTCCTTCTTCGTGGGGAACTCCGGCAAGTAGCCGACGCCTTCGCCCATGCCGATTTGCGGGTGAAAGAGCACGGTATTCACGACCACACTCGGGTCGCGCTGGAGGGCGTTGCGCAGGTAGCGAAACTCCCAGCGCGGCTGCGAATCGACGACGAGCACCTTGAGCGTCTCCTTGCGCACGGCGAGGGGGAATGTGCGCTCGTTATTGAGTGGAAAAACGTCTTCGCGCTCAACGGGGATGCTCACTTTGAAGTCGCCCGCGCCTTCATTCTGCGGGGTGAAAACGATCATCTCCTGCATCTGCGCCATCGCGGGCAGCGTCACCTTTTTAGAGCCCGTCGCGCCGCCGGGGCCGGAAATGTTCACCGTCGTCTTCACCTCGCGAGGCAGACGGTTTTGCAGCGTGACGACGATGCTCACGCGCTCGTTGATCAGCGCGTAGCTCGGCGCGAGCACGCTGATGACTTCCACATCCGGCAGATACGTCTCGCTGCCGACGCCGACGGTGTAAATCGGCACATCCTTCCGCGCCAACGCGGTGGCCGCCGTGATGGGATTTTCGCCCAAGTTGCGGTCGCCATCCGAGAGCATCACGACGGCGCGGAGGTCGCTGTATTGCTTGAGCGCACGGTCGAGCGGCGTATTCAGGTCACTGCCGATTTGCGTCTCAGCATCGAGAGATTTCGGGTCATCGGGCGGCGTAGAAAACGGCTCGATGGTGACGTTATACCGCTTCGCCAGCGGCTCCCAAAACTTCGCCTCGACCTGCTGCTTCAGCCAAGCCTCGCGAGTTGTCGTGTCCTTTTCTCCTGTGAGCACGTCCTTCGTTTTCATCGAGCCCGAGCCATCCCAAAGCACGACTACACGCGGCTGCTCCGAGTGCTTCGCCAGCACCACACGCTCGGGCTTCAGCAGCGTGACAGCCACGGCGACGGCGATGATAAGCCGCAACAAATGCAGCGCGACATGCCAGCCATCCGAGCCCTCGCGCTTCAGCGAGCGGAAGAAGAACCAGACGCTCGCCGCGAGGAATGCAGCGGCGGTGGCGAGAGCCCACGGTGCGGTGTTAAATTGCCAGCCTTCGGTCACGGTTAGTAATGCACGCCTCCAAGCCGTGGAATCACGCCGCCAAGCGTCGCTCGGTGAATGGTGGCTCCCGGTGTGTCGAACCATTTTACCGAGCCATCGGGAGCGAGAAAAACGACGCCGGGTTCTACACCGGCATGACCAGCAGCCAGAATTGCCGTCTCAGTTTCCCTCGCTATGTCCAACCACTTTAATTTAAGCTCGCTGGGCTGCATCGTGACGCCCATTTCCTCCATCGCGACTAGCTCGATACGGGCATTCCTCCGCATCTGTTCAAGCAGCAGTCCCGGAGTAAATCCGGGGTCTTTCGAGCACGCTGCCCAGACTATTGAGTGAAGCGGCACTCGTTCATGGTTCATCACAAGGTCAACGAGGTCGCGAGTTTCACTCCGCGAGCCCATCGCCAGCGCCTTGTTCGTGAGCGCATCAAAGCGATGGAGTTTCCACGCCAACACAGGGTCACGTTCGATGGGGAAGAATCGCCACGCGGAATCCTGCGCCCATTCGAGTTTCACAAAATCATCTCCACGAAGAACTCGAATCCGCCGGAATGTGTCATTCCACATCAATCGTTCCACGATGCAGCCAGCGGCGACGAGGCTTGCGCAATCCGCTTCACTCGCGACTTCGATAGCCTCCTGTGCGTCATGAAAAATATCAATGTCCCCACTGATTCTTGGCGATTCAGGACCAGCGTTTAGCGCAATTCCGCCCGCGATACGGCTTTCGACGCATCGGTTGGCAGCGATGACGCTGAGCACGTCAGCTTGGAAGGCTGTTAAAGGCATTGCTCGATTTGGTAGGCCATCTCCCACGCGGACCGGTTGCCGTGTTGCCGCATCCGGCGCACGATGAGTTCCACTTGGGCGATTTGATCCAGTGGCGCGTTTGGCGAGCGAAACCAAAAGCACTCTGGAAACCGTTGAAGCGCCTCGTGCGCCATAGCGATGGCGGCGGCGGGTGCTGGGCGTGTGTCGGTTGGATATGCGGATGTCATGTCCGATTGATAGCGGAAGATGGGATGGGCTTCACGTAATAGTTTTGGCGAGCGGATGCCTTCACGCTGCCACCTCCTCGCGTTTCACTTTCGGTTTCGGCTTCTGTGGGATGAGCGCTTTGCTGGTTGCGAGCAGCATTTCGAGCGTCATGAAGAGCATCGTCGCCATGATCATGATGGGCCAGATTTCGCTGGTGAGGCGGTCGGCTTTCATCGTCGCCGCGCCGGTGAGCACGTCGAGTTTGGCGTTGGGGAGTAGTTTTTTGATGGCTTCGGCGTTTAGGAAATCGGCGGTGTCTTCCGACTCGGCGCGGTTTAGGGCGATGAGGCGGTCGGCTTGTTTATAGACTCCGGCGTGCCAGCGGGGGTCGCGGCGGCGGTCGGTTTCTACGGCGGTCCAGGTGTCTTGCGGTTGCCAGTCGCCGGCGATGCCGAGTGATGGCGGCGCGAGGCGCGTGCCGCCTTGGGCGAGCAGGCGTTGCATCATGGGTAGAAGGACGAAGCCGTCGCTGAAGCTGCCCCATTCCGGGTCGGGCGCGGTGGCGCAAGCGAAGATGTGGCCGGAGCCGATTTGTTGTCCGATGAGAAACGGCTGGCCGTCGGCGAAGACTCCATAGACGTGGGCGGTTTCGCTGGCGATGCGACCGACCTGGCGGCGGGTGAGTTCGAGGCGGGCGACGGGCAGCGAGGTGCCGTTGTCGGTGCGGGCGAGTGGGCCGTCGAGTTCGTCCCAGCTCACGACTCGGAAGGGCTCTTTGCCGTTCTCCGCTGCGCCCCAGGTGATGCCGAGCGGGCCGTTGCCGCTATCGCCGCCAGCGGGGAACGCGAGCAGCACGCCGCCGCTTTCGACGAATGCTTGGAGCTGCTTGGACACGGCGTCGGCGGGCGGTGGGCCTTGCCAGACGATGAGCGCGGCGTCCTTCCATTTGAGGTCGCTGATTCGCGCTTGGGGGAAAAGTTCGGCGGTGCGGTCGGTGCGCGTTTTGTCGGGCGCAGCGGCGAAGGCGATGCGTTTTGCGCCGGGTAAATCGCTCACGATTGCGGCGTGCAGCGGGACGGGTGTGCGGTAGGTGAAATAGGCGGCGTTGTCCCCGAGGTTCTCGTCGGCGGGTAGCTCAAATTTCCCCCAGCCGCCGCCGTCGGGGAGCTTGGCGATGTCGTATTTCACGGCCTCGCGGCGGATGGCGGAGTTGAGCACGAGGTCGCTCTGGCTGGTCGCGCCGTCGCGGGTGACTTTGAGCGGGAACGTGCCCGTAGCGCCGCCGCTGCGAGTCTCCAGCGAGACGGCGAGCGTGCCTTTTTCCGGCGCTGTCTTTGAGGGGCGAAACTCGGCTGCTTTCACCGCGATGGAGAGGTTCGCGCCGGGCGCGGAGGACAGGTCGAGCAGGCGGATGTGCGTCTCGGGCAGGCCGGTGAACCGCGCTGCGATGTCCTGCCACTCGGCGCTGTCGTCGCGCCAGTTGCTCTTTTGCAAATCACTCGCCAGCCACACTTCTGCGCTGCCGGGTTTGTTCTTAATGAGATACGCCAGCGCCGTGCGGAACATCGCCGGGATGTCGGCGGCGGTGTCGGTAGCCTCGGCGGTTTGGAGGGTGGCGAGGGTTTTCAAATCGGCGACTTCCAGCGGGGCGCGGAGGACGTTTTCGATGAAGACGAACCGGCTGCCGATGCTGTCCTTCGCCGCTTCCGTGAGCAGCGCGATGGCCTGCTGGCGTTTGGTGTCCTGCCGGTCGGTGGCGACGCGGGACTCCATGCTGGCAGAGCGATCCAGCATGACGATGATGACCTCCGGCGCACCGCCAGCCGACTGGCCGAGGAAGCCGCCGGTCTTTGGCCGCATCATGGCCCAGATGAGAAAGAGCACAGCCAGCGCGCGGAAGAGCAGGAGAATGTATTGGCGGAGTTTGGCGCGTTTGGTCGCTGCTTTGTTGGCTTTCAGGAGGAAGTACATCGCCGCCCATTGGACCGTTTTGTAACGGAGCCGATTGAGCATGTGGATGATGATGGGGAGCAGGCAGAGCGAGAGGAGCCACAGCGACCACGGTTGGAGATACGTCATCTGCCTCCCTTCTTCGACTGCCGTATCCGTTGCAGCATAAACTGCGTGAGCACGCCCTCGAATGACTGGTCGAGATACGTGAGGTGGTAGTCCACTTGGAATTGCGTGCAGCCGTGTTTCATCGCGGCGAGGTAGTCGGTGACGGCTTCGCGGTAGGCGTCGCGGATGACGGCAGGATCGGTGATGAGGTCAGCCCCATTTTCCATGTCCACGAAGCGCACGGGGCGGGTGAAATCGAAGTCGTATTCCTGCCGGTCGAGCAGGTGGAAGACGGCGAGGTCGTGCTTGTAAAAGCGGAGGTGCTTGAAGGCATCAAGCAAGTCGCCCGGCTCGGCGAAGAAGTCGCTGATGATGACCACGAGCGCCCGGCTGCGCACGCGCTCGGCGAAGTCGTGGAGCGTCTGTACAATGTTCGCTTCGCCCGAGGGTTTGGCGTCGGCGAGAAGTTGGTAGAGCTGGCGCAAATGCGACGACGTGTGGCGCGGCGGGAGGTCCACGGCTTTCTCGGAGAAGGCGGTGAGTCCCACGGCGTCGCCTTGATGCACGAGCAAATGCGCGAGCGTGCCGGCGAGGCGGCGGGCGTAGTCGAAGCGCGTCATGTGGTCGGCGGACTGAAATTTCATCGAAGCCGACGTGTCCACGACGAGGTAGCAGCGGAGGTTCGTATCCGCCTCAAATTCACGGATGAAGTATTTGTCCGTGCGAGCGAAGACGCGCCAGTCGAGGAACTTGAGGTCGTCGCCGGGCGAGTATTTGCGGTACTCGGCAAACTCGACGGACGCGCCACGAGTCGCCGAGCGATGCAGCCCGGTGACGGAGCCAAGCATGGGTGTGCGGACGGCGAGTTGCAGCCGGGAAAGGCGGGCGATGACGGCCTGATCAAGAAAGTCCATTTGCGAGATGCGGTGACCGCGTAGCGGTCCGATGTGCGTAGCCGTGGGTGAAGCGTAGCGAAACCCACGGTTTGGGTCCGACGAGGAATGCACCGCGTATGCGGTGCGACAAAAGCGGCGGAACGTCAGAGGTATTGTTCATCGAATGAGATGCCTGCCTGTGTCAGCAGACGTTTGTATTCCTCCACAAAAGAGACGCCCCGGTGATGGTCGGGTTGGTCTTTAATATACGTAATCACCGCATCGCGATGTTCTTGCGAGACGGTGAATGCACCATATCCGTCCTGCCAGCTCGTGAACTCTGGGAAGACGCCTTCGCGTTTAATCCATTTGGTCGCTTCGGTTTTTACCTCCTTCACGAAATCGGCGATGCACAACGTCGTGGGAAGCGATGCGAAAATGTGAACGTGGTCTTCGACGCCGCCGATTCGGTGAAGTTTGCAGCCCATGTTTTTGTGCGCACCCCAGATGTAGCGGTACAGCTCTTCGCGGCGGGTGGAGTCCAGCACTGGGCGGCGGTCTTTCGTGGAGAAGACGATGTGATAATCGAGCTGGGTGAAGGTGTTCGCCATCTCAGTGATTTGTCGCACCGCTACGCGGTGCCATCGTTGTGGCGGGCGACCGTGGGTTGCGCTTCGCTCCACCCACGGCTACGCACATCGAAGCGCTACGCGCTTGGTCATCCCGCATCCCGCATCCCGTATCCCGCATCTCGTTCACCCCTCCGTCTCCTTCATAACCCGACGGATGATCTCTGCCGCGTCCACGCCTTCACTTTCGGCGTGGAAATTCACCAAGATACGATGCGCGAGCACTGGCTCGGCGACGGCTTGCACGTCTTCGAGTCTCGCGAGGTAGCTGCCTTGGAGGACGGCGCGCGCTTTTGCTCCGAGGACGAGGTATTGCACGGCGCGGGGGCCGGGGCCCCACATGACCCACTTCTTGATCCAGTCGGGCGCTTCGGGTTCTTTCGGACGGCATTTGCGCACGAGCTTCACGACGTATTCATAGACGTGCTCGGGGACGGGGACTCGGCGGACGATGTCTTGGAAAAGCAGGATGTCGTCGCCGGTCATGATTTTGTCGAGCTTCGGCACGCTTGCGCCGGTGGTGGCTTTGGCGATTTGGAGTTCTTCGGCGGCGGTGGGGTAGCCGACGTTGATGAGGAACATGAAGCGGTCGAGCTGCGCTTCGGGCAAGGGATACGTGCCTTCTTGTTCGATGGGGTTTTGGGTGGCGAGGACGAAGAACGGTTTGTCCAAGACGAAGCGGTGTTTGCCGGCGTTGACGACTTGCTCTTGCATGGCTTGGAGCAGGGCGGCTTGGGTTTTGGGCGGGGTGCGGTTGATTTCGTCGGCGAGGACGATGTTGGCGAAAATCGGGCCTTTGATGAACTCGAAGGTGCGTCGCCCGCCGTCGCCGTCTTGCAGGATTTCGGTGCCGGTGATGTCGCTCGGCATAAGGTCGGGGGTGAATTGGATGCGGCTGAAATTGAGCTGCATCACGTCGGCGAGTGAGTGAATGAGCAGCGTCTTCGCCAGACCGGGGACGCCCATGAGCAGCGCGTGGCCGCGTGCGAAGATGCAGGTGAGGAGTTTCTCGACGACGTGATCTTGGCCGATGATGACTTTGCTGAGTTCGGCGCGAAGTTTCCCGAAGATGTCGCGCAGTTTGTCTATGGCGATGACGTCGGCTTCTTGTGCGGCTGGAGTGATTTGCATGTGTGTTGTGGCGCGGTAGGACAGGGGAAGCGGGGGGAATGTTCACGCTTTAAATGTGGAAATAATTGGCAACCTTCGGTGAACAAATGGTTGAAGTAACTGTCGCATGGGGGAGGATACGCTCGCCCGACCACTCTTCTTTCAATGAAATCGCTCCTTTTCGCCATCGCTGCCTGTCTCCTGCCGGCGTTTCTTTTCGCTCAAGACTTGCCGCCGACGCTCGCCGGAGTGGCTCGCACTGAGTTGCCGGGCGCGCGGGCGACGGTCTCGGGGACGGTGACGGGGAATGGGAAGGCTACAACGCTGACGCTCACACTTCGGACGCTCACGGACCCCGCAATTATCCTCACGAGAACTCTTAATCAGGACGGCGTGACGGCGGATTCGCCGTTCTCGTTTTCGCTGACGAGTCTGACGTTTGGGGAAAAGTATCTGTGCAAAGTCGTGGCGAATAATACCGTCGCTCCGGCTGCGGAGTCTGCGGACTTGCTCATTGAGATACCCGCGACCGCACCGCCGATCATCGGCACGGTGACGGCGACGCAAGTCTCCGACGGGAACGCAAATATCAACGCACTCATCACGGGGAACGGGAGCGCTACGACCGTGACGCTCGTCTATGGCGAAACGGATCAGTATGGGAAAACGGCGACGGCAAAAGTGGATGCGACTGCTGTGGGTGAGCTGACAACTTTCCCCATCACCGGGCTGAAGCTGGGGACGACTTACCACTACAAGATCACTGCGAAGAACGGCACCGCGCCGGACGCGGGCACGGCGGATTTGACCTTCCTCATGCCCGCGAAAAAGCCGCTGCTCCTCGTTGCTCCGACGGTGGATGTCCTCACGGAGAACTCCGCAGACATCACGCTGACGGTGGACGCGCAGGGCGCGGAGACTACGGTGAAGACGGACTTCGGTGCGGCGGCCCCCGCTTACGGCACCACCGTCACAGTGGCCGAGAAAGTCCCCGCCTCGCAGACCGGCGTGAAGAAGCCCGTGGCGACCGTCGTTCACCTTACTGGCCTCATTGCGCAGACGTATCACTATAAAGTAACTGCGACGAACTCCGTCGGCGAGACAGCCACATCCGACCTGATCTTTACTCTTCCGCAAGCGCCCACCGTGAGAGCGGTGGTGACTGCCGAACGGGAGACTGCAAACATCACCGCCACCGTCACCGCGCATGGCGCGAAGGTGGACCTCACGCTCGCCGTGGCCATCGGGGAGAAAACAACCACCGTCACCCGCCTCGCTGCCGTCCCGCATGATGGGCGAAATGTGGCCGTCTCCTTCGACGTGCAAGACCTCATCCCCAACACGCGATACCGCTACACCCTCACCGCGTCGCACCCGAATAACACGAGGACGACCACGGTAAAAACGGGCACTTTCCAAACGCTGCCCGACTTCCAGCAATCGCTCTCGGGTGTGAACAGCGGGCTCATTAAAAATGCGGACGGCGACATCGCAGGTGCGTTCAAATTACTGGCGAATAAAGGGGGGAAGTTCACCGCTAAAATCTCCATCGGCAGCGAGAGCTACGTGGTCACGGGCGAGTTGGGTGCAGACGGGAAGTTCCGTGGAACGACTCCCTCGGGCCTTTACATGGAAGTGACCGCCAGCCTCCCTGCTGGAGCGCAGACAAATACCGGTGCCGCCGCGAACGGTTCGCCCGGCGATGTGAAGCTCGACTTCAGCTTCACCCGCGACGATGGCAGTTACAGCGCTGCGACGACGACGAACGAAGTCACCAAAGCGCGCATGACGGAACTCGCCGGACTTTACACCATGACGATCCCCGCTCCCGGCAACAGCGCGACCGCCGGGCAGACCGCTACCGGCCTGCCGGAAGGCGCGGGCTTCATGCGCATGACGGTGAAAGAATGGGGCGGCGTCAGCATCCAGGGACTGCTCGGCGACGGCAGCAAGTTCACCTACGGCTCCACACTCACCGGCACCGACACCGCGACCGGCATCCCGCTTTGGCTCTCGCCAAAAGACGCGCGCGTGCAGGGCATCGTCACCCTCGCTGGGACGACGGATGTGACGGCTGCTGGCGACCTGAAATGGTATCGCCCGCCAGACGAAGGAGCGACCAAGTTTCCCGAAGGCTTCTACACCACCGTGAACGCCACCGGCGGAGCCTACACACCGCCCGCAAAGCGCGAGCGCGTGCTCAACGCCGACACCAGCGACGCCACCATCACCTTCCGAGGCGGGAACCTTACCAGCAACATCACGCGCAACTTCACCATCGATAAAAACAACCGCGTGGAGCTGCCAAAGGGCAGCGTATCCAAGCTCACGCTCTACCCGACCTCCGGCACATTTACCGGCACGTTCGAGCACCCGTATGATGGCGAGATGCGCAGCTTCCAAGGCGTCCTCCTGCCCAACCAAAGCGTCGCCACCGGCGTCTTCGCGGGGCAGACACAGACTGGCACCGTGAAGATCACACCCGGCGTAACGGTGACACCACCGACGACCCCGCAGCCCGGCACTGGCACGGGAAACCCTAGCGTGAACCTCGGCAACGGAGCTGTCGGCATCTCTCCGCAGCTCAATCTCGGGCGGTAATCCATCTGGGCGTGCTTACCCGCCCGGATGCCCTCAGACAATCAACATACAGTCGCCGTAGCTGTAAAAGCGGTAGCCGCTCGCGATGGCTTCGGCGTAGGCGCGGAGGATGAAGTCCCGCCCGGCGAATGCGCTCACGAGCATGAGGAGCGTGCTTTTTGGGAGGTGGAAATTGGTGAGCAACACGTCCACGGCGCGCGGCTGGTAGGGCGGGTAGATGAAGATGTCCGTCCGCCCCTCACTCGCGGTGAAGGGCCGCCCGATGGACTCCAGCACACGCGCGGACGTGGTGCCGACGGCGACGATGCGGCTCGCTGAGTTAGCGGCGGCAGCGGTCTCGGCGGAGAGGGCGAAACGCTCGAAGTGCATCCGGTGCTGCGTGATGTCGTCCACTTGCACGGGGCGGAAAGTGCCCGCGCCGACGTGGAGCGTGAGGAATGCGTGAGGAATCCGCGCGAGTATTTCCGGCGTAAAGTGCAGCCCAGCCGTGGGCGCGGCGACTGCGCCGCGATTGCGGGCATAGACGGTCTGGTAGCGTTCGTCGTCTTCGTCCTCGGGCCGTCGGTCGAAGTACGGCGGAAGTGGGAGTTCGCCGACGCGGTCGAGATCCACGAGGCCATCAAACGTGATGATGCGCTCGCCGTCCGGGCAAATACTGGCGACGACTCCGCGCACGCCGCCGACGGTGAGTTCGGCTCCGACGCGCATTTTCCGCCCCGGTTTCACCATACACATCCATGCGTCGGGTCCGGCGGGCTCTAGGAAAAGTAGCTCGATTTTGCCGTCGTCGCTGAAGACTCGTGCGGGGATGACGCGCGTGTCGTTGAGCACGACGAGGTCGCTTTCCTGGATGTAGCTGGGGAAGTCGCCGAACGTGCGGTGCTCGATAGTGCCGGTGGCGCGATGCAGGACCATCATCCGCGATTCATCGCGGCGTGAAGCGGGGTGGCGCGCGATGCGGTCGTCGGGAAGCGTGAAGTCGTAGTCGGAAAGCGCGAGGCTCACTTCGACTCTGCCGCCGGTCCCTGCGCGCTGACTTCGGCGTAGATGGACTTTGGCACGGGCTTCAGGTCCCAGATGATGCCGAGCCAAGAGAAGACTTTCAGCACGTAGAAAGTAACGTCAATTTCCCACCAGAAGAAGCCCTGCCGCGCCGTGGCCATGTAGCGGTGGTGGTTGTTGTGCCAGCCTTCGCCGAGGGTGATGAGCGCGAGCAGCAGGCTGTTGCGGCTGTCGTCTTCCGTATTGAAACGCTTGCGGCCCCAGACATGTGCGAGCGAATTGATGAACAAGGTGCCGTGGAGCAAGAACACGGTGCTGACGAAAAAGCCCCAGATAAAAATCTGCCCGCCCGACGTGCCGAGTTGCGGCCAGACGTAGTTCAGCAGCGCGCCAAAGCCATACAGCGAGACGCCAAAAATCGCGGGCACGATGAGGTCAAAGCGGTTCAGGAAAACCAGCTCGGGATACTTCGCGAGGTCGCGGATGGTGTTGTAGTCCGTGGGGAAGTTCTTCGACGTCGTCATCCACCCGATGTGCGCCCACCAAAAGCCGCGTTGCCTCGGCGAATGCGCGTCGTGCTCATCGTCGGAATGCTTGTGGTGATGCCGGTGAACCGCCGCCCACCAGAGTGCGCCGCGCTGCACCGCCGTATTCCCCCACGCCGCAAAGATAAACTGCGCCACGCGGCTCGTCTGGAACGTCCGGTGCGAAAAATAGCGGTGATAAAACCCGGTGATCGCGAACATTCGCAGCAAGTAAAGCGCGGCGGCGACGGCGACGGCAGCCCAACTCCAGCCCACGAGCGGCAGGAAAAGACAGCCCGCATGGATGAAGATAAACGGGATCGCGCGGGCCCACTCGAAGCGGTCAGGCTTTGCTCTGGCGGCATCGGGACCGCCGGGGAAGTAATCGGAATCAAACCATTGGCGCAGGCGGATGAGTGCGCGTTTTGCGATAGATGGATTGTGATTCGGTAGCTCGGACATCAGATGTGAAATCGAATACGTCCCGAATGTCCTCAAAGCTACAAGCTGGAAAGCTGTATTTGCTGCAATTTCACAACTTTACAAAGACATCGCCCGTGCATGCCTCCACGCAGCGCGGCAGCTCACGAACATGAAAAAGGCCATGATCCCGATCCAGATATGCCCCAGATAAATCGCCAGCGCACCTAGGGCAGCCACCCCGACAAACCCTACCGTTGTCGCTGCGAACAGGCTTTTCACCGGCCCGATGGCGAACCAAAGCAGCGCGCGGAGGATTTGCCCGCCGTCCAGCGGATAGACGGGCAGGATATTAAAGATGAGGAGCCCGAAATTGATGCCCATGAGGTGCCTCACGAGGTGGACGACATCATGGGGGATTGCGGGATTTCCATTCGCGATCTTCTCGGTAAGCATGAAGATGGGGACGAGCGCCACATTCACCAGAGGACCAGCCGCGATGCACCACAGCGTTGCGCCGGGGCGCTGAGGCGGGGAGACGTAGGCGACGCCGCCGAGCGGCCAGAGTACAATTTGCTCCGCCTGCCCGCCCACTTGCCGACAGGATAGCGAGTGGCCAAACTCGTGCAGTAGGACGATGAAAAACAGGCCGAGGTAGGCGTAGATATTCCAAATGGGCGACGAATAGTGCGTCTCTGAAAACACGCCTAAACTCCCCTGATAGAGCATCACAGCCACGACAAACCACGACCAATGGAGAAAGACCGTGATGCCGAAGACCCGAAAAAGACGGATGGAACCCTGATTTGTAGGCGTCATTGCGCAGACGTGTAAGCAGGCGTCGCCCGAAGCACAACCGCGAAGCCGCGCTCGACTCGCCTTTGCGTGTCCGCTAACTCGGCGCACGATGTTTGTGCGCGTGTTCACTTTTATTGCAGCTCTGCTTTTCGCCGGGTGCGGCTACGACCCGACTGCTCGGCTGCTCGGCGCTTGGGAAGGGCGCGAGGCGGATGGCACCCGGACAATCATGGTCTTTGAAAAGGGCGGCCAGCTCACCGTCATTGCGGGCTACGAGCGCGGCAGGGGAACTTACGTCATCCACCCGAATACCGCCCCGCTCCACATCGACCTCGATTTCCAGCTTGGCCCTACGCGCATCATCGCGAAGTCGTTGCTCGTATTTCTCTCCACCGACCAGCTCAAGCTCGCCCAGCCCACACAAAAGCGCCCGGCAGACTTCGGCGATAAAGTGCTACTTCTCGACCGCCGCGTGCAGTGACCCATGCTACCTGAACTCCACACATCCATCCCCGGCCCTCGTTCCCTTTCGCTCGCCGCACGGCTGCATCGCGCCGAGTCGCGCAACGTCACTTTCACCTCGCCCGAATGGCCCATTTTTTGGGAGCGCGCACACGGCGTGAACGTCTGGGACGCCGACGGCAATCGCTACCTCGACCTCACCTCCGCGTTTGGCGTCGCCTCCCTCGGCCACGGCGCGACGGCTGCGGCGATGACTGCACAAGCCGCCCAACTCGTTCACGCGATGGGCGACGTTCACCCCACCGAAGCCAAAGCCGAACTCTGCGAGCAACTTGCCGCCCTCACCTACGAGCGTTGGCAGCGCGGCCCCGCCAAAGTCATCCTCGGCAACTCCGGCTCCGACGCCGTCGAAGCCGCCCTCAAAACCGCCCTCCTCCACACCGGCAAACCCGGCATCATCGTCTTTCGCGGCGGCTACCACGGCCTCGGCCTCGGCGCGCTCGCAGCGGGTGGGCTCCCATTTTTCCAAGCCCCCTTCCGTCCGCAGCTCGCCGACCTCGCCGTCGTCCTCCCTTTCCCCGCCAGCCTCGCCGATCTCAACCGCGCTCTTTTGGAAAAGAACATCGGCGCAATCCTAGTCGAGCCCCTCCAAGGTCGCGGCGGCTGCGTCCTTCCACCGCCTGACTTTCTCCCCATGCTCCGCGCCTTTTGCGATACGCACGGACTGCTGCTCATCGCCGATGAAATCCTCACGGGCTTTCACCGCACCGGCCCGCTCTTCGCGTGCGATCACACCGGCACCATCCCCGACCTCATCTGCCTCGGCAAAGCCCTCACCGGCGGCTTCCCCCTCAGTGCCTGCGTGGGCCCCGCGCACATCATGGACGCATGGCCCGAGACTCACGGCGAGGCCCTCCACACCAGCACCTTCCTCGGTCACCCCGTAGGCTGCGCGATGGCACTCGCCTCTATTAAAGCGCACGCCGATCCCGCAGTTGGCATTGCCGTGCGGGAGAAAAGCGCGCGCCTCACCTCCGCTCTTCGCCGCATCACTCACCACGAGATTCGCGGCATGGGGCTCATGCTCGGCATCGCGCTCGTAAAAGCCGACGGACAACCCGACACCGAACGCGCCATCTCCATCATCCAGCGCGCACTCCGCGCCGGCATCATCATGCTCGCAGACGGCCCCGCCTCACACATCCTCAGCTTCCTCCCGCCGTTCACGATTGCAGACGAAGAGCTAGACTACGTCGTCGAGTGGCTGGGTCGGGAACTGTGAACCCTCGTCACTGCCCGATCGTCGCCGCGAGCTGCTTGCGGTCGGCCTTGCCGTTCGCGTTCATGGGGAAGCTGTCGAGGAAGACGAATTTGCGCGGCACCATGTAGGGCGGCAGACGTTCGCCGAGTTTCGTTTTGAGCTTCGCTGCTTGCTCGAAGTCGCTGCCTTGCTTCGGCCCACTCAGCACGACGAACGCGGCCACGCTGTCCACGCGGTCGCCTTTTTTCACCGGCAGCACGACGGCGTCGGCGATCTCGTCGAGGTCGCGGAGGTTCGCCTCCATGTCGCCGAGTTCGATACGGTGACCGTGGAGCTTGATCTGGTTATCCATCCGCCCCTCGCAAAAAATCACCCCATCCCGGTCGCGGCCCCAATCGCCCGTGCGGTAGCAGCGCGTCGCTTCGTGCGGCGCGAATGCTTTCTCCGTGAGGTCCGGGCGGCGCAGGTAGCCGGGGCTGACATTCGGCCCGGCGATGATGATCTCGCCGCGCTCGCCAGCCGGGACAGGCTGGCCGTTTTCTCCCCGGATGATGATCTGCGTGCCGGGCATCACGCGCCCGATGGGCAGCGGGTTCCACTCGGCGATCAGCTCGCGCGTCACCGGCACACTCGTCACCGCGACCGTCGCTTCAGTAGGGCCGTAAGTATTCCACACTTCCACGCCGGGGAAGCGCTCCAGCATTTGCGCGCCGGTCTCCGGGGCCATCGTCTCCCCGCAGAAAAAGAAGCGCTTCATCGCAGGCAACATCGCCGCTGAGAAGCCGCGCTCGATCATGCACATCTGCGCGAAAGACGGCGTGGACATCCACTGCGTCGCCCCGCAATTCCGCAGCGCCTCGAAGAGCTGGCGGAAGTCTGCCGCCGTCTCTTTCGTGAGCGAAAAGATCGTCCCGCCCGTGCTCAGCGCGAGGTAGATATCATGCACGCTGAGGTCGAAAGTGAACGGCGCGTGGTTGAGGAACACCTCGCCGCCGGGCACGAACTCGTGCGCCCCGCGCATCCAGCCGAGGTAGTGATTGAGGTTCGCCAGCGTGATGACGACGCCCTTCGGCTCGCCCGTGCTGCCGCTGGTGAAGAGGACGTAAAACGGGTCGCTTTCCCCCACACGCCGCGCCGCCTCGTAGCTCGCGCTCGTCGGAATCGCCGCCACTTTCTCCGGCGTGAGGAGCACGCCCGCCTCAGAGACTTCCATCACGCGCTCCACGCGAGTCGTCGGCGTGGAGACATCAATCGGCACATACGGACGCCCCGTTTTCACCGCCGCGAGAAACGTGATGAGCATCTCCGGCTCCTTGTGCCCGTGGATGGCGACTGGCACGCGCCGCTCGCCCAACTCCGCATCCAGCCAAGCGGCGAGGGCGTCTGAGCGTGCGCCGAGTTCGCCGTATGTCATGCGGCGGTCGTTGCTGATGTGCGCGAGTTTTTCCGGCGTAGTGCGGACCCATTCCGCAATTTGATCGAGAAGGTGCATGTCGCGAGCATCGGTAAACTCGGCGGTAAAACTCAAGCTCTGCTCTCGCGGGTGTGATTAAAAGTGGCTTGGGCGTCTCGCCCATGAGGGTGGCTCCTTCATGGGCGAGACGCCCACGCCACTCGCACTCTTCCACTTTTAATCACACTCGCTCTCGCCAAATTCGCAGCGGCTCGCCAACGTCGCGCGCATGTCCGACGCCACTTTTAGCCATCTCGATGAAACCGGCACGGCCCGCATGGTCGATGTCGGGCACAAGCCGGTGCAGCGGCGCGTGGCTTGTGCGGAGGGGTTTGTGTATTGCGCAGCGGCGACGGTGGAGGCGCTGCGGGCGCAGGCTTTGCCAAAGGGCGACGTGCTCGCCGTGGCGCGCATCGCCGGGATTCTCGCGGCGAAGCGGTGCGATGAGCTGATCCCGCTCTGCCACTCACTGCCACTCGATTCGGTGGACGTGGAGTTTTTCATCGAAGCGGAAGCCGTCCGCATCCGCACGACGGCGCGGACGACCGCGAAGACGGGCGTGGAGATGGAGGCGCTGACGGCGGCCAGCGTGGCGGCGCTCACGATTTACGACATGTGCAAGGCCGTGGATAAAGGGATGACGATTGGCGGCATCCGCGTGACGGAGAAACGGAAGGAATGAAGTTCGCCCGCATCACCCTCAGCGACCGTGCGGCGGCGGGGATTTACGAAGACCGGAGCGGGCCTGCGATAGAGCAGTTTTTTGCGGAGCAAATCGCGACGGCTATCGAGTGGCAGCGCGTGCTCATCGCGGACGAGCGCGCGGAAATCGAGCGCGTCTTGCGGGAAGTTTGCGACGCGGGCGAGACGGCGCTGATCGTGACGACGGGCGGCACAGGGCCGTCGCCGCGCGATGTCACGCCGGAGGCGACGCGGGCGGTGCTGGAGCGAGAGCTGCCGGGCTTCGGCGAGATCATGCGCGTGCAGTCGTTTGCAAAAGTCCCGACAGCGATCCTCAGCCGCTCGACAGCGGGGACGCGGGGGAAGACTCTCATCATCAACCTGCCGGGAAACCCGCGCGCGATCGGCGAATGCCTCCCGCTTTTGCTCCCGGCAATCATCGAGTGCCTAGACCATCTCGGCTGGGAGCGCGTGGCCCGCTTGTGAGGGTGTGCCGCAACGCCGCATCGGCCTAGGCCAGCACGGATTTCACGACGGTGCCGTGGATGTCGGTGAGGCGGAAATCGCGGCCTTGGTAGCGGAAGGTGAGGCGCTCGTGGTCCATGCCGAGGAGGTGCATGATGGTGGCGTTCAGGTCGTGAACGTGGACGGGATTTTCCGTGATGTTGTAGCAGAAATCGTCCGTCGCTCCGAAGGTGAATCCCTTTTTCACGCCTGCGCCGGCCATGAGCATGGTGAAGCAACGCGGGTGGTGGTCGCGCCCGTAGTTCGTCTCGGTGAGAGCGCCTTGCGAGTAGATGGTGCGGCCAAATTCGCCGCCCCAGACGATGAGCGTGTCGTCGAGAAGCCCGCGCTGTTTGAGGTCGGTGATGAGCGCCGCCGTGGCTTGGTCGGTGTCTTTGCACTGGCCTTTGAGCGCAGCGGGCAAGCCACCGTGGTGATCCCAGCCCATGTGGAAGAGCTGGACGAATCGCACGTCGCGCTCGGCGAGACGGCGGGCGAGCAGGCAGTTGGAGGCGTAGCTGCCGGGGCGCTTCACATCGGGGCCATACATCTCCAGCACGGAGGCGGGTTCTTTAGAAATATCGAGCAACTCCGGCACGCTGGCCTGCATCTTGAAGGCCATCTCATACTGCGCGACACGAGCTTGTATCTCCGGGTCGCCCACGGCGTCGAAGCGGCTCTGGTTCAGCGCGGCCAGCTCGTCGAGTGTCTCGCGGCGCGTCTCGGAGTCCATGCCGGGCGGGTTCGAGAGATAGAGGACGCGGTCGCCTTTGTTGCGGAATTTTACGCCCTGATGCTTCGAGGGAAGAAAGCCCGCGCTCCACAGCCGGTCGTAGAGCGGCTGGTCGTCGGGCCGCCCGCTGCCGAACGAGGTGAGCACGACATACGCGGGCAAATCGCGGTTCGTACTGCCGAGCCCGTAGCCCACCCAGGAGCCGATGCTGGGCCGCCCGGCGAGCTGCGAGCCCGTCTGCATAAATGTGATGGCGGGGTCGTGATTGATCGCCTCCGTGTGCATCGAGCGGATGATGGTCCATTCGTCCGCCAGCTTGCTCATGTGCGGCATGAGGTCGCTGAACCACGCGCCGCTTTTCCCATGCTGCGCAAACTTGAAGATGCTCGGCGCGACGGGGAATTTCGACTGTCCGGAAGTCATCGTCGTGAGCCGCTGCCCCTGCCGGATGCTGGCTGGGAGGTCTTCGCCGCGCCGCCCGGCCATCGCGGGCTTCGGGTCGAAGAGGTCCATCTGCGAAGGCGCTCCGCTTTGAAAAAGGTAGATGACGCGCTTCGCCTTGGGCGCATGGTGCGGCATCCCGGCCATGCCTGCCGCCTGCGTCGAGCCGCCAAAAAGCGAACCCAGCGCCGCCATGCCGAGCCCGCCAGCCGAGCGGGCGAGGAAAGTGCGGCGTGTCACCGCCTGTTGCGCCTCGGGAGAGAGTCCGAGGAAAGTGTGGTCGTTGCAGTTCATGGCGCACTCGGTAGCGCAGAAAGGCAGGCTTGGGAAAGGCCGAATCCGCCGCGTCCGATTTTTTGCTTTGATACGTTGAGGCGCGCGCCTACGGATTGCGGGCCGTTTTTCACGATGAAAATAGCGCTTGATGCAATGGGTGGCGACCACGCGCCGGAGAATATCATCCACGGAGCCGTCCTCGCGCTCGGTGAGTATCCGCATATCACGAAGATGTTCCTCACGGGCGACACGCCGCGCATCGAGGCCGAGCTGAAAAAGCACGGCTGCAACGATGGCCGCATCGAGATCATCCACACGACGCAAGTCGTCGAGATGGCCGACAGCGGGCTCGATGCGGTGCGGCGGAAGAAGGACAGCTCCATCTCCCGCGCTGTGGATTTGGTGAAAGACGGGAAGGCGCAAGCCGTCGTCAGCGCCGGGCACACGGGCGCGGCAGTCACGGCTTCGCTCATTAAACTACGCACACTGCCCGGCGTGGAGCGCCCGGCGATTGCGAGCATCATGCCCTCGCTCGGCAAGCACTGGGTGCTCATTGATGCAGGCGCAAACCCCGACGCCGAGCCCTCGCACCTCGTGCAAAACGCCATCATGGGCGCGGCCTACGCCGAGTGCGTGCTGGGGCGCAAGAACCCGGAGATCGGCCTCATGTCGAATGGCTCCGAGCCGGATAAAGGCAACGCGCTGACCAAAGAAACGCGCGCACTTTTAAGCGCCACGCCGGGCCTCAACTTTCGCGGCAACGTCGAGGGGCACGACATTTACCACAACCCGCCCGATGTCGTCGTGTGCGATGGCTTTGTCGGCAACGTCCTCCTAAAGACCTCCGAGTCTCTCGCCCACGCGATCTTCGCGATGATGAAGCGGGAGCTGATGTCCGAGTTCCGTACGAAGATCGGCGCGGCGCTGGCGAAGCCTGCATTCAAGCGCGTCCACAAAGCGACCAACGCCGACGAATCCGGCGGGATGCCGCTGCTCGGCGTGAACGGCGTCACCATCATCGCCCACGGTGGAGCCAGCGCGTATGCGATGAAAAATGCGCTTCGCATCGCGTGCGAGACGATTCAGCATGCAGTCAACCCGCACATTATCGAAGCGGTAAAACGCCATCATGACACCACAGCCAAGCCCGCGAACTCGCACCCATCTTCCTAAGCGCACCGTCTCCATCATCGGCACGGGCAGCTATTTGCCCGAGCGGATTTTGACGAATGCGGAGCTCGAAAAAATGGTCGAGACCAACGACGAGTGGATCACCAGCCGCACGGGCATCCGCGAGCGCCGCATCGCCGCGCCCGGCGAGACCACCAGCGACATGGCCGCAAATGCCGCGAGGGCTGCGATGGAAGACGCCGGGATCAACGGGGACGAGATTGACCTCATCATCCTCGCCACCATTACGCCCGACCACTTCATGCCGAGCACCGCGTGCCTCGTGCAGACGAAGATCGGCGCGATGAAAGCAGCGTGCTTCGACATCAGCGCCGCGTGCTCCGGCTTCCTCTACGCCATCGAGATCGCCCAGCAATTCATCACCACGCGCACCTACAACACCATCCTCGTCATCGGCGTGGATAAGCTCTCCAGCATCGTGGACTGGAAGGACCGCAACACTTGCGTGCTCTTCGGCGACGGCGCAGGGGCGGCCATTTTGCGCCACCGCGCGCAGGGCCATGGAGTCATCGCCACGCGGATGGGCAGCAACGGCAACCTCGCCGACCTCCTCGCAGTCCCCGGCGGCGGCAGCGCGTGCCCTATCACGCCGGAGAACGTCGGCGAATCGCTCAACTGCATCAAAATGGAAGGCCGCGAGACGTTCAAACACGCCGTCACCAACATGGTAGAAAGCGCCCGCCAAGTCCTCGACGACGCCGGGCTCACTGGTGCCGACCTCGCCTGCGTCATCCCGCATCAGGCCAATCTCCGCATCGTCAGCGCGGTCGCAGACCGGCTCGGAGTCCCGCTCGACCGCGTGATGGTGAACCTCGACCGCTTCGGCAACACCAGCGCCGCCGCCGTAGCCATCGCGCTCGACGAAGCGAACCGCACAGGCCGCATGAAAGTCGGCGACTACGTGCTCCTCGTCGTCTTTGGCGGCGGGATGACGTGGGCCAGCTCCGTCGTCCAGTGGTAAGAAAATGGGCTGCCGACGCCCCACTACAAGCATCGGCAGCCCCCTAACCAATCGAACGATGCGCGCAACTTATACCATATTTCTAAATTAACGTGACACATTGGTTCTGAGCGAAGCGTTTAGTTGAACCTGTAACCACGAGCGACCGATGAGGCGCAAAACGCTCGCGGGGCCATCCCAAAACCTGCGCAAGGGTGCCTTCATTGCTGCGCGGAGT
>CAMDQC010000007.1 GCA_945905735.1 Prosthecobacter debontii | reverse complement strand
AACTCCAACTCGCCAAACGCATGGCCCGAGGCTTCCGCAACTTTGAGTTCTTCCGAGCCATCTCCTACCTCAAAGCCGCCTCTCTCAACCTCAATCTCCCCTCCCTCAAACCCTCATGATTTTACCCACTCTAAACAGCGATGAGCCGTTATTCGTGTTGGAAAATGTGGCTGTAATGTCGGCAATATCCAGAGCCTTCACGCTGTGCAATCCATCGCTCAATGCGTTGGGCACCGCAAAACTCCAGACGCCGCCTGAGTCTGCGACCGTGGAACCAATACTCACACCATCCACATACACACTCACCGTGGCATTGGCGGCGGCCATTCCAGTGATCATCGGCGTATTATTGTTTATAAAAGAACCATTGCTGGGAGCCGCTGCCACCAGATTTCCAAACGCCTGATACCGCGCCACCGTGAAGACCCGCTTGCCACCACTCAGCGATGTGCCTGCAAGCAGAATCTTCCCATCCGCCTGTATCGCGACACAGTTTGCAGCCGAATTTCCCTCGCCAATAGGAGTCGTCACTTTCCCAGTCGTATTGAACCCCGCATCCAAGGCTCCATCCGTATGGTAGCGCACCAAGGCAAAGTCGTTCACTGCAGTATTTCCATTGTAGGATTGCCCAGCGAGTATGATTTTCCCATCGCCCTGCAATGCCACACCGTTTGCGCTATCATTTGATAGCCCGATTCCCGTGTATTGGCTGATGTCGAGCACCCCGCTTGCAGAATATCGGTCCAGAGTAAAAAATCGGCGACTCTCCCCGAAATTCGAACCCGATAGCACGACTTTTCCATCCGGCTGCAACGCTACTCCGGTAGCATAGCCGTTGTGAGTCCCTCCTTGACCCGCCCCATTCGTCGGACCTCCCGGCCCGGTGAAACCGTTGTCCAACGTGCCATCAGAGTTGTAGCGAATCACGGCCACAAAGTTTGGGACGGTCCCAGCGAAAACCCCTCCGGCTCCGGCCACGAGAATCTTCCCATCACTTTGGAGCGTGATGGATGTCGCATATTCATTTAACGCACGATCGGTCCTCAAACTGCGCGTCACGAGCCCATTGTCGCCAAAAGTGCCGTCTATTCCTCCATCGGAATTGTAGCGAACAAGAGCGAAATCCTGAGCCAGTCCTGTGACGGCAAAGCCTGCCAGCACAATTTTTCCATCTGGCTGTATCGCAATCGCGTATGCCGCGCTACCGCTGCCGATACTGCTGGTAACGATTTTACCGTTACCAAAGGGGCCAAACTCATTATCCAAAGAGCCGTCCGCTTTATATCGCACGATAGCAATATCGGCCCGAAAACTACTATTCTCAGAAACACCCGCGACCACAATCTTCCCGTCGCCTTGGAGCGCCACGCCGAAGGCCGCATCCCCGTAGCCGCGTAAGTCGGTAATTACCTTCCCCGTCACATTAAAGGTCGTATCGAGCATCCCGTTCGGGTTGTAGCGCACAACCACAAAATCGTTGTAAGCACCCACAGCACTATAGCCAGTCGCCACAATTTTCCCGTCTGGCTGCACGACCATTGCGGTGAGGATAGAATCTCCGCTGCCAATGGCCGTTGTCGCCACACCATTGCTGCCAAAGCCCAAATCGAGGTCGCCCGGCACTGCACTAGCGCGAAGCAGCCCTATTGCGAAGCTGAGGGCAAAACAGAGGTGTCGGAATGCACGTTTCATAATAGCCAGTGTGATAGTCCAAAAGTCAGTTGCGCCTGAGTTTGATGCGTTGCCGCCTCTGAAGTTCAGGGCGGAAAGAGTGCCCACTTTCCAATGACAGGCAACCGCTCATTTCCGCAGGAACGAAGTTCTCCAATCACTATGAAGTGTCTGTCCTACCCCACGCCCCGCACCATCCGCTTTACGCGGGTGCGAGGAAAGCGGGCGAGGAAAGAGAGGAAGTAATCGAATCATGCGTGCTAGTTTCACAGCCTTGAGGCCGCGTTCACCGCAGATACGCCTCGATAGCAGTTCCCCGAACAGACTTAACCGGTTTCCCCGCCTCTCCGGGGTGGGATGAAAAGTGGAACGAGGGATAGACAGTGGCGCGCGGACCGGCTCGGCCCCAAGGAGGGCTTTCGCCCTATCGGTGCTGATCCCTTTTCATCACACCTCTCCACCGCGAAAAAAGGACCGGCCCCGCTTGCACGGGACCGGCCTTTTCCTATTCCACAATCAAGCCGTCCTACGGCATCAGCGCGCTCACGGGGGGCGGAGGTAGCGCGCAAATTATGCGTGAATCGTGTGGTTTTTGTCGGAAAAGCGGGCGCTTCCGGTATCTCCTTCATTCAACACCATGATTCGTCCCGCATTTTTTCTACTCGTCTCCACACTTCACGCATCGTCAGCCCTCGCGGCGGAATCGAAGCCGAACTTCATCGTCATCAATATCGACGACCTGGGTTACGCGGACATCGGGCCTTTTGGGTCGAAGCTGAACCGCACGCCGAATATCGATCGCATGGCAAAAGAGGGACGCAAACTCACTTCGTTTTACGCCGCGCCGGTCTGCTCGCCGTCGCGCGCTGCGTTGATGACTGGCTGCTACCCAAAGCGCGCGCTGCCCATTCCGCACGTTCTATTTCCCGGCGATGCCGTGGGCCTTTCGCCGTCCGAAATTACGGTCGCAGAGGTGCTCAAGGACGTGGGCTACGCGACGGGTATCGTCGGCAAATGGCATCTCGGCGACCAGCCCGAGATGCTCCCGCTGAAGCAGGGTTTCGACGAATGGTTCGGGCTGCCTTACTCGAACGACATGGGGCCCGGGAGCGACGGGAGCAGATCCGACCTCGGCAAGCCGCTTCCCGAGGGTAACGGCAAAGGACAGTTTCCCCTTCCGCTGCTCCGCAACGGCAAAGTGGTGAAGCGCGTCATGCCCGACGACCAGCAATCGCTCGTGGAGATTTATACGGATGAAGCCGTTTCCTTTATCACGCGAAACAAAGAGCGGCCCTTCTTTCTCTACATGCCGCACAACGCCGTGCATTTCCCGCTTTATCCCGGCAAAAAATGGGCCGGCAAATCGCCGAACGGCATCTACTCCGATTGGGTGGAGGAGGTGGACTGGAGCGTTGGCCGGGTTCTCGATACCGTCCGCGAACAAGGTCTCTCGGAGCGCACGCTCGTCATTTTCACCACGGACAACGGCGGCACTCCACGCGCGGTGAACACTCCACTCCGGGGCTTCAAAGGCAGCACTTTGGAAGGCGGAATGCGCGTCCCGACCATCGCTTGGTGGCCGGGAAAAGTGCCCGCCGATACCGCGAGCGACGCCATCGCCGGGATGTTCGACATCCTGCCCACATTCGCCGCGCTCGCTGGTGGGAAAGTGCCCGCAGATCGCAAAATCGACGGCGCAAACCTATGGCCCATCCTCGCCGGACAACCCGACGCCAAGCCCGCGCACGAGACGTTCTATTTTTACCGCGGCATGAAGCTGGAGGCTGTGCGCCACGGCGACTGGAAGCTCCGACTCGCCAATTTGCAGGAGGGTAAAAAGAATGCCAAAGCACCGGATCCCGCGCCCGCAACGGCGATGCTTTTCAATCTTAAAAAGGACATCGGGGAATCCGAGAACGTCGCCGCTGCCAATCCTGAGGTCGTTGCGAAACTCGAATCGCTCGTCGCCGAGATGAAGGGCGACCTCGGTCTCGACGGCCCCGCCCCTGGTTCCCGCGCGCTGGGGAAAGCGGAAAACCCCGCACCCATCATCGGTCTCGACGGCAAAGTGCGCCGCGAGTTCGACGCATCGGAAAAATAGGGCCGACATCATCGCCGCGTATGTTTGTCGGTAAGCCAACGGCTTCTTCGGCGTAAAAATGAAGAGAGGGTCAGCGCTTTGAGCACTGACCCTCTCGATATTCAACCGCCCGTTTGGCGTGCGGTGCGCTTACTTGGCTGCGCCGAGTTTTTTGATGTAGTCGATGCACTGCGTGGCATCGTCCACATTCTTGTCCCAGTTGTATTCGTACTCCACGGAGATGGGGCCTTCGAATCCCTGCGCTTTGTATTCGGCGAGGATACCGGGGACATCGCTGACGCCGGTGCCGAAGATGACATCGTGGCCGCTAGGAAGCGGGGCGTGGAGGTCTTTGAGATGGCTGGAGACGATGCGGCCCTTGAGGATGCGGATGCAATCGACGGGCTTAAGGTTGCTGCGGACCCAGTGGCCGGTGTCTGCACAGGCGCCGATGCGGATGTCGCGGTCTTTGACAAGGGAGAGAATGTAGTTGGGGTCCCACAGCTTGTAGCCTGGGTCGTTGGGCCTCATGGGGTGATCGTGGAAGCCGACTTTGATGTCGTATTCTTTGACCAAGGGCTCGAAGGCATCAATGGCGTCCACCGATTCGGTGTTGATGACGCGAATGCCGAAGAACTTGGCGAACTCGAATACTTTGCGGCTGTCTTCGACTTTTTTGGAGAGGCCGACGACCCCGTAAGCGACGGGCGTGATGTCGGTTTCCTTGAGTTTGGCGGCGACTTTTTCCCAGACTTCTTTGGGAGCGTCGTGGCTGAACTTGATCGTTGGCTCTTCCTTGGAGAGCTTCTGGCCGGGGAAAAACTCGATGACCTTTGCGCCGGTCTGTTTGGTTTTCTCGATGGCCTCGAAGACCGAGAACCTGTTGAAGGTCCACGCTTGGCAGCCGACGACGAAGCCGTTGATTTTGACGGAATCGGGAAACGGCGTCGCGGCGAACGCGGGTAGGATGAGAAGTGAAAGGGCTAAAGACAGGAGTATTTTCATATGTTTTGGAATAGGTGCGCGGTGTGCGCGGCGGGATAATACGGGATGGCGAAAAACCTTAGCGACCGCTCAGCCGAGCATGACCTTCCAGCGGGCAAGTTGCGCGGCGACATTGGCGGGCGAGGGTGCGCCGATGGCTTGGCGGGCGAGCATCGCGGTTTCCAGCCGGAAGCAGTCGAAAAGATCGGCCTGATACGCGGGCGAAATCGCTTGGTAATCCGCAAGCGTGAGCTGCGGGAGGTCGCACCCGCGCTGGGTGCAGAGGGCGACGGCTTTGCCCACGAACTCATGCGCATGGCGGAAGGGGACGCCGCGATTCACAAGGTAATCGGCGAGGTCCGTGGCGAGCAGCATCGGGTCGGCGACGGCGGCGGCGCAGGCGGCGCGGTTGGCCCGCACGCCGCGCATCATGCCGGAGAAAACGGCGAGCGAGGCCCTGATAGTATCCACGCTGTCGAAGACGGGCTCTTTGTCCTCCTGCATGTCGCGATTGTAGGTCATGGGGAGCCCTTTGAGCGTGGTCAAAAGGGACACGAGATTGCCGAAAACGCGCCCCGTTTTTCCCCGCGTCAGCTCGGCGACATCGGGGTTCTTCTTCTGCGGCATGAGGGAGCTGCCGGTCGTGTAGGCGTCGCTGATGTGGATGAATTTGAACTCGCTGGAGGCCCACAAAATCACGTCCTCACTCAAGCGCGAGAGATGCGTGGCGACGAGCGCCAGAGCGCTGAGTAGCTCCACGGCGAAGTCGCGGTCGCTCACGGCGTCCATGGAGTTTTGCGTCACGCCGTCGAAGCCCAGCAGCTCGGCGACATACGCGCGGTCAATGAGGATGGTGGAGCCTGCAATCGCGCCGCTGCCGAGGGGCAAAACGTTCATGCGTTTCCGCGCATCGGCGACGCGCCCGTGGTCGCGGTCGAGCATCTCCACATAGGCGAGAAGGTGGTGGGCAAAAGACACCGGCTGCGCCCGCTGGAGATGCGTGTAGCCGGGGATGATGACGTCTTGCTCCCGCTCCGCCAGCTCGACGAGCGCCCCTTGAAGTTCCCGCAGCCCGGCGCTGATCGCGTCGCATTCATCGCGGAGATAAAGGCGGAGGTCCGTGGCGACTTGGTCGTTCCGCGAACGCGCCGTGTGGAGCTTCGCGCCGGGTGCGCCGATGCGGCGAGTCAGCTCGGCCTCGATGTTCATGTGGATGTCTTCGAGCGCGAGTTTGAACTCGAATTTCCCCGCCTCAATTTCCGCCCCGATCTCCCGTAGCCCGGCGACAATCTGGGCGCGCTCCTCGGCGGTGAGCAGCCCTGCTTTCACCAGCGCAGCGCTGTGCGCGATGGAGCCCTCGATGTCGTGACGCCATAGCCGCCAGTCAAAGCTGATGCTCTCACTGAAGGTCTGTAACAACTCGGCGGTCTGTTCCTGAAATCTGCCTTTCCACATAAGGCCGCGACCGTAGCGGCCCAGCGTGGGAAAAATCACGGCAAAAGTGCGAGAAGACGTGCTTCCCTGCGCTTTATCGCGGTACAAAGCAACACCCCAACCGCCCGTGAAGGCGATTGGGGTGTTGAGTGAAAAAATGAGCGGTTTATTCGCCGTCTTCCGCGATGGCTGCTTGTGGGCAGACGTCGCGAGCAGATGCAGCGTGGGCGAGTTCGTCGGCACCTTCGGGCTGCTTGAAGAAGAACACCTTCGATTCGTCGGCGTTATATTTCAGCAGGTCGGCTGCCTCGTCCAAGCAGACGCGGCAGGGTGTGCAGAGTTCGTTATCGACGTACCAGGCTCCTGGGACGTTTTCGGGTACTTTATTATTTTTATCGGCCATAATGATGTTTTGATGTGAGGTTTAACTGTAGCCCTCGCGTTTATGGATCGGGCGATGGAAAGGCAAGCAGGTTGTGTGAAGAATTATTTTTAGTCGGCGGAACTTGTTTCTGCCGGGGAATTCCGCTTTCTCGCTGCGATGCTTCTTTTTCCAGCAATTGATTTGATGTCCGGCGAGGTGGTGCGGTTGCGCCAAGGTAAGGCGGACCAGAAAACCGTGTATTCCAGTGACCCTGCGGCCTTTGCGCGGAAGTGGCAGGATGAGGGCGGCGACTGGCTGCATCTGGTTGATTTGGATGCGGCGTTTTCTGGCGAGCAGCGGAATCTGGACTCGGTCCGCGCGATCACTTCGGCGGTCACGATCCCGTGCGAGCTGGGCGGTGGGATTCGCGATGCGGCGGCGATCCGGCGGGCTCTGGATGCGGGGGTTTCGCGGGTTATTTTGGGGACGAAGGCGGCGGAGTCGCTGGAGTTTGTGCGCGATATGGCGAAGGAGTTTGGCCGCGAGCGGATCGCGGTGGGGATTGATGCGAAAGGCGGAATCGTGAGTGTGAAGGGGTGGACGCAGGAGACGGGACAAAGCGCGCTGGAGTTGGCGGTAAATGCGATCACGGCGGGGGCGAGCACGATTATTTACACCGACATCGCTACGGACGGGATGCTGGCGGGGCCAAACTTCAGCGAGACGGAGCGGGTGAATGCTGCGGTGACGGCCCTCGGCGGGCAGGTGATCCTGAGCGGAGGCATCGGCACCGCAAAGGATGTGGTCCAGGCAAACGAGATGCCGGGGCTCTACGGGTGCATCATCGGCAAGGCGATTTATGATGGCGCGGTGAGTCTGCGGGATGTGGCGGGGCGTATAAGAAAATTAGTGCAACGTTGACCGATTACTTATCGGCCTTAACGTCAATGCCATTTACTATCCACGACATCAATTACCGCCGATCCTCAAAAGAGGGCCAATGCCGAGCGTCTCGCCGACATTTTCACCACCATGCAGCGTTCTTTCGTGCTGAATCTCTCGAAGGAGCTTTCGCGGGGGAATGTTTCCTTCCCTCAATACCTCCTCCTTTGCTTCTTAGCTTTAGAGCCAGAGCCACTTACGATGACGGCGGTGGCCGAACGGATGCGGCACACCACGGCGGCGGCGACGGGAATTGTGGACCGGCTGGAGAAATTGGGATACGTCCGTCGCGGCCATGAACCCAAAGACCGCCGAAAGATTTTGGTTCACATCACGCCGCTGGGCGAGCAACTCGTCCAGCGCGTCCGGAACGACATGGCGACGACGCTGGTCGGGCTCATGGACCATTTAGAACCGGAAGAACAAACGACGTGGCTGACCATTTACGAAAAAATATTCCCGCACTGTCCGCAGTGATGCGCGGCTTTTTGCTCCTGCTGGCGGCATGGCTGGCGTGCCCGGCGGAAGCTGCGCAAAAACCCGGCGCGACCCTGAGCGGCGAGGTGACACTCCAGCGCGCCGTGGATTTTGCACTGAAGAATAACCCGCTCATTCGCGAGGCGCTCTACGACATCCAGCGGACGCGCGGGCAGTATCTGGAAGTCCGCTCGGAAGCGCTACCTACCGTCTCTGCCACAGGGACTTACCGGCAGGAAAGCAAGGAGCTTTTGGAGCAGTCGAGCCGCAATCTCAGCAGCTTCGGGAGCTTCGGGGCCTCGTCTTCGGACTTTAATCGTGGGGGTGATAAATCATGGCGCTTTGCCATCGAGACACGGCAGCTTCTTTACTCCGGCGGGCAGGTGAAATCTGCCATCACCATCGCGCGGAATACGACGGATGCCGTCCACCTTTCGCTCCGCGATACCGTGGAGAGCGTCATCGCCAAAGTCCGCCAGCAATTTTACGCAGTCCTCCTCAATCGCGAACTCATCCACGTCGCCGAAGAGAGCATCACGCTCCTCACAGAAGAGCTGAAGGATCAGAAGAACCGATTTGACGCGGGCACCGTGCCCAAGTTCAACGTCCTCCGCGCCGAGGTGGAGCTCGCCAATGCAAAGCCCGAGCTGATTCGCGCGAAAAATAACCACCTTCTCGCGCTACTCGACCTCGCGAAAACGAGCGGCGTCGCACAGCCGAAAAACGCCCGCCCGCCGTTCGACGCCTACGGCGAACTCCGCATGGTGGAGCACGGCTGGAGCGTGGAAAAAGCACTCGTCACAGCCAAGAGCCGACGCGCACTTCTCAAAGTGCAGGAGCGCAACGTCCGCAACGAAACTGAGCAAGTCACCATCGCCCGCGCTGGCGATAAACCACGCCTTGAGGCCAACGCGGGCTACGAGCTGCGCAACTCCCGGCTGACCGACGACATTTCCAAAGAGGTCAACGGCTGGTACTTCGGGCTGCAAGGCTCGTGGAACCTCTTCGACGCTGGAGCGACCGAGGGCAAAGTCATCCAAGCGCAGGCCAAGCTGGGCACCGCCCGCGTCCGCCAGCAGGACGCCCTTCAGCAAGTCGAACTCGAAGTCCACCGTGCGTTTGCACGCCTGAGAGAGGCCAAAGAGCTGATCGCCAGTCAGTTAAAAACCGTCGAGCAAGCCGATGAAGCTCTGCGTCTTGCCAAAGAACGGCTCGCCGCCGGAGCAGGCACGCAGCTCGACGTGCTCGACGCCCGCGTTGCCCTCACCCGCGCCCGCACCACCGAACTCCAGGCCCGGTACGACTATAATGTGGCACTCGCCGAGTTTGACCGCGCGACCGGTGCCGACACGGTGTACGACGACACTTTCAAAGACCCCGCCCGCGAGAAGGCAAAGCTCAGATTGCGGGCAGGGAAGGCGGAATTGCGGATCGACGAGTGAGGTGAACCCTTGGCGTGCCCAAGAAACCCCGGCTTGACACCAGTCTATCGGAATTACTAACTTGCCCGTAACAACTCCGGCAAGACAACCGAAGTGGGCCTTCAAAATCCTTTGAAGGGCCACTTTTTTTGTTCTCTGGAAACAAGCACCGAAAAACTACAACGCCATGAACGCTGAATTCATCGCCATGCTCGAACATTTCGAGAAGGACAAAGGGATCAAACGCGAGATCCTCATAGAGGCTGTACAGACGGCCCTTCTCTCTGCTGCAAAGAAATCCGTGGAGGCAGGGCGCAACCTGGAACTCACAATGGACCCGAAGACCGGCGTCGTCGTCGCTCGCGCACAGCTCAAGGTGGTGGACCGCGTGCAAGATAAGCACGACGAAATCCAGCTCGCCAAGGCACAAGCCCTGAAGGCGGATGCCGTAGTCGGTGATGAAGTGTGGATTGATGTGACGCCGAAAGACCTCGGTCGCATCGGCGCGCAGACGGCTCGACAGGCCATCATGCAGCGCATCCGACAGGCGGAGAAGCAGATGATTTATGACGAGTTTCGCGACCGCGCCGGGGAGATTGTCTCAGGTATCGTGCGCGGTTTTGAGCGGCAGGATGTAAAGGTGGACCTCGGGAAGTTTGAGGCAATTTTGCCCAATCGCGAGCGGGTGCAGTCGGAGGATTATGCCATTGGCGACCGGATTCGTGCTTACGTCGTCGCGGTGGATAATGGAGCGCGCGGGCCGGAAATTATCTTGTCGCGCTCGCACCCGAATTTCGTGCGCCGCCTTTTCGAGACGGAAGTGGCGGAAATCGCCGATAAAACCGTGGAAATCAAGTCCGTGGCTCGCGAGGCAGGCTTTCGCACGAAGGTCGCCGTCTGGTCTGCAAACGAAAAAGTGGACCCTGTCGGCGCGTGCGTCGGCATGAAGGGCGCGCGGGTGAAAAACATCGTCCGCGAGCTAAATAACGAGAAGGTGGACATCATCCGCTGGTCCGCAGACGTGAAGGAATTCGTCTCCGAGGCGCTGAAGCCTGCGAAGATCAAAGACCTCTGGCTGGAAGAGAAAAAGAAGGCCGTCGAAGTCCGCGTGGACAACGATCAACTCTCGCTCGCCATCGGTAAGCGTGGCCAAAACGCACGCCTCACGGCGCGTCTCACAGGCTGGGAGATCAACATTCAGGAAGATACTTCCGTGAAGCAGAAATTCCAAGCCAGCCTCTCCGGCGCGGCGGCGGACCTTGCTGCAAAATTAGGGATCGTCCCGGCTGTAGCAGAAAAACTCGTTAATGCAGGGATGACTTCCGTGGACCTCCTCGACGGACTCTCTGCGGACGACATCGTGGGGGCGATTGGGATTGATGCGGCGACTGCCGAAAAAATCGTCGCCAACGCACAAAACGCGGCTTCCCAATAGTGGAGCCATGAGAACGAACTATTTCCAATTTCATGCCGAACAAGAAAACCAATTCCGACAGCGCCAAGCCAGCACCGGCTAAACGTCCGCCGCTGCTCAAACCCATCACAGGCCGAAAAGCCGCACCTGTGGAGGAACCGAAGAAGCCTGCAAAGGAAGAGGAAAAGCCGGCCAAGAAAAAGATCGAGAAACCGAAGGGAGAAGTCGTCTCCTTGATTGACGAACAGGGCAAAACCAAGCCACAGCCCAAGCTGGCCCGCAAGCCGATCACAGCGGGAAGCCGTGCAATCATGCCGACCATCTCGCGCATCATGGCCCCCGAAGTCGCCCCCACGCCAGAGCCTGCCCCCGTCGCGCCGCCACCGATGCCGGTAAACGCCACCGCCGAAGTCAGCGATAGCGGCGAAAAGCTACTGCATGTGAAGCCGCCGATCTCGGTAAAAGATCTCGCGGCGGCGATGAACCTGAAGCCTTTCCAGATCATCAAAGACCTGATGGGAATGCGCATTTTTGCGAACCAGAATCAGAACGTGGACGTGGACGTGATCCTGAAGGTTTGCGAAGCCCACGGCTGGAAGTATGAGCGCGAAAAGCGCGAAAAAGGCGGCGGCGTTCACAAAGAAGAAAAGAAAATCGAGCCACCACCGGCCCCCAAAGCCAAAGAGATCGAAAAAGCTACGCCGGAAGAACTGGTCCCACGGCCACCCGTGGTCGTTTTCATGGGCCACGTCGATCACGGCAAGACGACGCTCATGGACGCAGTTCGCAAGACGCGCGTCGCAGCGGGCGAATCGGGTGGCATCACCCAGCACATCGGCGCGTATTGCGTGAAACGCAAGACGGCGGACGGCAAAGAGCACACCATCACTTTCCTCGACACACCGGGCCATGCCGCGTTCACGCAGATGCGGGCACGCGGTGCAAGCGTCACGGATATCGTTGTCCTCGTCGTAGACGCAACGGATGGGCCGATGCCGCAGACGATGGAAGCTCTGGCGCACGCCAAGGCGGCGAAGGTGAAAATCATCGTAGCGATCACCAAGATCGACATGAATTCCGCGAACGTGGACAAGGTGAAAGGTCAGCTCCAAGAGAAGGGCCTCGCGCCGGAAGATTGGGGCGGCGACACGATCATGTGTCCTGTTTCCGCGCTGAAGGGAACTGGCATGGATAACCTGCTGGAGTCCATCGTTTTGGAAACCGAAATGCTGGAACTGAAAGCCAGCGAGCGCGTGCCTGCAAGGGCCTCGGTGGTGGAGGCGCAGATCGAGCAAGGACGCGGCCCGACGGCGACGGCTATCGTGAAAATGGGCAAACTCCGGGTAGGCGATTCGTTCATCTGCGGCGACTTCTCCGGCAAGGTGAAGGCGCTCGTGGACGAGTTCGGCAAGAACATGAAGGAAGCCGGCCCCGCGACTCCCGCGAAGGTCATCGGCTTTAGCGGAATGCCGAACGCAGGCGACGAACTCATCGTGATGAAGAGCGAGAAGGAAGCCCAGCAACTCAGCACCGAGCGGCTAGAAAAGAAGCGCCTCGGCAAGCTCACCTCGCCCAAGCGCGCAACGCTGGAGAGCCTATTCGACACCATCGCCGAGGGGCAAAAACCCGTGCTCAACGTCATCGTCAAAGGCGACGTGCAGGGCTCGATGGAGGCGATCATCAATTCGCTCAACCAAATCGAAAGCCGCAAAGTGGATGTCAATTTTGTCCACGCCGCAGTCGGCCCGATTTCGGAAAACGACGTCCTTCTCGCAGCCGCCAGCAACGCGATTGTCATCGGCTTTTGCACGAAGGTGGAAAACAACGCCTCGAACGCCGCCAAGCGTGAAGGCGTCCAGATTAAGCTGTTCTCGATCATCTACGAACTCATCGATCAGGTGAAAGAAGCGATGGCCGGAATGCTCGCCCCGGAGAGCCGCGAACAAGTCATCGGCCACGCGCAGGTGAAGCAAGTATTCGACCTCACCAAGGGCGTCGTCGCAGGCTGCTACGTGAACGACGGTCGCATCCAGCGCACCGCCCGCGCTCGTGTGCTGCGCAATCGCCAGCCGATTTACGACGGCGGCATCGCCACGCTGCGCCGCTTCCAGGACGACGTGAAAGAAGTCCGCAGCGGCGTCGAGTGCGGTATCAAACTCGGCGATTACGACGAATACGAACCCGGCGACATCATCCAGTGCTACATTTTGGAGAAGTTCGCGCAGACGCTTTAAGCCATTTGAAAAACCGCATTGCCCGAGTCAATGAGCTCATCCACCGCGAGCTCAGCGATCTAGTCCGAAAAGAGTTCACGTTCGACGCGAAGCTCGTGACCATTCAGGAGGTCGATGTCACACCCGACCTCAAGCAAGCGCACGCATACGTCGGCGTCATCGGCACCGACGCCGAAGGCCACAAAGCCGTCCGCGCGCTGAACGCAAAGGCGCGGCACTTGCAGGCGGAAATCGGCAAGCGAGTGACGATGAAATTCACGCCCAACTTGCACTTCAAACTCGACACCGCCGGCCCACGCGGCGACCGCGTCATGCAGATTCTCGACGAACTCGGCATCCCCGATTTGACCGAGGAGGAGAAGAAGGCGCTGGAGGGATGAGCGATAAAGTCCATTCAGTCCATCGCGTCTATTTTGTCCATCGAGCGTCGCACAAATGGACAAAGTGGACCCAATGGACGAAATGGACAATCTACCAATGAGCACCGAAAACTGCACACTCACCCAAATCGCCGACCTGCTCCGCACGAAGCAACGCTTCGTCGTCATGTCCCACATTCGCCCTGATGGCGATGCGCTCGGCTGCACGCTGGCGATGGGGCTTTGCCTCCAGCAACTCGGCAAAGACGTGACGCTGTGGAATGAAGACGGCTGTCTGGAAAAGTTCACCTTTTTACCCGGCAACGAACACGTCTCGAAACCCAGCGCCGAGCCGCAGAAGTTCGATGTCGCTATCGTGCTCGATACCGCCGTGAAGGACCGTGCCGGCTCGTGCTTGGCGTCCGTCGCGCACGCGGATTTGTGGGTGAACATTGACCACCACATCAGCAACCCGCGCTACGCCGACCTCAACTTTATAGACTCTAGCTCGCCCGCGACCGGGCAGATTTTGTTCGAGCTTTTCAGCCAATGCGGACTGCCGCTCACCGCCGCGATGGCCGACAATCTTTACGTCGCCATCAGCACCGACACCGGCAGCTTCCAGTATCCCAGCACCACCGCCCGCACGTACGAAATCGGCGCGGAACTCGTGAAGCTCGGCGTCCGAGTCGGCGAACTGTCGCAGCGCATCTACGAGAGCTACCCGCGCCGCCGCATTGAGCTGCTCAAATCGCTGCTGAACAACCTCACTTTCACCAGCGCCGACCGCGTCGCCAGCTTCTCGCTCACGCAAGCCGTCAGCACCGGGCTCGGCGTGCTACCCGAGGATAATGAAGGGCTCATTGATACCATCCGCGCCGTGCAAGGCGTGGTCGTCGCCGCGTTTTTCGAGGAACTCGAAGATGGCCGCGTCCGCGTCTCGCTCCGCTCCAAAGACGCCGCGCTCACCGACGTCTGCAAAGTCGCACAACTCTTTGGCGGCGGCGGTCACACGCTCGCAGCCGGTATCCGCATGAGCGGCCCTCTCGAAGCAGCAAAACAAAAAGTCCTTACAGCAATTGATGAACAACTCGCGGCAAATTGACGGCGTCCTCCTCGTAGATAAAGCACCCGACATGACATCCCACGATGTCGTCGCCATCGCCCGCCGCGCCCTGCGCAGCATGGGCGTGGATAAAGTCGGCCATTGCGGGACACTCGACCCGCTGGCCACCGGGCTGCTCATTCTCACCATCGGCAAAGGGACCAAAATCCAAGACCTCATCATGGCCGAAGACAAAGAATACGTCGGCACGATGAAACTGGGCGAAGTCACCGACAGTCAAGACGCCGACGGCGAAATCACGGAAACCAAACCCGTGCCCGAGATTTCCCGCGACGAACTCGACGCTGCCTTTGCAAAATTCCACGGCGATTTTTACCAAATCCCGCCGATGGTTTCCGCGATCAAAAAGAACGGCGTCCCGCTCTACAAGCTCGCCCGCAAAGGCCAAGTCGTCGAACGCGAGCCGCGCTTCGTCCATGTGTACGCCCACGAAATCCAAAGCGTACGGATGCCGGAAATTGATTTCCGCGTCGTCTGCTCCAAAGGCTTCTATGTCCGCACCTACGCCCACGACATCGGCGAATCCCTCGGCTGCGGAGCCCACCTCCGCGCCCTCCGCCGGACGAAAAGCGGCAAGTTTTCTGTCGAAGGAGCCGTCACCGTGGACGCGCTGAAAAACGGCGACGTTGACGAAGTGCTCAAAAAAATCCTGACGCTCCCGCAAGTCAGCATCCTGCGTGGGGCGTAGAGTGCGTGAACACCCTCACCGCCATCGCCGACCTTGCCGCTCTTCCCGGCCCAATCGCAATCGCGGCGGGCGTATTCGACGGCGTGCATCTCGGGCACCGCGCCGTCATTTCTAGCGCGCTTGAGTTTGCGGCGAAGAACAACGGCAGTGCCGTCGTGCTCACCTTCGACCCGCATCCCACCAGCGTCCTGCGCCCCGGCAACGCTTCGCCGCTGCTCACCTCCACGCGCCACAAGCTGCGTATTCTCAAAGCGCTTGGCGTCGAACACACGCTCGTCATTCCTTTCGATAAGGCATTCGCAGCCACCGAGCCCGCCGACTTTATCCAGCAACTCGCCGCCGCCTGTCCGCTGCGGCAAATCTGCGTCGGCGAAGACTGGGCCTTTGGCAAAGGCCGCGCTGGCAACCTCGCGCTGCTCACCGCGCTCGGCCCGCAACTCGGCTTTACCGCCAGCGGCACCCCGAGCGTCGCCATCGCCGGACAGCCCGTGAGTAGCACCGCTATCCGCGCTGCGATCCAAAGCGGCGACTTGCCCACAGCGCAGCGTTTGCTTGGGCGCGAATTCAGTCTTTTCGGCACCGTCATCGCGGGCAACCAACTAGGCCGCACCATCGGATTTCCCACCGCGAATATCCGCCCGGAAAACGAACAACTCCCGCCGAACGGCGTCTATGCCGTCACCGCCGAGCTAGGAAACAAGCGCATCCCCGGCGTCGCGAACATCGGCCTCCGCCCCACCGTGCAGGACGCTGACAAAGAGCGACTGCTGGAAGTTCACCTCTTCGACTTCACCAGCGACCTCTACGGCGCAGACCTCGAAGTCCACTTCCGCCACTTCATCCGCCCCGAGCAAAAGTTCGCATCGCTCGACGCCCTCAAAGCGCAAATCGCAGCCGACGCAGCAGCCGCGCGAGTTTGAGCCGGATCAGTCCGAAACCTTCAGCTCGTCTTCGCGTCCTGTTCGCAGGCATTTTGAGGCGCTGGAGAAGATTTTGTTGAGGCTGTCTTTGCTGCTCACGCGGTATTCGACGGTGCGAGCGTGGGTCGTCGTGGGGTAGGATTTGCGCACATTTTTCCACAGGTCCGAAGTGCCCGTGCGTTCGCCGGCTTCGTTCACGAGGCTCTTCACTTTGTCGAAGGTCGCGCCGCCGATTCCACCGGGAGGCGCGGCCATGCCGGATTCGATGTAGTAAAAACGGACGTTGAGCTGGCCGGTGGTGTCCACATTCACCTCGGTGACTCGCGTGGTGCCGGGCTCGATGACGTATTCGTGGCTGCTCACGCTGACGATTGCGCCGACGATCAGCTCGTAGGTTCCGCCGGGTAAATTGACGCGCCAGATGGGTTTATTGGCCGCCACTTTTCCGGGCGCGACTTTGCCGTCGTCGCCCGGCGTGGGCGGCGGGACGGGGCTTTGCGCGGTGGCGACGGCTACGATGGTGGTGAGGATGGCGAAAGGCAGGATGCGTCTCATGCGGTGTGTTGTAGCGGAGATTTGGAGCTTGGAAAGCGGAAGCTCGCTCCCGACGATACGTCGAAATCCAGGCGGTCAGAAAAAAGACGAGAATCCCCTTGACCGGGCCGAGCATCCTCCCCATCTTCCGCGCCCCTTTTCAAAACCACATCCAGTTTTCTACGATATTTTTTATGAGCCGAATTTGCGACATCACAGGAGCCAAGCCCATCCGGGGCAACAAGATTCACCGCCGCGGTCTAGCCAAGAAGAAAGGCGGCATCGGTCAGCACGTTACCGCGATTACGCCGCGCTACTTTCTGCCCAATCTGCGGACCAAGCGCATCTGGGTGCCAGAGCTGAATAAGTTCGTCACCGTGAAGCTCACGGCCCGCGCGATGAAGACCATCAATAAGAATGGAGCTTATTCCACGCTAAAAAAGGCTGGCATTGTTGCGTAAGTAATCGGTAATCTACCGACTCACACATTTCTCTTAACCAAACCACTACTAAAAATACAGACATGGCATTCTCCGTTATTTCCAAAAAATCGAAAAAAACTTACTACCTTCACAATCGCCTTCAAAAGCTAAAGGGCGGTCAGGAAGTCACACTTTATTTCTTCGCCGGTGAAGTGAAGCCCGAGGGCGGCCTTGATGCAGTTCCTGCAAACATGGAAGTCATCGAGAACGAGCGCACGGGCCTCCCGATGCTCCGCAAAAAGCGTTAATTCGGCAACGAACCTTTCATACTGGCGGCTTGGAGATTATCTCCCAGCCGCCAGTTTCGTTTTCAGCAACTATTCCATCTTTCTATGAGCCAAAAACGCATTCCAGTCACCATCCTCACCGGCTTCCTCGGCGCGGGGAAGACGACTCTCTTAAACTACATCCTCAAGCAGCAGCACGGCTACAAGTTCGCCGTCATCGTCAATGAAATGGGCAAGATCGGCATTGATGGCGCGCTCGTGGAGAAGACGAAGGACGACATCTTGGAGCTGAGCAACGGTTGCCTGTGCTGCTCCGTGCGCAAAGACCTCGTGGAGGGCGTGAAGAAGCTCATCAAGCGCGGAGGCTTCGACTACATCCTCATCGAGACGACTGGCGCGGCAGACCCGCAGCCGGTGGCGCAGACTTTTCTCAATATCCCGCAGCTCCAGCAGCATGTGATGCTCGACTCCATCATCACCGTCGTGGATGCCGAGCAAGTGGAGAAACACATCGCATCGCAGGACACCGCGAGGGAGCAAATCGTGAATGCCGACTACGTGCTCCTGAACAAAATAGACCTCGTGGACGAGGCGCAGCTCACGAAGGTCGAAGGCATCATCAAAGGGCTCAACGAGCACTGCCAAATCATCCGCACCAGCCAGTCGCAGGCGAACATCAAAGAGCTGCTCGACATGCACGCCTTTGACCTCGACCGAAAGCTCGCCGTGGACCCGGATTTCCTGAACGAGATGCGTAACCGGCATCACCACGACGTGAACTCGTTCTCTTACGCCTACGAGAAACCGTTCGTCATCGAGAAGCTCGAGTTTTTCGTCCAAACGATGTCCGAGAAAGAGCAAATCTACCGCAGCAAAGGCTTCCTCAACATCGCTGGCAACCCGCGTCGCGCCATCTTTCACGGAGTCAACAACCGCTTCACGCTCCTGTGGGATCGGCTGTGGGAAAAGGGCGAGAAGCGAGAGAGCCAGCTCGTATTCATCGGCAAAAACCTCAAGGAAGAAGTCATCCGCAAGCAACTCGACGGCTGCTTGGCGTAGCACGGTGGCATGTCGCGTCCTTGGCCACTTTTAGTCGCCCTCGCCGTCCTCGTCGTTGGCCCTATCGTGCTGCGACCGCGTGGCGATGGGCTCGTGCTGAAGGGGCAGGATTCGGTGGTCGTCATCACCCCGCACAACGAGGCGATCCGCTCGGAGTTTGGGCGCGGTTTTCGCGAGTGGTATCAGCAAAAAACGGGACGCACGGTGACGGTGGATTTTCGCACGCCGGGCGGGACGAGCGAGATCGGGCGGTATATTTCCGGGCAGTATAAAGCGGCGTTTCAATACCACTGGGAGAAGACTCTGGGCCGGGCGTGGAGCAAGGACGTGGAGTCGGGATTCGTGGACGCAAAGCTCGTCCTCGACGCGACGCCGGAGGACGACACGCCCGCGCAGAGCGCGCGCAGAGCGTTTCTGGCGTCGGAGGTGACTTCGGGGATGGATGTGTTTTTTGGCGGTGGGTCGTTCGATTTCATCGGCTCGGCGGGGCAGGGATTTCTCGTGGATTGCGGGTATGTCGCGGCGCACCCGGAGCTATTTGGGAAAGGGAAACCCATCGAGCCGACGGTGGGCGGCGAGCCTTACTACGATGAAGGCGGGCGCTGGGTGGGCTCGGCGATTGGGGCGTTTGGAATCGCGTTTAACCGCGACCGCATCGCGACGCTGGGCGTGGAGCCGCCGCGCCGGTGGGCGGACATCGCGGATGCGCGGTATTTTCGCAGTCTCGCGCTGGCCAATCCGATGCAGAGCAGCTCGGCGAACAAGGCGTTTGAAATGCTTATCCAGCAACAGATGAAAGAGGCGGGCGCGGATAATGCGGCGGGCTGGCAGCGGGCCGTGCGGCTGCTCCAGCGCATCGGTGCAAACTCGCGGTATTTCAGCGATTCGTCGGCGAAAATTTCGCTCGATGTGGAAGCGGGCGAGGCGGCGGCGGGGATGACCATTGATTTCTACGGGCGCTACCAGAGCGAGGCCGTACGGCGTGCGGATGGAAGCTCGCGCATCGGATACTCGGACGCGCAGGGCGGCACGAGCTTCGGCGTGGACCCCATCGCCCTGCTGCGAGGTGCGCCGAACAAAAAAATCGCGAGCGCATTCATCGAATACGTGCTGGGCGATGGGCAAAAAATATGGGGCTGGAAAGTCGGTGCGCCGGGCGGCCCGAAGACGCACGCGCTCCGGCGCCTGCCCACACTGCCGTCGCTCTACGGGGAGGAGTTCCGCGAGTTGCGGAGCGACCCAGACGTGCTGCCGTATGTGGCCGCGAAGGACTTTACCTACGATGGGAAAAAGACGGGCAGCCTGTTTAGCTCGATTGCGTTTATCGTCCGCGTGATGTGCGTGGATACGCACCCAGAGCTGACCCACGCATGGGCCGCGCTGATCGCCGCTCGCGAGGCGACGGGCACATTTCCGCCGGAGGCGCTGGCAGCATTCGAGGATGTGGAAGCGGTGAATTACGATGCGGCGAAAGGGCGTATCAAAGACGCGCTGGCAAAGGACGCGCCGAAGATTCGGCAGGTGCAGCTTGCGAAAGAGTTGTCGGATCAGTTCCGCGCAAATTACCAGAAGGCGGCGGAGCTTGCGAGGCTGGGGAAATAGTCTGCTTGCACTCGCGGGGCGGATTCTCCATCTGGAGCACATGAAACTTACCTTTCTGCTCTCACTCGCCATTTCCACTCTCGGTTTCGCTGCCGACAAAAAGAACGTGCTCCTCATCGCAGGCAAGCCCTCCCACGGGCCCGGCCAGCACGAGCACAACGCTGGAGTACAGCTCCTCGCCAAGTGCCTAGAGCAAGGCGCAGCCGACCGCGTCGCCGTAAAAGTGAAGCTCAACGCCGAATGGCCCAGCGCCGAAGAAATGGCGGCGGCGAGCACCATCCTCATTTACTCCGACGGCGGTGGCGGGCACCCCGCAGTCTCCGGCGACCGCCTCACCCAGCTCGACAAAGAAATGAAACGCGGCTGCGGCTTTGTCGCCCTCCATTACGCCGTCGAGCCCGCCTACGAAAAGACCAACTGGCCCGACGCCGCACCCGGCCCAGACGGCAAACCCGTGAAGACCCCGCCCCCCGCCGACCGAGGCTCCAAAGGCAAAGGCTCCCCCGAATTTCTCAACTGGCTCGGCGGCTACTTTGAGCAATGGTGGAGCGTGAACCCGCACTGGACGGCCAACTTCAGCGAGTTCCCCAAACACCCGATCAGCAACGGCGTGAAGCCCTTCAGCACCAACGACGAATGGTACTACCACATGCGCTTCCAACGAGGGATGAAAGGCGTCACCCCAATCCTCAGCGCACTCGCCCCCGAAGAAACCACCAAACGCGGCGAGGGCCCACACGCAGGAAATCCCGAGCAAAAAAAAGCGGTCCTCGAACTCAAACAACCCCAACACGTCGCATGGGCCGTAGAGCGCGAAGACGGCGGGCGCGGCTTCGGCTTCACCGGCGGCCATTTTCACTCCGGCTGGGCCAACCCTGACCAACGCAAACTCGTCCTCAACGCAATCGTGTGGAGCGCAAAAGCCGAAGTCCCAGCGAGCGGCGTGGAGAGCAAACTGACGGAAGAAGAGCTGTCCGCAAACCTCGATCCGAAGGGAAAGAAGTAGCCCGATGGGGACGAGCCTCGGCCAACTGCTGATGACCGGCGTGCCCGGTCCCGTGCTCGATGCGGAGACGGCGGCGACGTTCCGGCGGATTCAGCCGGGGGCGTTCATTTTGTTTGGGCGCAATATCCAGACGGCGGCGCAACTGCGGAAGCTGTGCGACGACTTGCGCGAGGTATCGGATACGCCGCCGATTATCACCATCGACCAAGAAGGCGGGCGCGTCTCGCGGCTCAAACTCATCGGCAACGAACCGCCGAATGCGAACCAACTCCGCGACAAAGACGATGCGGCGCTCATCGCCGCGCATGGGCGGATCACGGGGCGGCTGCTGCGCATGTTTGGGTTCAATTTGGACCTTTGCCCGGTGCTCGATATTTCGTTCGACGATGATGCGGACAACTCGCTGCGCGGGCGCTGCTACGGGAACGACGCAGCACATGTGATTCGCAACGCGGCGCTCTTTAACGATGCGATGCGGGCGGCGGGGGTACAGTCGTGTGGCAAGCATTTCCCCGGCTACTCGCGCTGCCCGGCGGATGCACACCATGAGTTGCCGACGGTGCCTTTTTCCCGCGCGGAGCTGGATGCGAACGAACTGGCGGTGTTCCGGCACTTCGCGTCGCCAACGAGCGCGAGCCCAGTGGATTCGATGATGATCGGCCACGCTTTCTATCCCGCGCTGGATGACTCCGGGGTGCCGACTTCGCTTTCTCCGCGCATCATCAAGGACCTCCTGCGCGGAGAGCACGGCTTCCGTGGGCTGGTGATGACGGACGATCTCGACATGGGCGCAATCCTAAATCCCTACGGCACAGGCGATAGCGGGCTGGAGCAAGTCATCCACCGCGCGATCACGGCTGGCAATGACTTGGCGATGATCTGTCACCGCGTGGAGATGGTGGAAAAGGCGCACGGCTATCTCGCGGGTGTGCCCACTGCGGAACTCGACCGTGCGCTTGCGAATATGGCGGCGTTCAAAGCAAAACTCTCCCCGCCCGAACCGTGGGAGGAAGCGGAGTTCCGCCGTCGCGACGCCGAGGTGATGGACCTCCGCATCGCGACTCTCGGCGCTGCTGCTGCGGCACAGCGGAGCCCCGAGGATGGGAAGCGTTCTCCGGTGGAAATTTACTGAGCGTGGCGGAATAAAAATTCGACACGTGGCCGGGTGTCGGCGCAGAATTTGCGACATGGATGAATCGAAGGTTGCGCGATTTGCGCCAACTCGTAACATCCGAGAGTCGTTTTTGGGTATTCCTGCTCGGGGCGACTTCACTATTCACTGAACTATGGCTACTTCTGCAAAATCCACGGACATTTCTAAAACGGACTTCGGCAAGTCCCCCATCAACGCCCGCCTTTCTGCCGAGCAGAAACTCAAGCTCCTCACAGATATGGTGCGCATCCGGTGCTTCGAGAATGAATCGGTGCGGCAGTATTCTGCGGGCAAAATGGGGGGCTTCCTCCACGTCTATAATGGGCAAGAAGCCATCGCCACGGGTTGCGCTTCTCTGATGGGCGACGACGACCACATGATCACAGCCTACCGCAACCACGGGCACGCGCTCGGAGTCGGGATGAATATGAACGAGTGCATGGCGGAGCTTTTTGGCAAAGCCACGGGCTGCTCGAAGGGCAAAGGCGGATCGATGCACTTTTTCGCGCCGGACAAGAATTACTGGGGCGGACATGGCATCGTCGGCGGGCAAACGCCGCTCGGCCTCGGGCTCGCTTACGCGCTGAAATACAAAGGCGTGAAGGGTGCGGCGATGTGCTTCATGGGCGACGGCGCGGTGAACCAAGGCTGCCTCTACGAGAGCCTGAACATGGCGTCGCTCTTCAATCTGCCCGTCATTTATATCATCGAAAACAACGGCTACAGCATGGGCACGAGCTTGGAACGCAGCAGCGCATTTAAGAGCTGCCTCGCCGAGCGCGCGGCGGGCTTCAATATGGAGTGGGCACAATGCGCGGGCACCGACATCTACGAAGTCCGCGCCAGCGTCCAAGTGGCGATGGAGCGCGCCCACAACGAGAGCCGCCCGACGATGCTGGAGATTGATACTTACCGCTACTACGGCCACTCCACCGCCGACGCGAAGCACAACGTCGTCGGCGGCTACCGGGAGCGCGAGGAGATTGATTTTTACAAAAAGAACCACGACCCGATCAACGTCTTCAAAGCCAAGCTCATCGCCGAAGGCGTGCTGACGGAAGAGCAGTTCGACACCCTCGAAGAAGGCATCAAAGCCGAAGCCGCCCAAAGCGCCGTCTTCGCCGACGAAAGCCCGTATCCAGAGGTTTCGAGCATCACCGAAGACGTGTACTACGAAGTGGACCGCCAGACGGAAGCGGGCCGGACGGGGAAGCATTTTTTCAATGATTAAGCGCTGAAGCGAAGTTTTAGCCTCAACGCAAAACCCACCATCTTTTCTAACACATGGCACTTATCGAATACCGCGACGCACTCAATCAAGCCTTTGACGAAGAACTTGCTCGCGATGAAAACGTCGTCCTCATGGGCGAGGAAGTCGCGCAGTACGACGGCGCTTACAAAGTCACCAAGGGCCTCTGGAAGAAGTGGGGCGACAAGCGCGTGATGGATACGCCGATCTCGGAGGCCGCGTTCATCGGCATGGGCATCGGCGCTTCCATGCTCGGCATCCGGCCTGTCATGGAGCTGATGTTTTGGAGCTTCGCCACCGTCGCGTGGGACCAAATCATCAACAACGCCGCGCAAGTCCGCTACATGAGCGGCGGGCTTATCAACTGCCCCATCGTCATCCGTGGCCCCGCGAATGGCGGCACGAACGTCGGCGCGACGCACTCGCACACACACGAAAACTTCCTCGCGAACGTCCCCGGCCTGAAGGTCGTCTGCCCTGCAACCGCCTACGATGCGAAGGGACTGATGAAGACCGCCATCCGCGATAATGACCCCGTGATGTTCATGGAGAACACGCTCCTTTACGGCGAAAAATGGGAAGTGCCTGAGGAGGAATACCTCATCCCGCTCGGCAAGGCCGACGTGAAACGCGAGGGCACCGACATCACGCTCATCGCCCACGGACGCGCCGCGCTCACCGCCCTGCGAGCCGCCGAAATCCTCGCCGCCGAGCACAACATCAGCGCCGAAGTCATCGATCTCCGCAGCATCCGCCCGCTGGACGAAGAAGCGATTCTCGCCAGCGTTCGCAAGACGCACCGCGCTGTGCTCATCGAGGAAAACAAACCGTTCTGCGGCGTCGGCGCGCAGATTTCCAGCATCCTCATGGAGAAATGCTTCGACGATCTCGACGCCCCCGTTCTCCGCATCAGCTCCATCGACGCGCCCGCGATCTACTCGCCCGAGCTTGAGCGCAAACAGCTCCCACGGCCCCTCGACATCGTCGCCAAAGTGCTGAGCATTTGCTAGATGCGCTGGCTCGCCGCGCTCCTCTTCGCCACCTCCGCACTGGCAGGTGAACTCGCCACTTCATCCGTGAATGGCGAGGCCGTCGTCACTTGGAACGGAGCCATCGTTTGGCAAGGCCGCACTACGAACCCGCTCCGCGCGGCCACGATCTCCGCGAACGGCAAGGACCTAGCCGCCGCGTTTGACGGCGCGAAGATCGTCTGGGAGAGCGAGCCCGGCAGCGGCCCGATCGTCCGCGAAAAGAGCCCCGAGTTGAAAGCCTCACCCGTCCCGCCCAAAGGCGCGGTTGCGGGAAAAGGAATCACAACCCGCTTCGTGAAAGGCGAGACCCTCGTCATCTGGCAGACGAAAGAAGTCTGGCGCGGTACGACCAGTGGCCTCGTCACCTCCAAATCGAGAGCGCTCGACGGCACTGAAATCGCCGCCGCATTTGCCGACGGCAAAATGATCTGGGAGAGCGAGCCCGGCGCGGCGGAACGGCTGAAGTAGCTGCACTTTTTGCTCGATTAATCGCAGCGCGATTCGGTCTCTAGGGCGAGGAGGGCGGCTTTCCACTCTAGGCCGAGGGCGAAGCCGCCGAGGCCGGCTTCGGCGACGATACGGTGGCAGGGGACGATGAGGAGGAGGCGATTTTTGCCGCAGGCTTGGCCGACGGCGCGGCTGCCGCGTGGGTTGCCGAGCTGGGTAGCGAGTTCGCCGTAGGTGAGGGCTTGGCCCCACGGGATCGTGCGCAAGCGGTCCCATACCTTGAGTACGAAGGGGCCGCTTTTTGGGAATGCGAGCGTGTATTTTCCTAGCTGGCGGAGGGCTTCGGCGAGGTGCGCGGAGTGGAGCCCGGCGGGGACTTTTTCGGGGAGTGTGACGGCGGTGAGGTGTCCGTTTTCGTCGAGTGTGGCGGTGATGGTGAGGGGGCCGACGGTGATGGTGTGCATTGGAAATGACGAAGGACGAATGATGAATGACGCCCCAATTTCGTCATTCGTCATTCGTCATTCCTTTTACCCCGCGCTGATGGTGCGAAAGGCGTAGTAGAGTGCGATGCACAGGATGATGAAGAGGAGGAGGCAGAAGAGCTGGCTGAAGGTGTGGCCTCTGGGTGCCCGGCGAGACCTCGTCGTGCGAGGACCGGTGATGCCGTCGAACCGCCGCTCGATGGGACCATCAAGGTGAACGACTCGGGATTTGCGTTCGATGAGATCGTCGCGTTGCTTTTTGATGAGTTCTTCGCGCTTCGCGGGCGCGGCCTGGAGCATCTGCCGGAGCCGGGCTTCTTCGGCTTTGATGCGGGCGTCTTCTTCGGCGAGGCGCTTTTGGCGGTCGGAAATCGCAGACGGCTCGGGGCGCTTCTTGTTGCGGTCGTTGTCGCGGGCCATGGTGTTTATTTGCGGGAGGCGATGACGACAGCGGCGAGGATGATGGCGAGGATGAGCGGGCCGGTGAAGGCGAGGCCCATCATGAACCAATCCTTCAAATCCCGCTCGCCGCCATCGCTTGCGGCGTTGTCGTTGTGCGGAGCGGAATAGTCGCCCGCCGACTCGGAGGCGATCTTCGGGTAGCTCTTGCTGTACTCGGTGCGGGCGTCGTCCACGGCGCTGAGGGCGCGGGTGAGTTCTTTGTTGAGGTCGAGCCCTTCCCAAATTTTCGGGTCGATGTTTTCGAGGAGCCCGAGGTGGCCTTTGAACGAATCGTCAATCGCCTCCAGCGTCTCCACTCGGCGCTGGGCCTCGTATTTCTCGCGCTCTAGGACGACGACGGCGCGGGTGAGCTTTTCGACGGTTTCGGCGCGACCCGTTTGGAACTGGTCTTGCCGCTTGCTCATCTCTTCGAGGTCGCGCTTTTGGCGCTCGATGAGGTCTTGGCGTTTGCGTAGGGACGCAAGCTCGTCCTGAGCTTTCTGGACTTGTTCATCCAGATGTTCAGTTGAAAGCGGATCGCCTTCGGCAAGGTCGAGTAATTGTTCGCGCGGACGGTCGTTGGGCATGGTAGCGGAGCAGCGCGATTCTTAAACCAAATGCGGCTCTACATTTCCAGCGTTTTCACTCTCCGAGTCGCAAGAATCATGGGAACGAAGACCAGCACAAGGCTCACGACCGCCGCGATGGCGGGGGTGAACCATGCCGGGAACAAAAACGGGCTGTTTTTGACGCGGAAAAACTCCGGCAGCGCGAGGAGCGTGACGAAGATGGCGTTGTAAATAAAGCTGATGACGAGGCAAAGCGTCCCGCCGAAGCTGCTGACGATCTTCGAGGGATTCTCCTCTTTGAAATTCGGGAAAAGCGCGCCGAGGCCCACGCTAAGGCCGCTGAGGGCGGCGCTCATCATCCCGATGGCGCCGGCAAAATACACCACGCGCCATGCAGGGAACTTCAGCATGACGGACGACACAATCATCAGGGCCATCGTGATGCCCGACGTGACGATGAAGCTCATCCAGAACTTCTGTAAAATGACGCGCTTGAGCCCGACGGGAGACATCCCGAGAATCCAGATGCGGCGGCCTTCGAGGCTGAACATGGGATACACAAATCGCGTTGTGAGCGTGCTCAGTGTGAGCGCGCTGGCGGCGAGGTTGAGGAAGCTGATGATCGTCTCCCAATACGGGTCCTTAAACTCTGCGGCGACGTTGCGCAGATTCGCCACGTAGATGCAGAGCAGGCCGAAGAAAATCATGAACTGCGACCACTGCGCCGGGTCGCGCCAGAAGATGCGGATGTCTTTGAACACCAGCGCGACGGTCTTCGGCGAGAGAGGGCGCAATTTCTCCTGCACCCAGCCGAGGAACGTCCGGCGCCGCGTGCGCTGGCGCTTGGCGACGGCCTCGCGCTGGCTGCGTTCCGCGCGGGAGCTGAGCGCCGCCGACCAGCTCCCATAGTAGATGCGCCCCGCACCGTCGAACGCGAGAAACAGCCCCATGAGCGCCCAACTGGAGAGCAGCATGAAGTAAAACAGCCCATCTTTCCAAAGCCCATCCACGCTCCAAGAATGCACCGCTTTGGCCAGCCACGAGCTGGGGAGAAATCCACTCGTCATCAGTGCCGTGCCCTTCATCAGCTTGGGGAAAAGCAGCGCCTCCTGCACGCCCGCAGCATCATCCTCAGTCACGGGTTTGATGCCAAAAATGATCGAGAGCATCACCACCACACCGAGCGCGATGAGCGCCTTCTTTACCCACGTTCGCGACAGCACCCGAACGAGCAGCAGGATCGCCCACGACCCCGCGACCGCCGGGATGATGACGAACGGCACGTAGCCCAGCGCCACCTGCACGTAGAAATTCCACGGCACATCATGCACCACGCCAAACGCCGTCAGCATCGGCGCGCTGAGGAACACGAGCGCCCAAGACGAGATGGCGAGCGCCTCGACAAACTTCCACCGATACACATCGCGATGCCGCACCGGCAGCGAGAGGAACCACTGCGCCTCGGGATTTTTAAACAGCGTCGAGTAGCCGATGATGAGATTCGACACCGCGAGCATCACGAAGAAAAACCCGAAGATGAGAAACAGAATCCGATCCGCCAGCGCACTGCCCACGAGGGGGAATTTGTAGAGGTAGTCGAGCCCGCCCTTGAACAACCAATAACCGAACAGCAAGTAGCCCAAGATGAACGCCGCAAGCACCCACGCCAGCAGCGGAGACTCCTTGTTCGACTTCGTCAGCCGGGCGCGAAAAGCCCGCCAGTGCATCCAAAGGAAGAGGCGAAAAAGCCGGGGCGTAGAAATGTGCGGAGACCCCGAGGGCTGCATCGCCGCAAGCTGCACGGTCGCCGCCGTGGAAGCAAGCGCGCCTAGAAGCGCGCCGCTTGGATCGACATTTCCCAAAGCCGGGGCAAAAAAATCGTGCAGTTACGCACGGGCATGATAGCCGGGGTGCATGACCACCCGCGACGCCGCGCCGTATTTCGCCACTACCCGCTGGAGCGTCGTGCTCGCGGCGGGCGGCGCAGGGAAAGGCGGGGAGCGGGCGCTGGCGGAGTTGTGCCGGGGATACTGGTACCCGCTTTATGCCTACGTCCGCAGGCAGGGGAACGCGCCCCATGATGCGGAGGATTTGACCCAGGAGTTTTTTGCCCGCCTGATCGAGAAGGGCTGGCTCGGGGATGTCGGGCGCGAGCGCGGGAAGTTCCGCTCGTGGCTGCTCACGGCGATGAAACACTTTCTGGCAAACGAATGGGACCGCGCCCGCGCACAGAAACGCGGCGGCGGCGGGGTCGTGTCTTTCGACGCCCTCACCGCCGAGCAGCGGTACGCCGCCGAGCCGGTGGACGGCGCTGGCGCGGAGAGGCTCTTTGACCGGAGCTGGGCGCTCCAGCTCCTCGAACGCGTGCTCTCGCGGCTCCAGGCCGAGTTTGAGACGCAGGGAAAAGCGCGTGCCTTCGAGGAGTTGAAAGCGACCATCCTCGGCGATGCCGCGCCGCTCGCGGAAATCGCAGCCCGCCTCGGCACGAGCGTGAGCGCCGTGAAAGCCGCCGCCCACCGTCTGCGCCACCGCTACCGCGAATTGTTGCGGGCGGAAATCGCCGAAACCGTCCCCCTCGCAGCCGACATTGATGACGAACTCGCGCACCTGTTTTCCGCCCTCAGTGAATAATCCGCAAAATAATCCGCAACCGCCGGCCCGGTGATTCTTATGTAACGGACGAACACCACTCACGCCATGAACGAAACCTTACGCCAGTGCCCGCAATGCAACGCCCCGCTCCCTCCCAACGCGCCGCAGGGACTTTGCCCGCGATGCCTTCTCAACGCCGCCGCCGCGCCACCGGAGGGCATCCCCGGCGACATCATCGACATCGGCGATGCCGCAGAGGTCGCAAAGGCGCTGCCGCAATTTGAAATCATCGCCCTGCTCGGGCAGGGCGGCATGGGCGTCGTGTACAAGGCCCGGCAGATCGTGCTGGACCGCGTGGTCGCGCTGAAGATCCTCCCGCCCGCCGATGCGTTTTCGCCGGATTTCGTCGAGCGTTTCCGCCGCGAGGCGCGCTCGCTCGCAAAGCTCAACCACCCGAACATCGTGAACGTTTACGACTTCGGCGAAACGGGCAGCCTTTACTACATCATCATGGAGTTCGTGGACGGCGCGAACCTGCGCCAGCTTTTCCAGGCGCGGAAGCTCACGTCCGCCGAGGCGCTGGCCATCGTGCCGAAGATTTGCGACGCGCTCCAATACGCGCACGAGGAAGGCCTCGTCCATCGCGACATCAAGCCCGAGAATCTGCTCATCGACAAAAAGGGCCGCGTGAAGATCGCCGACTTCGGCCTTGCGAAACTCCTGCGCCGCGAACCGCTCGACATGACACTCACGCTCTCCGGCACGGCGCTCGGCACGCTGCGCTACATGGCCCCGGAGCAGATGGACAAGCCCGAGACGGTGGACCATCGCGCGGACCTGTATTCGCTCGGCGTGGTCATCTACGAAATGCTCACCGGCGAGACGCCCGTGGGCCGCTACGAGCTGCCGTCGCAGAAGGCGCAGGTCGATGTGCGCTTCGACGAAATCGTGCTGCACGCGCTGGAGCGGGAACCGGATCGCCGCTACCAGCACGCGAGCCAGGTGCGGGATGATGTGGAGAAGGTGACGGGCAAGCCCGTGGCACCCCAGTCCCCGGCTGTGCCACAGCCGCCCGCTCTGAAGTCGGCTGACAATTCCCCGGCGACCGCTGCCCCAAAGCCGTCGCCCCGTCACCTGCTCTCCGCTTTCCTCGTGCTGCTCATGCTCGTCGGGATCTCCTTCGGCTTCAGCTTCCATGCGAACCATTCGGGGAGCGCCGCAGGACTGACGAAGATCATCACCGTAGGCGCGCTCGATCCGCTCTACACCCGCGAAAGCGGGCCGTCGGGTTTCCAGACGGGAATCAACTTTTTCTCGTGGTCGTTCTTCGCCGTGGTCGTCGCCGGCATCACGTTCGGAGCGCTGTGGCGCATCGGGCGCGAGGATCAGGGGAAAGTGCCGCGCGATCCGGCGTGGTGGCGCGACTGGTGGAAGCAGGTCGGCGTGTGGGGCGGGCTGCTGCTCATCGTGTGCATCGTCCGCACCGTGATGGATCCGGCGAAAGTCTTGCAGGCGCCCGGCGACCGCACGGTGTCTGCCAATTACAGCAAGCAATTGGGGTCCGCATCCGTGCCGCCGCTCGGCACAATCACGAATGGCATCGGTGCGGAGTTCACCGTTCCCGCGGGGCAGGTGGCGTTCTTGGAAATTGTGACACGGAAGGACAACGCCACCGTGCCCGTTCCTCCCCATTGCGCGTACGTTCTTGCCGGGGAAGGACCAATTGCAGGGACATTTCGCTGGTCGCGTGAACCGGAGCAGAAGGACGGCCCTTTCCGGAGGTGGCGGATCGAACTCGTTTCGGAAGCGGGAACCGGATCCACCGGCGGCATCGCTCTGCCGGAGGCGCTGGACGCCGTGGTCGGCGCGCGCGGCCTCGGACTTGGGGTTCTCGAACCGAATGAGGAAACCATCCACTGGGGAACCGCTGACGTGGACAACCTGCCGGCCAACGGGCTAAGCGGGCTGCGGGTGACAACCGTGGCTCACAATCTGAAAACCGGCGGCACCGGCATCGCCACCACCGAATGGAAAAAAGCGCAACCCAAGAACAAACCATGAAAACAAAACACACACACCTCATCATCCTCGCCTGCTGCACGCTGTTCGCCGCCGCGGGCTGCAAACCGAAGGCCAACATCGCCACCAGCAGCGTCAAATCCGAACTCACCTTGAGCAACGGAGGCCGCGAGATTCATCTCATCGCGGACAGACCGGCCACCTTCGCAAAAACAGAGGAGGATAAATTTGTTCTGCATATCACCGGCCACGAAGTCGTGATCAACCGCGAGCAGGTGCTCGTGGACAAAACCATTCATTCGCCGGTCCCGGCGGGCACGAAAAAGTTCGAGGTCATCTTTCAGGCCGGTATGCTCACCGTGAAAGGGGATGGCGCGATGATTATGGAAACGCCTTTCAACAAATGATTACGACGGGGACAGACTGATTATTCTCATCAAAGGAAATCCGTGCCGAAAAGTAACCGGACAAAACACACACACCACACAACCCATGAAAACACGCATCCTCACTCTCGCGCTCCTCGCGCTCTTCACCGCAGTCTCCCCGCTCCGCGCCGCCACTCCGCCGGTGCCCGCGGACAAGAAGGCCGTCCTCGACCGGCTCCGCGGCAAGTGGCGCATGGAGGCCACGGTCTTCAAATCCGAGTGGACACCGGAGGAGCACAAGCTCACCGGCAACGACAGCGCCGAGTGGAAGCACGGCGGCAGGATCCTCGAATGGCACGGCGAGGCTTCGGACGGCAACACGAACCTCGGCGTTTTCCTCTACGACACGGTGCGCCAGAGCTACCGGCACTGGTTCTTCGGATCGAACGGCGCAGTGAACGAAACCACCGGCGAGTGGGACGCCGCCACGAAAACGCTCACATGGAAGGGGGATCTCGGCAACGGCCTGGGCATCACGGCGACCTATCGTTTCACGGGCGAGAACACTTTTGAGTCGAAAGTCCTCGTCACCGGCTCCGACGGAAAAATTTACTTCCACCTAGAGGGCAAGGCCGTGCGGCAGTAGCCCGCGCGGATTACGACGGGGATAGACTGATTATTCTCCTCGCCAAAAAATGAAACCACGCTCCAAATTCGCACTCTCACCCGCCTGACCGATGAATCCCGACACGAAACCATCCGGCCTGCTTACGTTCACGTTCAACAGACACTTCTTCACCGGATTCCTCGTGGCGTTCGGCCTTTTGATCGCGGTCAACGTCAGCTCGTATTTCTTTACCCATAACCCTCCCGATCCCAAGTCCGGCACCCCGGACGCATACGAAGTCGGGTTTCCGAAAACGTTCTGGGTTGTCGGCCTGCCCTTCGCCCAGAGCTCAGAACGCTCGAACCCGGATTTGCTTTATCCCGGCTTTTACTGGCGCTCCCTCCTCGCCAACATCGCAGTTCTCTTCGCGTGCAGTTTCATCGTCGGGGACTTGATTCAGAAACGGAAGGCGCGAGGGGAATCGCGTCAGCCATCGCGAGGATGATCTTATGGATTACGACGGGGAGCTTACGACGGGGACAGACTGATTAGTCTCCCTCGGGCAGTGCCCGGTTCTCATTCGCCGACAGTTGCGCCACTTGCAGCGGCTACCGGGACCATGCGACCTATCGGCGGCAGGAGTGCCGCCGCTCCCATTTTACGCCAGCCGCACGCTGCGCGTCTTATCGAGCTTCAGCACTTGGCCTGCGGCGAATGCGGGCGTTGCTTTTGGGTCGCTCACTTTTTCCCCATCGAGCTGGATGCTCCCTTGCTCCACGAGGCGGCGGGCGTCGCCGCGAGACTTGGCGATTTGAAAACACACGCTGTACGCGGCGCTGACGATGCTGACGATGTCGGGCGCGAGGCCGGCGAGCGGGAGGGCAGGCAGCTCGACGGTGGAGAGGTCTTTTTTCGAAAAGCGGGACTCGAAATCATCGCGCCCGCGCTTCCCGGCTTCCTCGCCGTGGTAGCGCGCGACGATGCGGGCGGCGAGTTGCTTCTTCGCCTCCATCGGGTGCAAGTCGGCGGGGACGCTCTCGCAGAGGAGCAAGTCGTAGTAACGCGCCATGAGCGTGTCGGTGATGCTCATGAGCTTGCCGAACATGATCTCCGGCGGCTCCGCGAGGCCGACGTAGTTGCCGAGGCTCTTGGACATTTTGTTCACGCCGTCGAGCCCTTCGAGCAGCGGGAGGAGGAAGACGACTTGCTGCGGCTGGCCTTCCTCGCGCTGGAGGTCGCGGCCTACGAGGCAGTTGAAAAGCTGGTCGGTGCCGCCGAGTTCGATGTCGGCTTTGATCATCACGGAATCCCAGCCCTGCATGATGGGGTATTGGATTTCGTGGAGGAAGACGGGCTCCTTTTCATCAATGCGCTTTTTGAAATCCTCGCGCTGGAGCATCTGCTGCATCGTCACGCGGGAGTTGAGCTTCATCACTTGATCAAAGGTCATCATTTCAAACCACTCGCCATTGAAGACGACACGCGTCTTCGCAGCGTCGAGGATTTTGAACGCCTGCTCTTTGAACGTCGTCGCATTCCGCATCACGTCGTCGTGCGTGAGCTGCTTGCGGGTCTTCGAGCGGCCCGATGGGTCGCCGATCATCGCGGTGAAATCGCCGATGATGAGGATGGCTTGATGCCCGAGGTCTTGGAACTGCCGGAGCTTCGTGAGGCCCACGGTGAAGCCGAGATGGATGTCGGGCGCAGTCGGGTCCACGCCAAGTTTGACGTTGAGCGGACGACCGAGCTTCAGCTTCGCGAGCAGGTCTTGCTCCGAGATGATTTGCGCGGCCCCGCGCTTGAGTAGTTCGAGCTGTTCTTCAGGCGTAGGCATAAAAAGAGGCGGCGGTATCTAGCGGCGGTGCGGCTGCAAGCAAGTTGAGAGTTGAGAGTTGAGGGTTGAGAGTTTGTCAGCCGCTTCGCGGAACCAGTTTAAAAACAATCGGCGACGCCGCTAACGAACTCTCAACTCTCAACCCTCAACCCTCAACCCCGCACGAGCGCCCAGCCAATCGCACAGCCCTTTCTTTTTCCCCGCGCGGATGAAGTCCCAGAAGACAGTGCCGTGCTCGCCCCAAGTCTGTGTGGCAGAGGCTTCGAGGGCTTGGCGGACGTTGTGGCCGGAGCGGTAGAGGAGGGTGAAGGCGCGCTTCACTTCGGCGCGGGCGGCGGGGTCGAGCCCGGCGCGTCTCATGCCGACGACGTTGAGCCCGGCGACGGCGTTGAAGTCTGCGCCGATGACGTAGGGCGGAAGGTCTTTGGTAAAGCCTGCGCCACCTTGGCAGATGGCCAGCGTGCCGATGCGGATGAACTGGTGCACGGCTGCCGCGCCGCTGAGGAAGACGCGGTCGCCGATGGTGACGTGTCCGGCGAGCAGCACGTTGTTCGCGGTGATGACGTGGTTGCCGATGCGAACGTCGTGCGCGAGGTGCGTGCCGCCCATGAGGAAGCAGTCGTCGCCCACGACCGTATCCGAGCCGTCGCGCGAGCCACGGTGGAGCGTGCAGTATTCGCGGATGCGGTTGTTATCGCCGATGACGACGCGGCTTTGCACCTCGGGCTTGAACGAGAAATCCTGCGGGTCGCCGCCGATGATCGCGCCGTAGCCGATGGTGTTATTTGTCCCCATGACGACGTGTGCGCCGATGATGGCGTGGGCTTGGATGGTGCAGCCGTCGCCGATGAGGGCCGCGCCTTCGATGATGGCGTAAGGCCCGACGCTCACGCCTTGGCCGAGCTGCGCGGATGGATGAATGATGGCGGTCGGATGAATCATCTCGCTGGAAATGGCGGAGGAATGCGGCGAGGGCAAGCCGCGAGCGCAGAGCCCGGCTTTGAGATTGACGCCTGCGCGACTCGGTGGGACACGACGCAGCATGTCTTCACGTATGTTCTTCCGAACAGTGATCGGTGCCGTTCTTTCGGTGGCTGCACCCACTTGGGCGGACGATGGCGCTGCGCGGGCGGCGAGGGAACGGTGTGATTTCGCAACGGAGGCGAGCGAGTGGGAAAAGTCCGCGCAGGGTGTGAATGGCGATGCGAAAATCGCGGCGCTGCTCGCCCGCGTTCGTGCATTGCGGGAGCTGGGGCAAAATCGTGTCGCGCTGGAAACGCTGGACGCCGCGGAGGCGCTGGCAAAATCCGGTATTCGCATCGCGGAAGTGCAGGCGGCGCGTGGTGCGGCGCTGATGTATTCACGGCAGGCTGCGGAGGCTGAGCCATTGCTGCGGCAGGCGTTGAACGCGGCGCGAAAGCTCCGCGCTTTTACGCTGATCGCTCAGGTGCAAAACGACCTCGGCATTTTACTGAATGGGACCGGCGACCATGCGGGAGCGGCGGCTGCGTTTGGTGAAGCGGCGGCGATGGGCAAGGGCGAACTCGCCGCCAGAGCGCGGCGAAATCTCGTGGACGCGTGGCTCGGTGCGCAGGAGTTTGCGAAGGCAAAAACGGCGCTCGATTCCGCAGTGAAAGCGGCCCGGGCGCTGCCGACGGGGCATGAGCGGATTTTCCTATTGCTCGGGCTGGCGAAGTCGTGCGAGCGGCTTTTTAATGAAGCTCCTGAGCATGACAATCTCCTTCGCAAGCGGGCGCTGGAACTCGACGCGGAGGCGGCGAAAATGGCGACGGGGCAGGGCGATGAGCACGCACTTTCCTGGGCGCTGGGGCATCAAGGTGCGCTGTATGAAACGGAGCGGAAGCTGCCAGAGGGGCTGGCGCTCACTCGCCGGGCGCTGGCTCTGGCGCAGCGTTTGCAGGTGGCGGAGTTGCAGTATCGCTGGCAGTGGCAGTCGGGCCGCATCCTCGGGAAGATGGGTGAGCGCGATGCCGCAACCGAAGCGTATCGCCGGGCTATTGCGGCGCTCGAATCCATCCGCAACGATGTGGCGATCCGCTACGGGAATCGCAACGCCGGTTCGTCGTACCGGCAGGCAGTCGGGGCGATCTATTACGAGCTTTCGGACCTTTTGCTTCAACGTGCGGATGGGCTGAAGGGCGCGGAGTTGCAGTCCGTGCTGCGTGAGGCGAGAACCACGGCGGAGTCGCTGAAGTCTGCGGAGCTGGAGGACTATTTTCAGGATGATTGCGTGAACCTTTTGCGCGCGAAGCAGCGTGGAGTGGAGAACCTTTCGAAGACTGCGGCGGTGCTCTACATTCTCCCGCTGGAGAAGCGCACGGAGCTGCTGCTGAGCCTTGCGGGCCGCATCGAGCGATACCAAGCGCCAATCGGCGATGTGGAGTTGACGGAGAAAGTGCGGAGCTTCCGATTGAACCTCGAAAACCGAACGACGAACGAGTTCCTCGAACAAGCGCGGCAACTCCACACGCTGCTCATCGCGCCGGTGGAGCCGATGCTGAAATCGAGCGGGATCAATACGCTCGTTTTTGTCCCGGATGGAGCGTTGCGCACGATCCCGATGGCGGCGCTGCACGACGGCGAAGGGTTCCTCATCGAGAGATACGCCATCGCCGTGACGCCGGGCTTGGAGTTGATGGAGTCCGGCGCGAGGGGCCTCCGCGCACCACGCATGATGATCAGCGGACTCACCGAGGGTGTGCAGAAATTCCCGCCGTTGCCCGCGGTGCAAGTCGAGGTGGACCAACTCGGGAAGCTGTATCCGCAGCGCGAACAGCTCATGAACCGTGAGTTCGTGAAAGCACGGGTGACAGAGAAGTTCAGCGGCGAACCGTTCACCATCGTCCACATCGCATCCCACGGTCGTATCGACGCGGACGTGCGCAAGAGCTTCGTTCTCACGCATTCCGACAAGCTGACGCTCGATGATTTGGAGCGCCTCATCCGCCCCGGACAGCTTGCGGATAAGCCGCTCGAATTACTCACGCTGAGCGCCTGCCAGACCGCCGCCGGCGACGACCGGGCGGCACTCGGCCTCGGCGGCGTGGCTGTGAAAGCAGGTGCCCGCGCGGCATTCGCGACACTGTGGTGTGTGAACGATCAAGCGTCTGCGGAGCTGGTCGCGGATTTTTACACGGGACTGAATGCGCCGGGCGGAACGACAAAAGCCCTCGCGCTCCAAGCCGCGCAGCGCCGCCTGATCGCCGACCCGCGCTACGCGCACCCGTGCTATTGGGCACCGTATCTTGTCATCGGAAACTGGCTGTGAAAACGCTCCGCAAATATCTTCTGCGTCCACGGGTCGCGTGTGTGCTCATCAGCGCGGTGGTGCTCGCGGCGGTTCTGATCGTGAGAGCGCAGGGCTGGCTGCAGGTGCCGGAGTTGCTGATGTATGATCATTTAGTGAAAGGGCGAACGCTTTTGGAGTCGAAGGACGACCGAATCGTGCTGATCGGCATAACGGAAGATGACCTGAAAACGTATGGCTATCCGCTGAGCGATAGGGAGCTGGCGGAAGTGCTGCGGGGCATTGATGCGCTGGATCCGGTGGTGATCGGGATGGATCTTTATCGAAATCTTCCAGAGCCGCGAGACAAGGCGGGCTTTCCGGAGCTGGACGCAGCGCTGAAGAAGCTGAAGCGCGTGGTGGGGATCACGAGGCTGGATTATTTCGCGGGGCCGCCCTCGCTAGATGAGGAGCCGGACCGAGTGGCGACGAACAATTTGCCGAAGGATTTCGATGGGGTGTTTCGGCGCGGGCTGTTGATCGGGGAGCATAAGCTGGAGGAGCCGGTTCCCAGTCTGAGTCTAGCGGTCACGTTGGCCTATTTGCGGGAGGTAAAAGTGCCGTATGATTTCGTGCTTGGGCCGGATGGAAATGAGGTGATGCGCCTGGGCAAGACGGTGATCCCACGGCTGACGGGGAGCGCCGGCGGCTATGCGGGGGTGGAGCCGCCGGACTACGAGTATCTGTGTGATTTTCAAGCTCCGCGCCGATTTCTCAATGTGCGGGATTTGGACCGGCAAAATACGCCCTACGACTACAGTGCAGGGCAGGTGTTGCGGGGTGAGATTCCGAAGGGAGCGCTGAAGGGGAAGATTGTTTTCTTGGCGGCGGTGATGGAGAGCATCAAAGACAGCAAGCCGACGCCCGTGGACAACAATTTGCGAGGCGTGGAGCAGCATATCATGATGACGCATCAGCTCTTGAACGCGGCGCTGGATGGAGTCGCTCCGATTTCGTGGTGGCCGGAATGGGCGGAGGTGTTGTGGATTGCAGGTGCGGCGCTGCTCGGCGGGGTCGTTGGGCTACTGCTGATTTCGCCGTGGAAGGTTGCGCCAACGCTTTCACTGGCGCTGGCGGGTTTGTACTTCACAGGGTCATTCGGCCTTTCGCAACGGATGTGGATTCCGATCGCTGCGCCGATGCTGGCGTGCGCGGTGGCAGCGACGCTGGTGACTTCGCTGGTGGCGTATTTGGAAAGCATGGAACGCGGGATGATGAAGTCGATTTTCTCGCGGCACGTTTCGGCTGCTGTGGTGGATGCGCTGATGGACAGCCGGGAGCAGTTCGTGGATGGAGGGAGACTGAAGCCTCAGCGACTCGTGGCAACGGTTCTGTTTACAGACCTTAAAGGGTTTTCGACAACGTCCGAAAGGATGGACCCCGCAACACTCATGGACTGGATGAACGATTACTTCGACGGCATCGCTTCCCGCGTGGATATCTCGGGCGGGATCATCGACAAATTTATCGGCGACGCAATCATGGGCGTGTTCGGGATTCCCGTCGGGCGGAAGACGGAGGCGGAAATGGACCTCGACGCCAAGAGCGCCGTGGAGTGCGCGCTGGCCATGAGGGCGGAGCTGGCGAGGCTCAATGAGGTATGGCGCGCGGAGGGGCGTCCGACGACGGCGATGCGGATTGGGATTCACACGGGCTCACTCGTCCTAGGAAGCGTGGGGAGTAAGGAGCGGCTGGAGTTCACCGTCCTCGGGGACACGGTGAATACCGCTGCGAGGCTGGAGGGCGCGGGCAAGGATGTAGGCAACGATACGGCAGGGACGGAATGTACGATCCTCATCAGTGATGCCACTTGCCAGCGACTCCACGGGGGTTACGTTACTCGCCTGCTGGGGCCGCTGAGCTTGAAGGGGAAAGCCGACCAAGTGATTGTCCACAGCGTTATCTCATCCAGCAAAGAACCAGCCGTAAAATGAAAGCCACTATTCTCGTCGCACTCATCACCGCCACCGCATTTGCCCAAGAGCCCGCTGCGCCCAAGCCAAAGCGCACGCTCTTGAAATACACCCCGCCACCATCCTCAGCCACGGGTGTACGCACCGATGGAGATGGCGGTTCGCGCACTGGCGGCGCGAAGCTGCCCACGCTCTTAGTGCTTACGCCGGACCACGTCGCCATGACCACGCAAGCCCAGCCATCGCTGTTTTGGTTTCAGTCCGGCCCTGCGCCGAAGGATGTGGCCGTGCGGTTCGAGTTGACCCTTGTCGATCCGAAGAGCCCAAAGCCGCTGCTGAAAGTGGGCACTGCACTCGCAGAGCAAAAAGACGGCGGCGCAGGCATCCACCGTATCCAGCTCGCCCGGCAGAAAATCTCACTGGAGCCCGGGGTCGCGTATAAATGGAGCGTCGCCCTCGTGCCCGACGCGAAGAACCGTTCGCAAGACCTCGTCGCCAGCGGAGTCGTCCAAATGATGCCACCCACTCCCGAACTCTCCGCCGAACTGGAGAAAGCGGGTGCGGACAAATCCGCAACGTACGCCGCGAAAGGCGTGTGGTACGACGCGCTCTCCTCGCTTTCGGACCAGATCGACGCCGCTCCAAAAGACGCCGCGCTGCGGGCCACACGCGCCGATTTACTCCAGCAAGCGGGGCTGAAAACTGCCGCTGAATTCGAGCGGAAAAAATAACCGCGCCTCACAAGGAGTATGATCGACACTCTCAAAGCCGTATCGCCTACCTCCACTCTCACGTCCGACTCCGCGCTTCGTCCTTGGCAGCGCGATGGCCAAGGACGTCCATCACCTCAACAGCCATATCCCGCGACCTGCACCGTATCGGCGGATTTTTTATACGTAATATTTATTATTTAAGTACTAATAAACCGTAGCACAAGACATCCATCATAATCACCATATTATGATAGAGACTCTCGAAACTCGCATCGCCCCCGCCAACATCACATGGACAGGAGCATTCGATTCGCACTGGGCTATCGGTGCGAATTGGAGCGGCGGTATCGCACCTTTGACTGGCGATACGCTCTTCTTTGACGACACCGGAGTGGGCTCCGCTCTCATCAATGACACCGTTTCCGGCAGCACCTACAGCATCATTTTTAGTGCCAACACTCAGCCTTATTCCATCACCGGAAACAGCGTCGCTATCGGCGCGAGCGGAGTGCAGCACCTCGGCGCTGCTCCTTTGACCATCGGCCTCACCCTCGTCGGCTCCGGCAGCGTCACTCAAGACTTGGGCGACTTCACGCTCACCGCGAGGAACTACTTCACCGGCGGCGTCTATCTCACCGGCGGCACGCTCAAAATCAGCAGCGACGGGAATCTCGGCGCATTGTCGGGCGACGTGTACATGGCCGATGGAGGGACTCTGGAAGTGCTCAACTCCGTAAGTTCCGCGCGAGACTTCACCTTCAGCAGTCTCATGGGCTTTAGCGTCCCCGCCACGAAGACGCTGAACCTCACGGGCTTCATCAATGATGGGGCGCTCGCCGGCTTCCCCGCGCTTACCGGCGGCGGGAAGCTCGTCTTGGTAAACAACGCCAGCACTTTCACCGGCGCGATCACCGTCGGCGCTGGCAGCGTAGAGTTTCGCGGAGTCACCACCACGCTCACCGGCCCCGGCTACGCGGATGTCGAGTATGTCCCCGGCGGGAGCAATCTCGCCTCAATCACCCTGCGGCAAACCGACCTCACCAGCGTCCTCACCGTCGGCAGCATCTCGCGCCCATTGCCGACCCAGCTTGCAAAAATTATCGGCGACGGTTCCTCCGCACATATCGGCTCGATTCAGCTCAATAGGCACATCGTCTTTGGCGATGGAGTCGCGGACGTCACGCCCGACCTCGACATCCCTGGCAAGGCGGTCAGCGTCACGATGTTCGACGTGAATCCAAACACGATCCTCAAGTTTGGCTCCGGCCTGCCCTACGACATCACCACGGATACCACCACGCCCGACACCTATAATAACAACCCCAACATCACCTTCCGCGACGTGCTCGGCGCGGGCGTGACGATTGATATTACGGGCGACGGCACACCCGGCGGCTTCGGCGGCGGCGGGCTCGGCACGCTCTCCGCGCGCGAGTGGAACTTCCCCGGCGTGATCAAAACGACGCAGAGCATCGATAAGTTCATCGTCGTCCGTGGCGACAATCGGGCCGTGCTGGAAGTGGACAAATTCAACGTCGGCGTGCTCACCTCCGCAAACGTCAATCTCATCACCGTGCTCAACGGGAAGTGGAACTCCATCGGCACCGCCATCGAAGGCTTCGTGGACACATTTGATGTCGGCGGATTCGCCACCGCAGCCTCGCTCTCCGCTGGCTACGTAAAGACGCGGTTCACCGTCGCGGGCTCGCATCTCGATGTGGGAGGTGTCGCTCTAGGCGGCACCGTCACGCTTACCAGCCTCACCGCGTCTCCGCTGGTCGATATTCGCGTCGGCTCGTTCACCGGGACCGTCAACGCGCTAGGCTCCATCGGCACTTTCACCAGCACGGGCAACTTCAGCGGCTCGCTCACCGCCACGACCATCACAAAAGTTCAGGCGCTCAAATTTGTAGATGCCAACGCCATCGACGCCCGCATCACCGCCACAAAGCCCGGCGGCATCGGTGAAATCGTCGCGACAACAGGCGGGATGACAAAAACCAACGTCCAAAGCGAAGGCAACATCGGCTCCATCACGCTCAAAGGCGCAGGCAGCGCGGGCTCGATGATCCGCAGCACCATCACCGCGAAAGGCTCCATCGGTGCGATGAGAATCGGCACCTCCGGCACCACCTCAAATCTCGATGCGTCGGTCATTTCCTCTGGCACATTCATCGGTGACATCTCCATCTACGGAGTGATGACCGGCTCCATCATCGCTGCCGGCATCTCCCGTGGGACCGACGGTGTTTTTGGAAATCCCTACGGCACCGGACCGAACGTGGATACCGCGATCAACGGCGGCGGAGCTATCGGGAAAATCTCGCTTTCCTCCGCAGCATTCAGCGGAAAAACCGTCGGCACAAACAACGCCATCGCGCATACGAATGCCGTCCTCGGCGGCTCGATTGGGGGCGTCTTTCAACTCGGCACCTCGGCGGCAAAAATCGCCGCCATCAGCGCCGCCAACACCTCCCGCGACCTGCGCAGCGTCGGCGGGCCACTCGCTGGCGACCTGCTATTTTTCACGTTCTAGTATAAATGCTCCGCCGCTTCCTGCTCCTAATCGCCGCCCCCGCGGCCACATTCGCGGCAGACGTGGTCATCCCCGACACCTACGGCAAGCGGCACGGCGGGAACCTTTTTCACGCCTTCTCCGAGTTCAATATCGGCGACGGCGACACCACCACTTTCACCCAAACACAGAGCGGCACCATCTCCTCCGTCTTCGCCCGCGTCACCGGCAACACTCGCTCTGAGATAAAAGGCACACTGCGCTCCACCATCCCCGGCGCGAACTTCTATTTGATGAATCCGAACGGCATCACGTTTGGCCCAAAAGCCACCGTGAATATCGACGGCTCCTTCGCCGTCACCACCGCCGATCACTTCACCTTCGCAGACGGCACGACCCTTCACGCCACGGCGCCTATCACGTCCGACAGCGTCACTTCCGCAGCCCTCAGCAGCTTCGGTTTCCTCACCAACGCGCCACGCTCCATCGAGATTTCCAGCACGAATTTAGCGATCAAACCATGCCACGCTTTCACCGCTATCGGCGGCGACATTCACATCAAAAAAGGAAGCAAGGACGACAATGGCGGCTCCACCCCAGACCGTGCAGCCATCAAGGCCCCCGGCGGCCAAACCATCCTCACCAGCGTCGCCGCGAAAGGCGATGTCGCCCTCAATGGCAAGCTCACCGCCACAGGCCCACGGCGGCGAGGCGCATCGGGCATCTCGATGGATGATGCGTCCATAGATACCAGCGACGAACAAGGCGGCGGCATCACCATCCGCGCCCCCAAGCTTACGCTCAGCCAATCCACCATCAGCTCCACCACGAAGGGTGAAGGAACCGGCGTCGCGCTCACCCTCGCCGTCCCCGGCCGCATAGACCTCCGCCTCTCCAGCATCGGCACGCAGACCAGCGGGCGCGGCACCGCAGGCACGGTGAAGGCAAACTCTGGAGCCATCCACATCGGCAGCGAGGGATTCCTCGGCAGCGTGGCCACCAACACCACCGAGCCGACCGCCGCCGCAGGCCGCGTCAGCATTCGCGCCGGACGACTCACCCTCACGGAGACTGGGCGCATCACCGCCAACACCGAAGGCGCGGGCCGCGCCGGAGCCGTGGATGTCGCCGTCTCACGCGAGCTACGCATGGGCGGAAACACCACCATCGCCGCCAACACAATCCTGCCCCACGCCAGCGGGCGCGGCGGGCGCGGCGGAAACGTCCGAGTCCGAGCCGGGGAACTCGCCCTCCTCCACGGCGCAAGCATCGCCTCCAGCACCGCCAGCGATGGACACGGCGGAAACGTCACCGTCGCCGCCAAAACCCTTCGCATCGAAAGCGGCGCACGCATTGAGGCCAACACCACCGGCAGCGGCTCGGGCGGCAATATCGCCGTCGTCGCCACCCTCGCCGCGCTCAACGGAAAGAGCGCCTCACGCGGCACCGGCATCTTCGCCAACAACGACTCCCCCGACCGCCAAACTCTCGGCGGCAGCATCGCCGTCCGCGCCGACACACTCACCATCCGCGACGGCAGCCTCATCACCTCCCGCATCACTGGACCCGGCCGCGCGGGCGATGTCACCATTGCCGCACGCGACCTCACGATCGCCCGCGACGGAGCCGAATCTTTCACAGGCATCGCCGCAGATTCCGCGCTCGGAAAATCCGGGATTGGTGGAAATGTCCGCGTCCTCAGCGAGCGCATCACCGTCGCCGCCGGCGGGCAAATCACATCCAACACCGCCGGGCTCGGCGCAGGCGGCGACGTCTCCGTGCATGCCCGTGAACTCACGCTCGCCGGCGGCCGACTCCCCAGCGTCATCGGCACCGAGAGCCAATCCTTCGGCCTCGGCGGCGACGGCGGCGATGTCTTCGTCGGCGCGGAAGAACTCACCATCCGCACCGGAGGCCGCATCTCCGCCAGCACCTTCGGATCGGGCGCAGCGGGCGATGTCCGCGTCCGCGCGGGTCAAGTATTCATCAGCAACGGAGCCAGCCGCCAAGGCACCGGCATCCTCTCCGAGAGCGTCTCCCCCACACAGCCCGGCGCAGGCGGCACCGTATCACTCGACGCCGACACGCTCACCCTCGCGGACGGCGGACGCATCTCCGCAGCCACCTTCGGCCCCGGCGACGGCGGGGACGTCAATGTCACGGCCCGCTCCGCATTTTTCTCCCCCGGCACCACCGATCTTTTCACCGGACTCCTCGCCGCCAGTAACTCCACCACCGCAGGCGGAAAAGGAGGCACCATCCGTGCCCACTTCGGCACGCTCTCGCTCGCAGGCGGTAGCATCTCCGCCACCACCGCCGGGCCCGGCGCAGGCGGCAGCGTCTTCGTCGAGGCAGGAAACATCACACTCTCCGACACCTCCACCATCGAAGCCGCCGCCGCCCGCACAGGCGCAGCGGGCAGCGTCGAACTCACCTCCGCCACGGCTATCGCCCTCAGCGGCGGCAGCAGCATCACCGTCCGCTCCGCCCTCAGCGACGCGGGCTCCATCCGCCTCATCGCCCCGCAACGCATCACCCTGCAAGATTCCACCATCCTCGCCGAAGCCGGGCTCAACGGCGGCGACGTCTTCATTGACCCGCAATTCGTCATCCTCGACCACAGCCTCATCAGCGCGAACGCCATCCTCGGTGCCGGGGGAAATATCGTCCTCATCTCCGATACGTTCCTCGCATCCGAGAGCGTCATCACCGCTTCCTCCGAGGCCAGCGTGCAAGGCACCATTGACATCCAGAGCCCCGACGCCCAACTCGCCAACGCCCTCACAGCGCTGCCCAGCGGCTTCCTCGACATTAACATTCGCCTCTCCGAACGCTGCCCCATGCGCCTCAGCTCGGAGCTGAGCAGCTTCCTCGTCATCGGACGCGGCGGCCTCCCTCCCGCGCCCGAAGACCTGCGCTAAACTCAAAATGCGTCGTAAGACACCGTGAAGTGCCAGCCTGCGTCTTGCAGACTGCGCTCGCCGGCGCTCTCGGCGAGGCGCACGAACGGGCGGCCCCAATGGACGGTGGCATGGACGTGCTTCGTGGGGTTCACGATGAGACCGAGGCCGGCGCTCCAGATTGTCTCGTTGTGGTCTTCGAGTTTGTTCACGTCCCAGCCGGTGCCCCAGTCGATGAACGGCGCGAGCGTCACGATTTGCGTGCCGTCTTTGCGCAGCTTCAGCGGCACGCGCAGTTCGATGGATGCGAAGACTCCGTTGTCGCGCAGGAGTTGGTTTTCGCGGTAGCCGCGCACGCTGTGCAGACCACCGAGGCTGAACTGTTCGGGGGAAAGAAGCGGCTCATCGCTGAGTTGCGCGTTGGCCCGGATGACGAGCAGCGACTCCCGCAAAAGCCGCACTGCGCCTTGCTCGGGCTCGGCGGGCGGTTTGCCGTCGTCGAAAATTCGGTGCATGTATTGCGCCTGCCCGAGCCACGAAAAGAATTTGCTGTCGGGAATCTCGGGGTCGAACCCGCTGCCAAGCCCCGACGACGTGCCGGAGACCAGCGCGGGGTCGTAGCGCGTGGAGTCCAAACGGTATTGGCCAAGGCTCAACGTCGAGCGCACGGAGAGCACTTCGAGCTGGCTGCGATGCACCCATTCCACGCCGAACCGCCATGCAAAAACGTCCGTCTCGCCCTCAATTGCGCCGGGGGAAAAGGTGAAGAGTTTCCCCAGCAGATACGTCTCGCTGTGTTTGCGCTCGGCTCCGGCGGTGAGGGCGACGGTGTCGTTCAGGGTCTCAATGATCGGCTGGCGAAGCGTGAGCCCGAATTCCTCGGATTTGCTGGTGATGCCGAGCGCGGCGAATGTTTCATCGACGATGCTCGCGTCGTTTCTCCCGGCGTGAACCGCGACCGTCGCACCCCACGGCGAGATCGGGAATTCGTAGCGTCCGAAGAGGTTGTCCGCTTCGCCAAACTCGACAGTGCCATCCCGCATCCAGCGGAGTGCGCCCCATCGAAGTTCGAGTGGATCGTTGTGGCCGGTGAGGTTCAACATCTCCGCGCGAATCTCGCCAAAGCCTTCACCCACGCTGGGCGGGCGTTGATTTCCGAGCACGAGCCCGGCGCGAAAGGGATGCCTCTCTTTTACGGTGACGTGGAGGACGCTCTCGCCCGGTTCGAGCCCCGGTTTTAGCTCCGCGTTGATCTGTGTGATGCTAGGATTCTGCCGTAGTAACTGCAGACCGGTTTTGAGTTGGTTGAAGTTCACCGGATTCCCCGCCGCTCGCGCCAATTGCCGCCGCAGCCAGTGGTCTCGGAACCAAAAGTTCCCGTGCAAATCGACTTCCTTCAGCCGCCCTTCCACGATCTGAAAACGGACGACGTCTCCCGTCACATCCTGATCGGGCAGTAGTGCACCGGAGCTGATGTAGCCTGCGTCGATGTAATGCTTCGTGATTGCCACCCGCGCGGATTCCAACTCGTCGCTCGTGATTTTCCGGTTGGTATATAGAGCGACGAGTCTCGCCAATTCGCGCGTAGGAAAGACAGTGTGGCCCGCGAACTCAAACCGCTTCACCACGATCGTCAACGCGGTCTCCCCTACCCCAAACTCAAGCGGCGGCAAAACCGGCACAACTTGCTCGGGTGCAAGGCGCATTCGGAACGGCGCGGGTTTCCCCGGCGCTGCCATGTCCGGAAGGAGCGGAAGTTCATCGGGAACGAGCAGCATTTCCTCAGTCATCCCCAATGCAGTCGGGAGGGGCGGTTCGATTCGTCGCAACTGTAGCTCTTGCCCCGATGCCACGAGTTGCGCGGCGATGTGGGCACAAAGAATAGCGGATATAAGGCGACGAAGCGGCATGAAGCGACGCTCAGCAAACGCCGCAGCAGGAGGTTGCGAAGATTCGCGGGTAGAAACAAGGCGGATCTGCCGACACCGCCTCTCTCGATCAGAAAGGCGCAGTGAGATCCAAGGAATCCACAGTGCGGAGGTAATTCCCGCGCTATGATTACACGTCGCTCTTTTCTCCGCCGAACCACCGTTGCCGCGCTCGCTTTCCCCGCCGTGCTGCGCGCGAAAAACCCGAACTCTCACGTCCAAGTTGCCGTCGTCGGCTGCAAAGGACAGGGTTTCGCCGACCTCTCGGAGATCGGCTCTCATCAGCGGGTGAAGTTCGTCGGCTTTTGCGATGTGGACTCGGGACGGTTCGGCGATGCGCTGAAGCGATTTCCCGGCGTGCCGACCTTCGGCGATTACCGTGAGATGTTCGCGAAACTCGGCGACACACTCGACGCCGTGCAGGTGAGCACGCCCGACCACTGGCACGCGCCCATCTCGCTGGCTGCGATGCGCGCGGGCAAACACGTCTATTGCCAAAAACCGCTCACACACACGGTCTATGAGGCGCGGCAGATGCGGCTCGCGGCAGATGCGACGGGTGTCATCACGCAGATGGGCAACCAGATTCACAGCCACGAAGCCTACCGCACTGGCGTGAAGATCATCCGCAGCGGAGTCATCGGGAAAATCAAAGCCGTCCACTCGTGGCAGGCCAATCACGGCAACCAATACTCCGGCCTCGCGACGCGCCCAGCAGACCGTGTCGCGACCCCGCCCGCGACGCTGAACTGGGATATGTGGGTCGGCCCGGCCCCGCAGCGCGACTACGTGCCGGACCTTTACGCTCCGTTCAAATGGCGCGACTGGATGGACTTTGGCGGCGGCACGATGGGGGACTTCGGCTGCCATATTCTCGACCCCGTTTTCTCCGCGCTCGACCTCACCGCGCCCGTCTCCGTCCGCGCGGAAAATGAAGACCCGCATCCCGAGACATGGCCCAAGGCGGAGACGGTCGCCTTCGTTTTCCCAGGCACCGCATTCACTGCCGAGAAGACTATCGCGGTGACGTGGCACGACGGCGGACGCCTGCCCGACCAGGCGCTGGCGCAGATGCCTGCGGATAAAAAGCTGCCCACGGGCGGCGGCAGTCTCTTCATCGGTGAAGGCGGCACGATGGTCCTGCCGCATGTCGGGATACCGTCGCTTTATCCCGCAGACAAATTCCCCAAGCCCGAAAAGGTCGCTGGCGGGAACCATTACCATCTCTGGGTGGACGGCATCATCGCCAATACCAAGACCACGGACGGCTTCCACTACGCCGGGCCGCTCACGGAGACCGTCCAACTCGGCAACATCGCCACGCGCGTTCCCGGCAAGCTGCTGGAATGGGACACGGCCAAGCTCGCATTCAAGAACTCCGAGGAGGCGCAAAAGCTCGTCACCAAGACGTACCGCAAAGGCTACGAACTTTAGCCCCTGAAAAAATAGCACGACGCGCCCTTGAAGCTGGCGCACAAACTGCCCACATTCCGCGCTATGAAACGTCTCGCGCTCCTTGCTGCTTTTTTCGTCGGATTAATTTTGCACTGTCCTGCCGCCATCAAACGCGACCCTGCGGAGATACTCAAAGCCAGCCAGGAGGCGTTTGAGAAAAGGGATTTCGACGGCGCGATCAAGCTCCTCACCCAAGCCATCGAGGGGAACCCGAAACTCGCGCCCGCCATCGTCCTGCGCGGCTTTGCCCATGCTGCGAAAGAAGAATACGCCAAGGCCGTGGAGGATTACACCGAGGCGCTGAAGCTTCAGCCGGACGACGACCGACCGCTCATTTTCCGAGCTGCGACGTATCAAGCGATGAAGGCATACGACAAGGCCATCGCCGACTTCAGCGAACTCATCAAACGCAAACCCGCAGACGTCGAGGCGCTGTGCAGCCGTGGGCTTTGCTACGCGCAATCGGGCAACGATACGAAGGCGTTTGAGGATTTCGACCAAGCAGTAAAACTAGCACCGAAGAGCGCGATGCCGCGTCAGCTTCGCGGCTCCGCCCACGCCGATGCAGGGCGGAAAACGGAGGCTCTCGCCGACTACAAAGAGGCCATCAACCTCGACCCCAATAACGCCGCGACTTACCTCTACCGCGCCCACCTTTACCTCGTGGAAAACCAAGCGGAGGACGCGCTGCTCGACTTCGAGGAAGTCCTCCGCCGCGCCCCGCAATACGTCGGGGCGGCAAATGACTATGCGTGGACGCTCGCGACCAATCCCAACGACAAAATCCGCGACGGGCGCAAAGCGGTGAAGTATGCGAAAGACGCCTGCCACGAGAGTGACTACAAGCACGCCCCAACCCTCGACACGCTCGCCGCCGCCTACGCCGAAGCAGGCGACTGGGAAGAAGCCGTGAAGTGGCAGGAAGAAGCAGCCAAGCTCGCCGAAAAGACGCACCCAAAAGATGTCAAAGGGATGCGCGAGCGCGTCATGCTCTATAAAGAGAAGCGCCCCTTCCGCGAAGACCCGAAGCAGGAAAGCGAGCGCCGCAAAGTCGAGAAGCCGTAAGCCTCGATCAGCGCGGCTCCACTCGCACGAGCGCCCGTGTCGCGTGGCGCGCTCCGGCGGCGAGGGTGATGGCGTTTTCGGCGGCGTTCACTGTCTCGATGCAGATCATCCTCGGCCACTCTTCGCCGAGGTCCGTGAGCGACATTCCTTTTCCCGCCCACGGGTTCCAGACGACGGTGGAACTGGAGCCGGATTTCTCGACGACGATGCGCCGCCCGAGCGAAGGATCGTCCACGGTGCAAGTGGAGGTTGTGTTGAGGTAAAGGCGGTCGGTTTCTCCCTCGATGCGGATCGGCTCAGCGTCCTGCTGCTTGCGTGTTCCGCCGTCCACTTTGTCGATGTAGTCCACGCTCGGTAGCCCGCCGACGCTGACTTCCAGCACATCGGCCACGGTGAAGTAAGTGTGCAGCGCGTCCTCGTAGGTGAATGGCGCTGGCGAGGTGTTCTCGGCTTCCAAAATCATCTCCAGCGTGGAGCCGATGGTGATGCGGTGGCGCAGGATAAAGTCGTGCGGCCACAGGGCGCGCGTCGCGTCGGTGGATGCGATGCGCAGGACGAGCTGCACTTCGCCGCTCGGCAGGAGCGCGAGGGATTCGACATCCCATTCCATCGTCCGCGAAAATCCATGTGCGGGCAGTTCGGGTTGCCCGACCTTGCCCCCGAACCACGGGAAGATCACCGGCACGCCGCCACGGATCGCTTTCGCGGAATTGAAGAGGCTCTTTTTGCTGAGGAACAGCACCGGCGGACCGCCTGCTGGCTGGAACTTCGTAATGTGCCCGCCGTGCAGATAGACCTCTGCGGTGGCGAGCGGCGTGGCGAGCTTGAGTCGCACAAGCCCTCCGGCGGTGTCGGAAAAGGTGGCGACGTTAGGGATTTCCAAGTGGCGAAAGTCGGCGGCGGTTTTCATAGGCGAGAAAATTGAACTGTTTTATCCGAGGAGGCCAGCCCGCATTACCTCGATGGGTGCGGGGCGGGCGAACCAATGCTCGAAGGCCAGCGCGCCTTGGTGGAGCAGCATCGCGAGTCCGTTCGCACCGCGCGCTCCAACGGCATCGGCAGCGCGGAGGAGCGGTGTGCGGTGGCCGACGTAGATGGTGTCATAGACAAGGTGGCGTGCGGAGAGTTGATCGGCGGCGATGGGCGAAAGGTCGTCCGCTTTCATGCCGACAGCGGTGCAGTTGACGATGAGGTCCACGGCGGCGAGGTCGGTGGTCAGGGAGAGTTTTTCGGCGGGGTAAAATGTGGCGATTTCAGCGGCGAGGGACGGGAGTTTGTCGGCGGTGCGGTTAGCCAGCGTGAGCGTGACGCAGCCTTCCGCCGCACACTGCATCGCGACGGCGCGGCCCGCTCCACCGCCTGCGCCGAGGACGAGGATTCGTAGATCTTTGAGCGAAGCGCCAAACGACTCGCGCACGGCGCGGGAGAAGCCGCCGCCGTCCGTGCTTGTCCCGGCGGTGGTGCCGTCGGGCTGGACGATGACGGTGTTCACGCCGCCCGCACGGCGGGCGGTTTCATCGGGCGCGTCCACGGCGGCGAGGACGGCGGCTTTGTGTGGGATGGTGCAGTTGATGCCGATAAACCCAGCGGCGGGCAGCAAGCGCAGACACTCGGCAAGTTCACCCGGCTGGATGTGCAGACGCGTGTAGGCGGCAGCGATGCCAGCGGCGACCAGCGCGGGGTTGTGCATCTGCGGCGACTTCGAGTGCGCGACGGGATCGCCGATGACTGCTAGGCGCAGCGGCGGCGTGCACTCCGCAGTCGCTTCTTTCCACTGCCGCAAGTCGTTCAGCGTATAGACGCTCTTCATACCGCAAACTCCGCGAGCGCACGGGCGAACCGCGCCAAGACGCGCTCGCGGCCCAGCACTTCGAGCGTGTGGTAGAGACTCGCGCCGACAGTTCGGCCCGTCGCGGCGACGCGGGCGGGATGGACGAACTCGCCGACTTTCGCGCCCGCTGCGGTCGCGGCGGCTTTCAGTGCGACTTCCAGTTCCACGGCATTCCAAGCAGTCGTGCGATACACGGCATCGAGCGCGCGGAGGCGGTCGAGCGCGCCGGGTTTGCGCATCACTTTTTCCACAGCCTCGGGGTCGAAAGTGACGGCCTCGGTGAAGAAATAATCTACCCAGCTTGGTGCGTCGGTGAGGCGCTTCAGCCGCTCGCGGACGAGGACCAAAACGGGCAGAAGCGTCTCGCGCGTCGTGGCGATATTCGCTTTCGCCAAGATGGGCTCCACCAAGGCGGCGAGCTGCTCCACGGGCATCTTGATGATGTATTGCTGATTCATCCACTCGCACTTCGCGATGTCGAACACGGCGGCTTTGCGGTGGATGGCGGCTACGTCGAAGAGGCTCACGATTTCCGCCGTGGGCATGACTTCTTGCTCCGTCTTCGGGTTCCAGCCGAGCAGCGAGAGGAAGTTGGTGACGGCTTCCGGTGCGAACCCGTTTTCTTCATACCACCCGACGGCGCTGCCCGTGTCGCGCTTGCTCATTTTCGAGCCGTCGGGATTCAGGATGAGCGGGATGTGCCCGTAGCGCGGTGGCTGGACGCCGAGCGCCTCGAAGAGCTGCAAATGCTTCGGCGTATTCGAGAGATGATCGTCGCCGCGAATGACGTGGGTGATGCGCATCTCGATGTCATCCACGACGTTCACGAAATGGAAAATCCACCCGCCGTCCGAGCGCCGAATCGTCATGTCGGGATGCGTCTCGACGTGAGCCATATCCACCTCCACGCGCCCGCAAACGAGGTCATCCATCACGATCTTTTTGCGCGCAAATTTGAACCGCCAAGCGCCGCCATCCTCATAGAGATACCCGTCCGCTTTCAGCTTCTCAAAGTAGCGCAGATACACGTCTTCGCGCTGACTCTGGAAGTAAGGCCCATGCTCGCCACCCGCGTGTGGGCCTTCATCCCAGTCGAGCCCCAGCCAGCGCATCCCGTCAAAGATCGCCTGCATGGCCGCGTCCGTATTGCGGGCCTTATCGGTGTCCTCAATACGCAGGACAAACACGCCGCCGGTGTGCCGGGCGTAGAGCCAATTAAACAACGCCGTACGCGCCCCTCCGACGTGTAGGTATCCGGTCGGCGATGGCGCAAATCTCACTCTCACTTGGTCTGACATAAGACCGCCATCCTTGCCGAAGCGCGGCGGCGGGGGGAAGAGAAAAGCCCACAACCAGCGGGTTGACGCTCTGGTAAAGAACGGGCACTTTTCGCACATGAGCGCGATCGAGACGATTAAAGAACAACTGCCGCATTTGCAGGCAGCGGAGATTGCCGAGGTAGAGCAGTTGATTCGCGAGTTGAGAGGGAGCCGTGAAAAGCAAAAGTCGGCAGCGAGGGAAACTATGGGTTCATTAGCCGGAAGTGGGAGAACCGTGGATGACTTCCTCGAAGAGAAACATACCGCTGGAGAACGCTGGTGAAGTGGGTCGTTTTGGATGCTTCGGCGATGCTGGCTTTTCTCCGGGGAGAGCCCGGATGTGAGCATGTGCTGGCTTCGTTGCTGAGCGATGAGGTGAATTGCATCGCTCATGCGATCAATGCCTGCGAGGTGTATTATGACATCTTGCGCAGCGAGGGAGAATCAGCGGCGGACGCGGCGCTTTCTAAATTGGAAGCGTCTGGCGTAGAGATTCGGGGCGATATGGATGCGAGATTTTGGAAAGGAGTGGCGCGTCGAAAAGCGAGGGGGCGCATCTCGCTGGCAGATTGCTGCGGGCTCGCGCTGACTGAAGCTGTGAACGGCGAGTTCCACTCGACGGACCATCACGAGCTTGATGGCATCGCTTTGGTGGGGGATGAAAAGATCGTGTTCATCCGGTAGAACATCCCTCCACTAGCCGAACGGCCTCACAGGAAAGCGATGGCGAGTTTGATGAGCAGCAACATGCCGCACCTGTGCCGCTGCGGAGCGGAGTTCGCGAGCGAATTATCCATCTCTCGCAGGCAAAAGAGTGACGCGGCGGGCGGCGCTCCGTAGTGTGCGCGGATGCCGAAGCCTTGCACCGTTGAACAGCCTGCCGAACTCCTCACGTTTCTTTTCGCGTCGTGGCCCGATTTGAAGAAGAAACAGATTCGCACTTGGCTGAAATTTCAGGCGGTGACGGTGAATGGGCGGCCTGTGACGCAGTTTGACCACCCGCTCGTGAAGGGGGATGTGGTGGCGGTGCGGACGGACCGGTTCGCGGTGCCGAAGACGACGTTGGCGAAGGGGATGAAGGTGTATTTTGAAGACGGCGCGGTGATCGTCATTGATAAGCCGGAGGGGCTGCTGAGCATCGCGAGCGAGGCGGAGCAGGAGAAGACGGCTTACTTCCAACTCACGGACTATGTGCGGCAGGGGAAGCCGGACTCGAAGGCGCGGATTTGGATCGTGCATCGGCTGGACCGGGAGACTTCGGGGCTGATGGTTTTTGCGAAGACGCTGGAGGCGAAAGAGCGGCTGCAAGGCGGCTGGGAGACGATTGAGAAGCGATACGAGGCGATCATCGAAGGGCGGTTGGCGATGGAGAAGGGGACGTTCGAGTCGGACCTCGATGAGACGAATCCGTTCCGCGTCCGCAGCGTGCCGCGCAGCGATGTGACGCGTCATGCGGTGACGCATTTCCGGGTGCTGGCGGAGAAAAACAATCGCAGCCTCGTGGCGCTGACGCTGGAGACGGGGCGGCGGCATCAAATCCGCGTGCATCTCTCGGATGTGGGCTGCCCCATCATCGGCGATAAGAAATACGGCGCGCGGACAGACCCCGCCGAGCGGCTGGGCCTGCACTCGTGCGGGCTGCGCTTCCCGCATCCGGTGACGGGGAAGGAGCTGAGCTTCGAGTCGCCGCTGCCGAGGGATTTGGGGCGTCTGTTTTCGTAGCGCGTGCCCGCTCTTGCAGCCGGGGGTGCTTTGCGGCTAACCGTGGAGGTATGACGACTGCGCGCGTGTTGGTGGACCTTGGTGCCCGAAAATATCCGATTCTCATCGGCTCAAATACGCTGGGCACGCTGGGCATCGCGCTGCGGGAAAATTGCCTGACGCAGCGCGACGCGTTCATCATCACCAACGCGGAGGTCGGCGCGCATTACTTCGAGACGGTGCGTGTTTCGCTAGAAGGTGCGGGCTTTCGGCGCGTGGTGCGACACGACATCCCGGCGTCGGAGCAGGGGAAAAATTGGGATGAATTTACCAAGGCGTGCGCGGGGATGCTGGAACAGTTTCCCGATGCGGGGTCCATCCCGCTCGTCATCCTGCTCGGCGGCGGAGTGGTGGGCGATCTCGGGGGCTTCGCGGCGGCAGTCTTCCGGCGCGGCGTGCCGTTTGTGCAAATCCCTACGACGCTCCTCTCCGCTGTGGATTCGAGCGTGGGCGGGAAAGTAGCGGTTAATTTCGGCGGGGTGAAAAATATCATGGGCGCGTTCAGCCAGCCTCGGTTGGTGTTTTGCGACCTCACCGTATTGAAGACGCTGAGCGCCCGCGAGGTGCGCAGCGGGACGGCGGAGATTGTAAAATACGGCGTCGTGTGCTCGGAGTCGCTTTTCCGCGAACTCGAAGACGGAGCGATGGAGCGCCTCCTCGCGCTCGACCCCGCGACGCTCACCGACATCGTCGCGCAATGCTGCCGACTGAAAGCGGACGTGGTGGAGCGCGACGAGTTCGACAAACTCGGCATCCGCAACGTGCTGAACTTCGGCCACACCATCGGCCACGGCCTAGAGTTGAGCGCCGGATATGCGCTGACGCACGGCGAGGCCATCGCCATCGGCATGGTCGCCGCGACACGCATGGCCGTGCAGCTCGGCATGGTCGGAGAACCGATTGCGCAGCGTCTCTTCGCGCTCATTCAGCGCGCCGGGCTGCCGATGAGCTTCCCGGAGACGCCGGGGCTGTTCGAGCAGATCATCAAGGCGATGCAGTCCGACAAAAAGTTCCGCGATGGGAAAAACCTTTTCGTTTTGCCCACTGCTATCGGCGCATGGGAACCGCGCGAGAATGTGGACTGGAAGCTCGTCGAGGAGTGCGTGCGCAGCATCCTGAGTTAAAAAATATCGGCTCACCGGGGTTGGCACGGATTCGGCTTAATTGGCAGACCGGATGAACTCACTGAGTCACTTAACAACGAAGATTTACGCAGACGGCGCTGACATGGCCGGGATGCTGGAGATGTATCGTAATCCTTTGATTCAAGGAATGACGACGAATCCGACGTTGATGAAAAAGGCGGGCATCACCGACTACGAGGGCTTTGCTAAAGAGCTGCTCGGCACGGTGACGGAGAAGCCGGTGTCGTTCGAGGTGTTCGCAGATGAGTTCGACGATATGCGGCGGCAGGCGCTGCAAATCAGCCAGAGGGACGGAATGTGTATGTGAAGATTCCCGTCTCCAATCCCCGTGGAGAAAGCTCGGTGGAGCTGATCCACGACCTCGCAAATGCGGGTGTGAAGCTGAATGTGACGGCCATTTTGACGGAACGACAGACCGCCGAAGTCATCAGTGTGCTGCACTGCGAGGTGCCCGCTGTGGTGTCGATTTTCGCAGGCCGAATCGCGGATACGGGATGCAACCCGATTCCCCTCATGAAGAGCGCACGCCGGATGATGGACCATCTGCCGCACGCGGAGTTGCTGTGGGCGAGCGTTCGCGAGGTGTTTAACATTTTCCAGTCGAACGAAGCCGGCTGCCACATCGTCACCGTGCCGCACGACATTCTGCGCAAAGCTATTGAAATGTGCGGGACGGACCTCGCCGCGCTTTCGCTCGATACGGTGCGGATGTTTGACCGCGATGCGAAGGCTGCCGGGTTCCGGCTGGAGGCTCCACAAACTCGCTTCCCGCTGTCAGTAGCGCGGGAACGAACGGCAGAAGCCGCATAAGATTTTTTCAGTGTTGTTGTTGGAAAATACACGCCGTCCGGGCATTCGTCCGGGCGGCGTGTTCTTTTTTGGGCATTCCCTGCAATCAGCGTTTGCGCTCTGGGTGTGATACCGCTTTTATCCGCCCGCTTTGGACCAGACATCTGACATCGAGAAACGCCGCAAGCACGCTACACTCGGCGTGATCTTCCTCACCATCTTCGTGAGCATGATTGGCTTTGGAATCGTGATCCCGGTGCTGCCGGTCTATGCGAAGAACGAGCCGTTCAAGCTCTCGGGCACGGCGCTCGGATGGCTCACGGGGATATTTTCTCTCGTCCAGTTTTTCATGGCACCGATTCTGGGGAAAGTGAGCGACCGCGTGGGGCGCAAGCCGGTGCTCATCGTGAGCATCATCGGCACGGCGGTTGGTTACTTCATCACGGGCGCTGCGGGCTCGGCGTGGATGTTGTTTCTCGGGCGAATTATTGATGGTGCGAGCGGTGGTAATATCGCAGCGGCTCAAGCGTGCGTCGCGGACGTCACCACACCGGCGGACCGCAGCAAGGCGATGGGAATGATCGGCGCGGCGTTTGGGCTGGGCTTCGTCCTCGGGCCTGCGCTGGGCGGGCTGCTGAGCCAGTGGCACCACTCGGCACCGTTCTATTTTGCCGGGCTTCTGGCGGTGGTAAATGGCGTGCTCGTGGTGAAAATGCTGCCGGAAACTTTGACGGAAGAAAAACGCCTGCGCCCCGCACAGAAAGCGCCGCTCGGCGAAGTGTTCAGCGGCGGACGCGGCACTTTCATCATCCTGCTCCTCGTCGCGAATCTGCTCTCCACGACGGGCTTCGCCTCTATCCACCTGCTCTTCTCGCTCTTCTGCGGCGACCACCTTCATTACACACAGGCACAAATCGGATACGCCTTCGCCTACGTGGGCGTCATCGGCGTGCTCGTGCAAGGCGGGCTGCTGCGGCGACTGCTGAAACGCGACATCGAGAAACAACTCGCCATCACCGGGGCGATCATCCTCGCCGTGAGCCTCTGGCTACTCCCGCGCTCGGATACGACGAACGCTTTTCTAGGAGCCACCGCACTGCTCGCACTTGGGAACGGACTGCTCGTCCCCGTGCTGACGGGGATGGTTTCCCGCCACGTCCACGGCAGCGCGCAAGGGCGCGTGCTCGGGCTCAGCTCAGGCATCGGCAGCCTCGGGCGCTGGCTCGGGCCGCTCATCGCTGCGTTTGCGCTGCCTGCGGGGTTTGCGACGCAGACGCTCGACACCGCAGTTTTGGACCACGGATATAGCACCGCCTTCACCTGGGCCGCATGGCTGCTCGTCGCCGCTGCGGTCGTCTTGATCGCGCTGAAAGTGCCGAAAGAAGAGGCTGCGGCGTAGCGTTCGCTCAACGCAGTTCAATCGCCGAAATTTTCTCTCGCGAATCGTGCCTGCGCTCCGCATATTCGCACCATGTCTTTGCTCGAACGAATCACCGTTGAATCAGGAAAATGCGGCGGGCGTCCTTGCATTCGCGGGACGCGCTTTCGCGTTGTGGATATGATGGAACTGCTGGCTGCTGGTGCTTCGCATGAGGAAATCCTCGCGGATTATCCCTTCCTCGAGCCCGCTGACATCCAAGCCGCTTTGCTTTACGTGGCAAAACTGGCCGATCACACCGTTCTGGCAGCGGCGTGAGGTTCTTAGTGGATAATCAACTGCCTACTGCGCTCGCCCGTTGGCTGGCAGCTCGGGGCACCGACACAGTGCATGTCTTGGACATCGGCTTTGATGCGACGCCAGATTCAGAGATTTGGGCGCGAGCGATTAAGGAGGCGCGGGTGGTTGTCTCTAAAGATGAGGATTTCCTCCATCTCGCAAACCGGATCGGAGATGAAGGCAGCTTGTTGTGGGTCCGCACTGGAAATTGCCGAACGATGGCGTTGCTGGCACGATTCGAAGCCGAGTGGTCGGCTATCGAACAAGCGTTCTCAAGCGGGCAGCGGGTGGTGGAGTTGCGGTAATGCGCGGCCCATTCGCAGTAGCACAGAGAAGAACGCTGCTTGAGTTTCTCGGTACCCTCTGAAATAAGACTGCACCATGCGCCGCTCTACAGCCCTATTGCTTGCCATTCTTGCTCTGACTTCTTTCCGTGCATCCGCGCAGCAATCGCTGACGGATGAGGAAAAGAAGCGCCTGTTTCTAAAAGCACGCGAGGAGATGACCACGATCCCGTGGACACCGCCTACCAATGCGGAAACTCCCAAGCCGAAGCCCAAGCCCCAGCCAGCCCGCGAAGAGCCCACAGTGAAGCCCTTCACGCCCAAGCCGCAGGACGAGCCGCGCGTGCCGCCCGTCGTCCGCCAGCCGCCTACGCCGCGCCCGCAGCCTATCGTCGAGCTCCCGCCGCAGGAGACCATCGGGTCGGTGGTGAAAAACGGCATCGGCCGTGGGGATGACGAGCCTCAGCCGAAGCAAGAAAGCCGTGGACTTTTCTCCCGGATTTTTGGCGGCGGGTCGTCCTACAAATACGTCACTGGCTCGGTGAAGCGCGCCATCAGCGGTGCGTCTGTGCGCAGTGGCCGCTGGCGCTACATCGTCGTCCATAACAGCGGCACGCGGCAGGGCAGCGCCAAGGCGTTCGAGCACTACCACCGCTTCGTGCGCCGCATGTCGAACGGCATGGCCTACCACTTCGTCATCGGCAACGGCACCTCCACCGGCAACGGCCAAATCGAAGTCGGCAACCGCTGGAGCCGCCAAATCCAGGGCGGCCACGTCCACAGCGACTACCTCAATAATATCTCCATCGGCATCTGCCTCGTCGGCGACTTCAACAGCCAAAAACCCACCGAGCCACAAAAAGCCGCGCTCACCGAACTCATCAAAGAGGTCCGGTCCCGCGTAGGTCGCGTGAACGGGCAAAAAGCCGTCGTCGCCCCCCATCGCAACATCAATCCCCCACGCTGGCCCACCGATTGCCCTGGAGACGAATTCCCCTATCAGTGGCTCCGTCAGTTTTAGAAAACCCACGCCTCACGGCGGCATGAAACTCGGCATCACCGGCGCGACCGGCTTCGTCGGCAAACGCCTCATCCAAGCTGCCACGCGCAGCGGCATCGAAGTCATCGCCTACACCCGCGACCCCTCGCGAGCCGTCGGCGGATGCGTGGAGACGCGCGGTTTCTCGCTCGATAAAGTGCCCGATTTTTCCGGCTGCGACGGCATCATCCATCTCGCGGGCGAAAACGTCGCCGGGCTCTGGACCGCTGCGAAAAAGCGGCGCATCCACGAGAGCCGCGTCCTCGGAGCGCGGCGCGTCGTCGAAGGAATCCGCGCCGCCCAAGTGCCACCCGAAGTGCTCATCGCCGCCAGCGCCATCGGCTACTACGGAAACCAAGGCGAGCGCGACATCACCGAAGAAAGTCCACGCGGCAGCGGCTTCCTCGCCGACGTTTGCGCCGACAACGAAGCCGAGATTCTGGCCGCCGAGCCGCTCTGCCGCGTCGTCCGCGCCCGCATCGGCCTCGTCTTTGGCGAAGGCGGCGCGCTGGGTGCGATGCGTTTGATTTTCAAGCTCGGCCTCGGAGGCCCGGTCGGCGACGGGCAGCAATGGATGTCGTGGATTCACATTGAGGACGCCGTCTCCCTGCTCCTCTTCGCCGCGCGCAATCTCGACATTCGCGGCCCGCTGAACGTCACCGCCCCGTGGCCCATCCGCAACGCCGACTTCACCAAAACATTCGCCCGCAGCCTCCGCCGCCCCGCGTTTTTCCGCGCCCCCGCCGTTGCGCTCCGGCTCGTGCTACGAGAGTTCGCCGACGAGCTGCTCCTCTCCCGCCGAGTCCTCCCCGCAGTCGCCACGGCGGAAGGCTTTGGGTTTCAGTTCCCTGAGCTCACGGAAGTGGTCTTTGGGAATCTGTAATGGCTCACCTCGCTCTACAGACGGGAGACCGTGGCCCTTACCGCACAGGGCGCGCGGGTTGGATGAAAAATGCCGGAGTTCCGGGAAGGTTTGCGGTGGCTTCCACTGTGCCGTCTTGGCGGATTCGGATGCGGATGGCCCCGGTTTTAGGCTGTTGGAAAACGGCGATGTTTTTCTCCGCGAGCGATGCGGCCCACGGTGCGAGCGCCTCGGGGCGCGTTCCGTAGCGCGGCTTTCCGGCGATGACGAGCTTTGGGGCGATGTGGGCGATGAAGTCGGTGTCGCCGGGCTTTTCGCGGTCGTGCCATCCTTTCACGAGGATGTCGGCGTGCAGCGTGGGCTCGTGTTCGAGGAGCCATTGCTCGGTGTAAAATCCGGCGTCGGACATGAGCAGCACGCGGCGTCCAGCGACGGTGATGAGGAGGACGAGCGCCTTATCATCGGCGACAGAGCGGTTGATTCCTGGTGGGGGGAAAACGACGTGAATTTGTGTTTCGGCGGAGATGTTTTGCGAGTCGCCAGCGGCCCAGAGCGTGCGTTCCATTTGGCACTCTGCGAGTTCGGCATGGAGCGCGCGGCGTGTGGGAGAGCGGTCGGTGGCGTGGCCTTCGATCCAGTTGCGAGGAGGGAATTCTCGCATCAGCGGACTCGCGCCGCCGATGTGGGCAGCATCGCCGTGGGTGAGCACGAGGGAGTCGAGACGGTTGATCCCGCGCGAGCGGAGATACGGGACGAGCGTGCGTGGGTAGTCGCGGAGGTGGCCGGTGTCTATGAGCCAATCCGAGCGCGCTGAGCGGATGTGAGCGGCGGCCCCTTCATCCATATCGAGCACGGTGATCTCGCACGCGGGAGCAGGCCCACGGCGCGGGAGCTCCACGTACACGAAGCCAAACGGGATTTTCGCAAAAGCCGCGACGACTTGCAGGAGGACGCCCGCGCAGAGGATGTTCGCGTGGTTAAAGAGGACGGCAACCGGCGGAGCGAACGCCGAGAGGATGGACGCAAGCCCGAGCGCGAGAACGAAAAACGCGAGCAGCACGGCGAAGAAGTTCGCGACGATGGACGCGGGCGAGATGAGGTGAAAATAGCCCGCCATGAACAGGAGCGAGCCGAGCCAAGCAGCCACGGTCACGCCCACAGCGGCGGCAAATGCTCGCCACACCCACACGCGAAAACGCTGCACCGGGCTCCAGAGTTCTCGCGGGATAAAGTCGTCGGGATTTGCCCACGGCACGACACGATCCTGCACGCGCCGAGCGAGGATGAAGATCACGAATACGATGACGAACGAGAGCTGAAAGCCAACGGAGAAGAGCTGGTTCGTATCCCACGCCAGCAGCGCGAATGCAGCGCCGGCAAGGCTATTCACGGCATTGGCGCTGCGGTCGAAGCACGGCGCTACGAGGAGGAACGCGCCCATAATCGTCGCGCGCGTGCAGCTCGGGCTGAGGCCGGTGATGAGCGCGTAGCCTGCAAGGCAAAGGATCGTGAGGAAGACTGCAACAGTCCGGCTGAAGCGGAACGTTTTGAGCAGTCGCAGCACGATGCCCGCGAGCATGGCGACATTCAGCCCGCTCACGGCGAGCAGGTGCAGAGTGCCGGTCTTTTGAAAAAGGTCGCGCATCTCCGGCGGCGTCTCCGCATTCACCCCGAGCACCATGCTCTCGATGAGCGCGACTTCGTCCGGCGAACCAGCGATGCCCGCAGCGAGTTGCGCGCGAATCCACACTCGCGCGCGAGCGGCGGCGCGTGTGATGGCGCGGCTCTCGGCCTTGGCGATGATTTCAAAATCCTGCGGCGCGTCGCAGAAAAGTTCGAGCCCGACACCCTGCCTTGCGCTCCATGCGGCTTGGTCGAACTCCGCAGGGTTGCGCGGCGGTTGCGGGCGACGGGCGAGGCCGCGAATGCGCACGCGGTCGCCGCACTCGGGCGATTCGCCGACGCTGCGAACTCGAATAAAACCCGCATCGCGCGGAGGCTCGCTGAGGACGGTGGCGCGGAGGAGGAATGACGAATCACCGTCCGACATCGTGCGCGGCTCATCCCACACGATGCCTTCGGCGTCTATGGTTTGGCTGGCGGCGAACTCCTTCGCCAGCAAGTGCGCGGGGCTTTCGAGGAAGCGGAGGGTGTGGAGAAAATTGAACCCCGCAGCGACAAAGAGAATCGCTAACCACGCTCGCGGGCGAAAGAACGCGGCGAGCCCGAGCACGGCGGTGAGTGAAAGAGCCCACGACGAGGGATGCGGCCAGAAATCCGCCGTGAGAATCCCCGTAATAGCGCCGACGACGAGCCCGGCAAATGGAAGTCGCGGGCGTAGCGTCATGGGAGGTGCAGGGGCGTTTTAGCGCGCCTTGTTTTTCTTTTGCAGATACTCGGGGAACCGGCTCCGCAGGAGGTTTTCGAGGCGTTTCACCTCGGCGTCGTTACTGAGAAATTTGTGGCACTCCACGGCGCGTTCGATGGCGCGCGGCGTCACGTCTTCATCGTCAGGAAGCGTAGCGATGAGCCCCTCGAAGACCTTCATCGCAGCGAGGTAGTTCTTCCGCGCATATTCGACTTCGCCAGCCCGCAGTCGGAACTCGCCGTTGGCCTTGCCCTCGGGTGCAAACGACAGACCTTCGTCGGCAGTCTTCCGCGCGTCGTCGAGCAGTCCGCCTTTGATTTGCGCGTCGCATTTTTCGAGCAGGCCACCAGCACGCGGCACGGGGTCTTTCACGAGCGAGAGGAAGCTGTTGTAGCTGTCCACGGCGTCTTTGAATTTGCCGAGTTTCACACGCGCCCGAGCGAGGATGAGGAAGTCGTCGGGCGTGGCTTCTTTCTTCAAGATAATCGCCGGGATGTATTCCTCGACCTTGCCGTATGCGCCGCTCTTGTAGTGGTTCTGCGCGAGGCCACGGACGATTTCCGTCGGGATGTCGGTCTTTCCTTCGGCCTTTTTGTAAGTGGCGATTTCCACCTCCACAGTCGTGTAGTCGTCGAGATTGTAGGCGCAGATGATGGCTGCCAGGGTGTCGCGGTCAAAGTAGAGTTTCGCGTCGGCTTCGCGGGATATGCGGAAGAAAACGATGGCCTTCTTGTAGTCCTTCGCCTCCATCGCCGCCTGCCCGATCCAGTGGCTCGCCTTCGCTTTGGCGGGAGTCTCCGGGAAGTCGCGCAGGAGGATTTCAAAGGCTTCGGCCATCTTGGCATTGTCGCCGAGTTGGCTGTAGATGAGCGCGAGGTTCTCTAGGCCAAATTCGCGCTCTTTCGCCTTGGGATGCTTCTTCGTGAGTTCCTCGAAGTCTTTCTGCGCGGCGCTGTATTGCTTGAGCTGCTTGCGTGCATCTCCGCGCTCGGCGAGGGCAGTGGGGACTTTTGCGTGGGTGGGAAACTCTTTAAGAAAGCGCGTGAATACGATGTCCGCTTTGTCGTATTCCTCGAGGCGGGAGCGAGAGACGCCGAGACGATAGAGGCACTCGCCGAGCATGGCGGGCGCGAGCTTCTTTCCCTTTTCGACGAGCACTTGGTAAATGGGTGCCGCATTTGCGTAGTCGCCTTTTGTGAACAGCACTTCGGCCTTCATCAGCGAGACGTTTTCCACCTGTGGGGCGGCGGGGTTTTCGGTAAGGAATCTGTTTACCTCGTCGAGTAGTCGCTGGTCGTCGGCTTCAAAAAGGATGATCAGCCGAGCGTAGGCGGCGTCCCGGCTTTGCGTGGTCGCGGGGAAGTCGGTGATGATCTGCTCGTAGATTTTCAGCGACTCTTGCTTTTGCCCGAGTTCACTGTGGGAGCGGCCCACGAACACAAGGACGCGCAGTCGGTTTTCGAGCTTAAGCGTCTGGCCGTCGGTCTCAAATTTTGCGATGGCCCCCTTGTAGTCCTTCTTTTCGTAAAGGAGCTGGTAGAGCGCGACGCTGAGGTCGTCCTTCCACGCTCCGGTTTCCGGAAGTGTGAGGGCGGCGGTGATGGTGAGTTCGGCCTCTGCGAATCTGCTGAGGTCGAGCTGGAGCAGGCCCGCACGGGCTGTGGCCTCGGCTTTGATCTGCGGGTTCGTCGTCTCGGCGGCGAGTGGGAGCAGCCATTTCAGCGCATCGTCCTTTCGAGTGCCCTCAGCGAGAAGCCGCGCCACGGAGAGGCGGCTGGCGTCTTGGTAGGGGTTGCCGACAGCGATGCCGGAGACATCTTCGTAAGCCGCGCGGGCTTCGGTTTTCTGCCCTGTCGCTTCCAGGCAGCGACCTACGAAAAACTTCGACGCCACGATGAGCGTAGGCTGACGAAGGCGCACGGAGGCACGGCGATAAACGGGCAGCGCGCTACGGTAGTCCTTTTCCTCGTAAAGAATGGTGCCCAGCCGATAGGCCGCGTAGCCGACGAATTCGCCGTCGGGGTAAGAGCTCAGCAACGTCTCGTAGTTTGACTTGGCATTGTTGAGGGAGCCGGTGTTGCGGTAGGACTCGGCGAGACGGTAGTAGGCAGCTTGCCGGTCGGCAGCGGCGGTGCGGGGGAATTGATCCAAGTAACGCTGATACTCCTGCGTCGCGTCTTGGTACATCTTCCGGGCGAAAAATCCGTCCGCGTATTGAAGCTGCACTTGGTCGGGCGAAGTCGGGGTGCCGCCCGGACGGATGACGATGTCGCCCTCGGGCTCCGGCGTCGTCATGGGCCGAGTCGCTGGCACCGGAGCGGGAACGACTGGCGGACGTTTGATGGGGACGCCTTTCGGCACTTCCTCTGCGCTATCGCCGATGGGCTTCGCAGGCTTTGTCGGGATGCCTTTTGGGATTTCGCTGGCGGGCTGCGGAGCCCCTTCTGGGCGGAACGGCTTCAGCACACCTTCCTGCGCGTGCGTCGCAAAATCTCCCACGCTCAGTGCCGCGAGCCATGTGGCGATGAGCCTGCGTTTCATTCGGGTTTGGAGACTGGCAACGCGATGTTCCAAATGCCCGCTCCATTACAAATATCGAGCACCTTCGCGATGAACTCATACGGCGTCGCTTTGTCCCCACGAATGATGATGGAGTAGTCTGGGTTCGAGCGCGCGGCGTCCTGCATCCTCGTTTGGAAATCATCGTAACTGATCGGCTTCGCACTCATCACCACCTGGCCGTCGGCCTTGATGTTCACGACGCTCTGGTTCACCTCCAGCGAAGGCTCGCGGCCATTTGTGGCGGCGGGCACTTTCACATCCAGCTCCATTTCTTTGCGGGCAAAATTCCACGTCAAAATGAAGAAGCACAACAAGACGAGGAGCACGTCCACCATCGGGGCAATCTGAAAGCCGACCACATGCGGCTCGGAGCGAGTGCGAAACTTCATGGCTGACTAAAATTCATCATCCATCGCCGCGCGGGAGGGCTCGCGCTTCTTATTATAGTTCAGCGCGATGAGGCCGATGACGTGCGAACTCGCGACCTCCAAATCCGAAATCAACCGCTGCACTTTATTGCGGAAGTAAGCGTAAAACGCGAACGCCGTGATACCGATAATGAGGCCGCCCGCCGTAGCGATGAGCGCCTCGGAGACACCGTTGGCCATCGCCCAATCCCTGTTCTGCGACACCGCCCCGCTGCCCAGACTGCCAAAACTTTTGATCATCCCCAGCACCGTCCCGAAGAGCCCCACCATCGGCGAAATCGCCCCGATGTCCGAGAGATACGTCACCTTATGCTGGAGCGCCGACGCCTGCGCGTTGCCCTCGCTCTGCGCGACTTCCTTCACCACATCGAAACTCGCGCCGGGGTTCTTCGTCGCGAAGTCCAGCGTCCGCTGCACGACTCCCGCGACCGCCTCACCGTGTCGGCTGGAGATTGCCAGTAGCCCGAGATAATCGCGCTTCTTCAAGAGCACATCCGCCGTGTTCATATAGTGCGAAGTCATGATCGCCGAGCGACGCAAAGTGAGTAGGAAGATGAGCACCAGCATCACCGTGAGAAAGCTCATGAGCGCCAGCGGAATCATGACCCAGCCGCCTTCGGAGACGATCTTCCAAAGATTCATCGCTTCCTTTTCTTCGGGGACATAGCCCGCCTTTGTAGCAGGAGCGCCCGCTTTACCCGCAGGGCCAGGGCCATTGATACGGGTAACGGCCAGTTCCTTCCCCGGCGCAGCCGAAGCGGGCGGTTCGGTAGCCTTTGGGGGAGCGCCCGCAGGAGTTTGTGCGACTAAAGCCGTCGCGCTCAAAGCCAAAGCCAACAACACAGAGACGAATGATTTCATGAAAAATGTGGTCGCGACTGTAGCGGCCCTTTCCGCGAGTGCAACGGTGGAGAAAGGAGATTACTACGCGACTTACGCCCAGAGCTTTCGGTCGAGGGTGCGGTATTGGATTGCCTCGCTTACATGCTCGCCGCCGATGGCTTCGCTGCCGCCGAGGTCGGCGATGGTGCGGGCTACTTTGAGGATTCGGTCGTGGGCTCGGGCGCTGAAATTGAGCTGCTCCATCGCCATTCGCAGCATCCCTTCGCCGTCGCTGTCTAGCGTGCAATACTTGCGGAATTGCTGCGACGACATGCGCGCATTCACACGGACTTTTCCGGGGCCAAACCGCTTTTGCTGCACCTTCCGGCAGGCGAAGACGCGCTCGCGGATTGCCGCGCTCGGTTCGCCGGTTTCATCGCTGCGCAGATCGTCGAAAGAAACCGCCGGAGCCTCGACGTGGAGATCAATGCGATCCAGCAGCGGGCCCGAGATGCGCTCGCGGTAACGCTCCACCTGCTGTGGCGCGCAGCGGCACTTGCGCTTTGGGTCGCCGAAGAAGCCGCACGGGCACGGGTTCATCGCTGCGACGAGCATGAACTCGGCGGGGAAGGTCACCGTCCCCGCTGCGCGAGTGACGGTCACGCGCCCGTCCTCCAGCGGGTGCCGGAGCACTTCCAGCGTCGTCCTTTTGAACTCCGGCAGCTCATCCAGAAAGAGCACACCGTGGTGCGCGATGCTGATTTCGCCGGGCGAGGGACTCACCCCGCCGCCGAGCAGCCCGACATCGCTCACCGTATGATGCGGCGCGCGAAATGGGCGTGTCGCGACGAACGCTTTTTCCTGCAACAGCCCGCAAATACTGTGAATCTTGGTCGCCTCGATCGCCTCCTCCATCGTCATCGGCGGCAGCACCGTCGGCACGCGCTTGCTTAGCATACTTTTGCCGCTCCCCGGCGGGCCGATGATGAGAATAGCGTGTAATTTAGTGCCAATTCGTAACCGCCTTATTTTGAGTCGCTTGCCAGCCGTGCGCTTTCAGCTTTGCATCATGAGCCGCACGGGCGCCAGTGCTGTTTTTACCTCACCACTTTAAGTCTCACGAAAAACGGGAATGTGGTCGAGGGGAAGCGAAGTGTGACTTGTTCAGTTTCGAAATCAGTGACCGTAGAGCTGACAATGTCCGACGCAACAGGATCCCAAGATTGAAGGTTTCCGGAGCTTTCGCACGAAATCACCACGTCCGTTGCGTTCCTGTTTTTCGGGAAGGACAGATAGACGTAATTGCCGGCGAAACTCGATGTCACTGCGGGAGACGTGTCAGCCTTCTTTGGATTACGATTGAAGGCGTATTCCAAGAGATTCACTTGTTGGTCGCCATCGGGATCAGCCAGGTCACCGCTCTGCAAAGGATTTCCAAGTTCGATGGATGAAAAGCGGATGTTCTTCCATGCCTGCGCCGGTGTGGTGCCATTAAAAACCATCTCAGCGTATTCCGGGTGGTCGATGAACGGATTACGGTTGTGCTGGTAGTCGGTGTAAATGCGTTGGTTTCGTTGCCGCTCTGTATCAGTCACG
>CAMDQC010000006.1 GCA_945905735.1 Prosthecobacter debontii | reverse complement strand
TCCCAGCTTCGGACAGCGTTTCGCAACGGGGTCTTCTTCACTACATCGCCCCGCGCCGCGCTCCGACAGAGACGGCGTTCCCGCGCAGCAGGAGTCCGTCAGAGTAAAGTTTTTTCGCGGTGAGTGCGAACTGCGGAACTCGGGCTAACGGCCTACCTCAATCCATCCAGCCGCTACGCAAGCAGCGGCTTCACCACATTCCCCGCGATGTCCGTAAGCCGGTAATCGCGGCCTTCGTGGCGAAAGGTGAGGCGCTTGTGATCGACGCCCATCGCGTGCAACAGCGTGGCGTGGAGGTCGTGGACGTGGACGGGGTCGCGGATGATGTTGTAGCCAAATTCGTCCGTCTCGCCATAGACCATTCCCTTTTGAATGCCGCCGCCCGCCATCCACATCGTGAAGCAGCGCGGGTGATGGTCGCGCCCGAAATTGTCCTTCGCGATGTTGCCCTGACTGTAGGCCGTGCGGCCAAATTCGCCGCCCCAGACGACGAGCGTGTCGTCGAGCAAGCCGCGCTGTTTGAGGTCCGCGACAAGGGCCGCCGCGCCTTGGTCGGTCTCCTTGCACTTTTGCCGCAGGCCCGACGGCAGACCGCCGTGGTGATCCCAATCGCGGTGGCAGAGCTGGATAAAGCGGACACCGCGTTCGGCGAGTCGGCGGGCGAGCAGGCAGTTGTTGGCAAAGCTCGGCTGGCCGGGCGTCGCGCCGTATTGCTCCAGCACTTCCTTCGGCTCTTTCGAGATGTCCGTCAGCTCCGGCACGCTCGTCTGCATTCGGAAGGCGAGCTCGTAGTTCTCGATCTGCGCGTTGATCGCCGGGTCGCCGAGTTCACCGAGTGCGATGCGATTTAAATCGTTCGTCGCATCAAGAAGCTCGCGTCGTGTGCCGCCGCTGATGCCTTTGGGGTTCGACACGTAAAGCACCGGATCGCCCGCATTGCGAAACTGCACTCCGCCGTATTGCGCGGGCAGAAATCCATTGCCCCAATACCGCGTTTGCAACGTCTGCCCGCCGCCGCCGCTCGTGAGCACGACGAACGAAGGCAGGTCGCGATTGTCGCTGCCGAGCCCGTAGGCGAGCCACGCGCCCATCACCGGACGCCCCGGCTGCTGATGCCCCGTCGCGAAGAACGTCACCGCCGGATCGTGGTTGATCGGGTCCGTATGAATCGACCGCACAAACGTGCATTCATCCACGACCTTCGCGAGATTCGGCAGCAGTTCGGAGAGGTCCATCTGCGCCTTTCCATACTTCTCGAATTTGAACGGCGACCCGACGCACAGCAGGTTCTTCTGCCCGCTCGTCATCGTCGTAATGCGCTGCCCTTTGCGCACGCTGTCCGGCAGGTCCTTGCCCGTCATCTCGATGAGCTTTTGCTTCGGGTCGAAGAGGTCGAGATGCGACGGCGCACCCGACATAAACAGGTAGATGATCCGCTTCGCCTTCGGTGCAAAATGCAGCCGCTTCAGCGCCCCCGGCACCGCAGGACCATCGCCCGGCTCCATGCCGAAAATGTGCGGATTCATCAGCGACGTGAGCGCCAGCGCACCGAGCCCCGTGGTGCTCCGCTTGAGAAAAGTGCGGCGTGTGAGTGCTTGTTGAAAATTCATAGACGTGCCCTGTGAAAACTTTCGCGAGGATGGTGCGTTAGGAGGATTCGATATGAAATCCCACCGCAGAAAATCGTTCACTCACTCCACAATACTCGCAACAGCCGCCCGCCCGTTCCACGACTGCATCCCTCAACTCTTTTGGAACTCTGACACGACTCATTGCGCCTTCACTCGCGCTGCCGCAGAAATCTTCCCCATCCGGACGAGACACTCCAGTCGTTCAAACTCGTCCCATTCCCGTCGCTCATCGTCAGATAGCGCCCCTTCACGATTTCGCTCCAGCAGTTCCTCCATCCGCTCCTGCGCCGCATCACCCACCCGCATCGCGATGATCTCTTCCGGCCCCGGCGACTCCGAGAGTCGCTCGACCATCGCCGACAACTCGCGCACCAAAACACTTTCCACCCGGTGCCGACGCAAGCCAGCCTGCACAAAGCCAGCCAAAATCCGTGCATTCGGCAGAGGTTTCCCAGCAACTTCATCGGGTAATTCGAGTGTGACTGTCATGCGCGAAGACTCACTGAGTTTTCCAGCGAAGTCAATTTCGGCGGGCGTTTCCCTAGCGGATTGTCACTTCGCTGCTTACGAACGCGCCGCGCTCGTCTTTGATGGAAATATACCACGCGGTCACTTCGGCGGGCGGGGCGTCGCCGGTGATTTTTGTGCCGTCGATGGTGAGCAGTTGGGCGGTCCATGTGCGCTTTGGATTTTCGATGTGGGGTGCGGTGGTGAAGTGCAACTCGGCGGCAACGATTGCGATTTTCGACTCCACTTCCGCGTTCACTTTCCCGCCGTCAATGACGCAGCGCGTCACCTTCGCGAGAGGTACTCCAGCGTTCAGCACGGAGTCGATAGCCCTGAATACCTCGGGCACGTCGAAGATATGCCCGTGCGGCATCGCGGGCTTGATGGCGATGTTCTTCGGGCTCTGCACGAGCGCGTAAGTCTTCATATAGCTGTCGAGCGGGTAGGCGAAATCGTTCGAGCCGTTCACGAACAACATCGGCATAGTTGCAGAGCCCGCGTAGCTGCTCGGGTCCCAGAGTTGCGTCCACTTTTGCATCCACGGCCATGCGGGCTTCTTCGGGTCGAAGTGGTTCTTCGCCCATGCGCTATTCTCGTTCAGAAACCCGCAGCCGTATTGCGGCACGGCGACTTTGAACCGCGCATCCACGCCCGCGACGATGCACGTCAAATAGCCGCCCCAGCTAATGCCAGTGACGCCCGTGCGCTCCACATCCACCTCGGGCAGAGAGCGGAGCAGCGAGTGCGCGAGCAGCACATCGGCGACCGCGTGATACGTCCACTGGTCGCGATGCGGCGGCGGCGTCTCGCGGAATTTCGTGCCGTCATCCTGGTTCGGACCGCCGTCAGCGTGACGCTCGGGTTTCTTGCCGGGCTCGGGTTTCCAGTTGCCCGCGAGGTCCATCGAGATCGCCGCGTATCCGCGCTTGGCATAGACATTCACCCATTGCTCAAACGCGTTGCCGCCGCCGCCGTGGACGAGCACTACGGCGGGGAATTTCTTCCCCGGAGTCTTGTCTGTGCCGAGCGTCGCGGGCGATGCGTAGTAGGCGAAAACCTTCGTCTTCTTCCCCTCAAACGGATCACCCTCGTAGAACAAAGAGCGGATCGGTTTCCCCTCATCGCGCCACTCGACAGCCGGGATGCGAGCGAGCGCCGCGATGTCCCACGGAGTCGTGGCGGGCAGCGGTTGCGGCGAGCCAGCGAATGCGCTGGCGACGAGTAGGAGAAGGATGTGGATGGTTTTCAATTGGTGATCGTTTCGTTGAGGTTCAGCAGCAGCTTTACGAGGTTTCGCCTGCCAGCGTAATCGCTTTTGCTGCGAGCGCAGGGTCGAGCCACATGCCACGGTTTTCGAGGATCGCGATGGCGGCTTTTACCGAGGGGATGTGCGCCGCTCGCTTTGCTTGAATGAGGATACCGAGCGTTCCGGTGACAGCGAGGCCGAGCATCGCGGCAATACGCCGAGCTTTAAGATCGTCGAGGATTACCGCCGAGTGTCCTTCATCTGTCACTGTCTGGATGACAGCAGCTTCGCCAATGTCGATTTGAGCTTGGAGTAATGGAGAGATGACGATGGCGGATGTTTGCAGGATGATGCCGGGGAGGGATCGGATTTGCAGCCAAGTGGCGTCTTTATCGCGACCTGCTGCGAGTTCCTGGCAGACCGCCCACGGGACGATGACTTCGCCAATCAACCGAGGCAGGGTCCCGAGTCCGCCCGGCAGAACTGCATGGAGGTGGATCGCCGGGCTAGTGTTGATGACGGTCATGCAAGTTCTGCGCGACGGCGAGGTCGTTTTCCAATTCGTCTTCGCGGACTTGCAGCGCGGATACTCCCCAGCGTCCGAGTTCGTAGAGGAAGTGAATACGCGGCATCCCGGCGATTTCAGCAGCTTGGCCGGAGCTGAGCCGTCCGGTGTCAAAGAGCTTCACTGCCATCGCCATGCGAGCCTCGCGTTCAAACTCCGCTTCGGAAACGTGCAGCGATCCAAGGAGCGAATCCGGATAGGAAATACTCAAAGTTTTCATGGGTGGACATTGCTTTGCGAGAAGGCTTGAGGCAAGAGCGAACGCGCCGCCTCAGTTCGTGATCGTCTCGTTCAAATTCAGCAGCACATTTCCGAGCGCGGTCCAGGCGGCGAGTTCGCTTTCGTTGATACCTTCGGGCTTGGGCAGGTCGCCGATTTTTACCAGCGCGGCGGCGGCGGTTTTGTCCTGGTTGTATGTGAGGAGTTGCGCGTCGAGCGTTTTGGCGAGGATGGCGGTTTCTTTTTCCGTCGGGATGCGGCCAAGCGCGGTGCGCCAGGCGAAGCGGAGTTTGGCGGCGTTGTCGGGGCCGCCTTCTTTCATGATTCGCTGGGCGAAACCACGCGCGGCTTCCACGAAGACGGGATCGTTCATGAGCACGAGCGATTGAAGCGGCGTGCTCGTTTTGGCGCGCTGGGCGTTGCAAAATTCGCGGGTCGGGGCGTCGAGCGTGATGAACGACGGATAGACCGTCGAGCGCCGCCAATAGACGTAGATGCCGCGGCGGTAAAGGTCGGCGCCTTTCGACTTGTCGTAGTTGTAGCCGCCCATTTCGTTGATCTCCCATGTGCCGGGCGGTTGCTCGGGCTTGATGCTTTTGCCGCCGAGTTTCGGGTTGAGGATTCCGGCGATGGAGAGCGCGTTGTCGCGGATGATTTCCGCATCGAGCCGCTGACGCGGACCGCGGGCGAGCAGACGGTTTTCGCTGTCGCGGGCGAGCAGTTCCGGCGCGACGCGGGCGGACTGGCGGTAGGTTGCGCTCATCACCATCTGCTTGAGCACGCGCTTCGTGTTCCAGTCGGTCATGAAATCCCCTGCGAGCCAGTCGAGCAGCTCCGGGTGGCTCGGCCATTCGCCTTGCGAGCCGAAATCGTTTGTCGTCTTCACGAGCCCGGTGCCGAAGAGCATCGCCCACCAGCGGTTCACGGTCACTCGCGCGGTGAGCGGCTGGTCTTTGGCGACGAGCCAGCGGGCAAAGTCGAGCCGGTCCGCGGGCTTGCCGTCGGCGCGCGGAGGGATTTGCGGGAGGAACGCAGGAGCGGCGGCGGTGACTTTCTCGCCGTTCTGGTCGTATGCGCCGCGCACTTTGATGAACGTATCGCGCGGCTTCGCCATCTCCGACATCACCATCGTATTCGGGATCGCCTTCTCCACGGCCTCCTTCGCCTTTTTCAAATCGGCGACCTTCTTCTGCGCGTCGGCGTATTCCGGTGCCTGCGTCTCGCGGAACAGCTTTTGCAATTGCGCCTTCTGCTCCGCAGTCCGCTTGTCCGCAGGGATTGCCGCGATCGCCATCGTCGCGCCCGCGCCGAGCGATGCGACTTCTCCGCCAGCGAGCGTGCGGCCATACAAGCGGAAATCATCCACGCGTCCCGTGAACAGCGGGCCCGCCGCGCCGCGCCGACCGATGCTGAACGGCTCCGGCGTTTTGATCGTCTCCGTGAGCGTATCCACGACCACCTTCGTCTTCTCCAGTTGCCCGTTCACATACATCTTCACGCCCGCGCCTTTGCCCGAGCCGTCGTAAGTCACCGTGAGATGAAGGAACGCATCCACCGGCAAATCGCGCTGCCCCTGCACATGAATCGCATTTGCGGGAAATTTGTTGATGAGGTGAAAGCTCGGCTTCGTGCCGTGAAACTCCACATCCCAGCCGCGCACATTTCCCGCCGGCTCCATCTTGCCAAAAGGCGAGCCGCCGCCGGGCTTCAAGCGCAGCCATGCCGACACCGAAAACGGCTGATCCTTCTCAAAGCCGAACTTGTCGCCGTATTCGATCCACCCGTTCTTCTCCACGCGGAAACTGTTCCCCACCGTGCCATCGACAAACGTGCCCGCGCCCTTCACCGCGCCCTCCACTTTCTTGCCGTCGTCGCTCGCGCCGTTGCCATCGGCATCCAGCGGGATTTTCACCACCGGGCCTTTGGGCTCCACCGCCTCACCGCTGGCCACGCGCGCCTTCTCCCACTCCGCCTGCTTGCCATCCAGCGACTTCCCAATCTCCTGCGCGGCCTTGTCGGCGGCGGCGATTTCACCATCGAGCCGCTTCTGCTCCGCCGTCTGCTCCGCACTGGGCACTTGCAGAAAAGGCTTCGGATTCCGGTCGCGCACGCCGTCCTTCCCATTCTCCGGCACGTTGTGGAAGAACGCATACACTTGGTAAAAATCCTTCTGCGAAGTCGGGTCGTATTTGTGGTCGTGACACTGCGCGCAAGCAATCGTCAGCCCCATCCAAGTCACGCCCGTCGTCGCCACGCGGTCCACCACGTAAAGATTCAGGTACTCCGATTCGATCAGCCCGCCCTCGTCGCTCGTCATCACATTGCGATGAAAGCCCGACGCCACCTGCTGGTCGATCGTCGCATTCGGCAGCATGTCGCCCGCGATTTGTTCGATGGTGAACTGGTCGAACGGCATCCCCGCATTGAACGCCTTGATCACCCACTCCCGCCACAGCCACATGTCCCGCAGCGAATCATTATGATACCCGCTCGTGTCGCCGTAGCGCGCCAGGTCCAGCCACGGAATCGCCAGCCGCTCCCCAAAATGCGGCGACGCCAGCAGCTTATCCACCGCCGCCGAGTATGCAGCCTCGCGGTCCGGCGCAGCGAGCAGCGCATCCACCTCCGCCACCGACGGCGGCAGCCCGGTCAAATCCAGCGACACCCGCCGCAGCAACCGCGCCGGCTCCTCCTCCGGCGCAAATTTCAGAGCCTCCTTCGCCAGCCGCGTCTGCACAAACGCATCCACCGCATTCTTCGCCCCCGCCACCTGCGGAACCGCCACCGGCTTCACCGGCTCAAACGCCCAATGCCCCGTCCACTTCGCCCCCTCGGCCACCCAGCGTTTGAGCAGTTCCTTCTGCTCCGGTTTCAGCCGTTTCAGCTCCTTCGGCGGCGGCATCACATCGTCCTTGTCGTCCGTGAAAATGCGCTTCACCAACTCGCTCCTCGCCAAATCCCCCGGCACCACCGCCACCTCCCCCGACTCCGCCTTGCCAAAAGCCGACTCCTTCAAATCCAGCCGCAACTCCCCCTTGCGAGTCCCCGCATCCGGCCCGTGGCAATTAAAGCACGCCTCCGAAAGAATCGGGCGAATATCGCGGGCAAAATCAATCTCGGCAGCAACAGCCGCAAAAGGCAGCGCGAGCAGCGGGAAAATGGAAAGGGTCTTCGGCATGGTAAAAGTCACGGTAGCAGAGAGGTCGTGGGCGCGGGATTATTAGAAGCCACTATCGGTCCGGCACGTTGGGTTGCACACCGGCTTCTTTCTGTCCCCCGGTCGGTTTCTTCACTTTGTTTCGCAGTTTGAGAATCGAATGGATGATCAAGAAGAGACAGAAAATGGCGAGGGCTGCTGCATTTACCATCGCTTGGATGTGCACTGATTCGGGCACCATCGAAGCTCGCGTGTGAGGAACGAAGCGAGCATCCCAAATAGATTTCCGCACGATGAAGGCAAAGAGCGCTATCGGGAGCGCTCCAGTGCCGATGATGAGTTTTACGATGTGGAAAACCTTCGTGAAACCCGATGCGGATATTTCTCTCACTTCGCTCCCGGCTCATTCTTCTGCGCCGCGTCAAGGACGCGCTTCTTTTCAGCGAGGACCGCATTCAACAACCCCTCGTCCTTTCCCTTTGCGAAGGCCTCCATGCTGGAGAGCCACTTGAGATACGACTCGGTCGCGTGCTTTCTCACGGAATCATTCGACCTCGGAGCCCGCTTCATTTCTGCAATGAAACGGTCGCGATAGATCAAGACGTCGGACGGCAGTTGTTCCGGCGCTCTACCCTCGATCGGACCTGCTTTCACCGCCGCGATTTCCGTGTCAATGGCGGTGACTCCAGTCGGGCGCTTGGCTCTTTCCTCCTGCTTTCGGGCCGCGCCGAGAACCGCAAGATACCCGTCACGGGCTACCTGTATCTGCGCGGCAACCGAGGCGTCAGCCGCCTTCATGCCCTTGTCGTATTGCTCTGCGGTATGTTTCAGTGCCGGGTGCAACTCGGCGGCAAAGACGCCGCTGGAAAAGAGAAGGGTCGAGAGAACGCAAAGTGTGTGTTTTTTGAGTTTCATAGGAGTCAGTTTAAAAGGTTACGGCACTTGCGCGCCGATGACAATCTCGCCCAGCACTTCGGCGGCGCGGGCGTTATTGTCGGCTACGAGACTTGCGATGCTCACACCGGCGTCGCGGCGGACGATGTGCATGGAGCGGAGGTCGATGCCTGCGTCTTTCAAGCGGACTGCGACCTTCGCCAGCGCGCCCGGTTTGTCTTCGAGGCGGACGAGCAGCGTGTCTTGCGTCACGGCCTTGAAACCCGCATCGAGCAAGAGCCGGAGCGCGTCGCCGTAGCGATCCACGGTGAGGACGATTACGCCGTCGGCCCCGTGCGTGGCGACGTCGAAGCTCTCGATGTTCACCCCGCCCGCTGCGAGCGCTTCGGCGATGGCGGCGAGTTGACCGGGCTTGTTGGGCGCGAGGACAGTGAGCTGTTTCATGGCGCGATTATCGGGCAACGCGCCGTGTTCGCCAAGTTCGCTTTCCAAATAGCCGCTCGCTCTGCTTTCCTCCGCCCCATGTCAGCACACATCGGAATCATCGGGGGCAGCGGCCTTTATCAAATCGACGGACTCACCAACATCACGGAGCACAACGTGGACACGCCGTTCGGCCCGCCGTCCGACACCATCTTCAGCGGCGAACTCGGCGGGCGGCGCATCTTCTTCCTCCCTCGCCATGCGCGCGGCCACCGCATCTTGCCGCATGAATTGCCGCACCGCGCGAACATCTGGGCGCTGCGTTCGCTCGGCGTGCGCTTCATCATTTGCGTGACCGCCGTCGGCTCGCTCCAGCAGCAGTATGAGCCCCGCCACATCGTTCTTCCGTCGCAATTTTTCGACCGCACATCGCAGATTCACACCTTCTTCGGCGCGGGCATCGTCGCCCACGCCTCCTTTGCCGAGCCCATCTGCGAGCCGCTCCATCACTTGCTCTACGAGGCGGGCACCGCTGCGGGCTACACGCTGCACAAGGGCGGGACTTACGTAAATATGGACGGCCCTCAGTTCAGCACGCGCGCCGAGAGCGAGACGAATCGCAAGCTCGGCTTCGACGTGATCGGCATGACGAATCTCGCCGAGGTGAAGCTCTGCCGCGAAGCGGAAATCGCCGTCGCCACGATGGCCATGATCACCGACTACGACTGCTGGAAAGTCGAGGAAGAGCCCGTCACCGCCGACGCCGTCATCGCGCACCTCATGGCCAATGCCGCTGCCGCAAAAGCCATCCTCGCCCAAGTCGTCCCGCGCATCCCCGCCGAGGCAAACTGGCCCGAGCACCGCGCGCTCGACAGCGCCCTCGTCACCGACCGCGCGCTCTGGCCCGCCCAGACCGCCGAGAACCTCCGCCCCATCCTCGCGCGGTTCTTATAGCGAAAAATCACCCGCGAAGCGGCCAACAAACTCTCAACTCTCAGCCCTCAATTGCCTGCGGCTTTCTCCGCTACGCTCCGAATCTCAACTCACATGAAGCCGCTCGCCTTCCTCGCACTCGCAATCACCGCATCCGCTGCGGACATGTTCCCCTTTCAACTCCCGTGGGACGACGCCACGCCCTCGATCACAAATGTGTCGTGGCTGAACGACAAACCCGCCGGGCGCGACGGCTTCGTGAGCGTGAAGGATGGCCACCTTTTTGCCGGGGAAAAGCGGCTGCGCATCTTCGGCGTGAACATGTGCTTTTCGGCGAACTTCCCAAAGCACGAGGACGCGGAAAAGGTCGCCGCTCGCATGGCGAAATTTGGCATCAACTGCGTCCGCTTTCACCACATGGACATGTTCAGCGCCCCGAGCGGCATCTTCGCAAAAGACGGGCGCACGCTCGATGCAGTGCAGCTCGACCGGCTCGACTACTTCATCGCCGAGCTGAAAAAGAACGGCATCTACGCCGACCTGAATCTTCACGTCTCGCGCACTTACCCCGACCGCCCAAAGGCGGAGAAAAAGGGCAACCCGCAGTTCGACAAAGGCGTGGACAATTTCCACGCGCCGATGATCGCGCTGCAACGTGACTACGCCCGCGACCTCCTCACGCACGTCAATAAATACACCGGCAACGCCTACGCCGCCGAGCCCGCCGTCGCTCTCGTCGAAATCAACAACGAGAACGCGCTGGGCTTCCAATGGTTCGCCGGGGAGCTGGACGATCTCCCCGCGCCATACCGCGAAGACCTCGAAGCGCAGTGGACGGCGTGGCTGGGGAAGAAATATGGCGCGGGTAGGGTGGGCGTCTCGCCCGCCGCGCCGAGCGTCCCGCTTGGTGCATCGAACGCTGATCCCGCTTCGCCACGTCAATCAACGGACGATGGTTCACGCGAGACGCGCGAACCGGCGGGCGGGACGCCCACCCTACCCCGCGCATGGTCCTTTGAAAACCACGGCACCGCCAAAGCCACCGGCACGGCCAAGGATGGCGCGGTCACGTTCACCGTGGAAACAGCGGGCAGCGAGCCGTGGCACGCGCAATTTTCCACCGGGCCGCTCGTCGTCGCCGCCGATGCGCCGCATGCCGCGACCTTCCGCGTGCGAGCACCGAAGGACATGAAACTTACCGTCACGCTCATGCAGGCGCATGAGCCGTGGAAGGTGCTGGCCTCCGCGCAAATCAGCGTGGGCACGGAATGGCGCGACGTGCGTGCATTCCTCCGCACGAGCGCGGGGGATGACAAAGCGCGGCTCACCATCGGCGGCATGGGGCAGACCGTCGGCGCGTTTGCATTCGAGCAATTCGCGCTGCAAGCGGAGGTGCTCCGCGACACGCCCATCATGGAGGGGAAAGTGGCGCGGTACATCCGCAAGTCCGAGCTTTCCAGCTACACGCTGGCGGTGCAGCGCGATTGGCAGGAGTTCATCTGGGACACGGAGATCGTCTATTGGAACGGGATGCGCGACTTTTTGAAGAAGGAACTCGGGGTGAAAGTGCCCATCGTCGGCACGCAGGGTGCGTGGAGTCCGGGGCATGTGCAGGCGGGCATGGATGTCATAGATTCGCACGCATACTGGCATCACCCGAACTTCGAGGGCGGCGACTGGAATCTCGACCGCTGGACGATCAAAAACGAGCCGATGGCCGGGGCAAAAGACGGCGGCACGTTGCCGGGATTGGCCGCGCAGCGCGTGGCGGGGAAGCCGTTCATTTGCACGGAATACAACCACTCCGCGCCGAACACTTACGGGGCCGAGACGGCCCCGCTACTGGCGGCGTTTGCGGCGTTGCAGGATTGGGACGGCGTGTTCCTCTTCGCCTACAGCCACGGCGACAAGTGGCAGCAGGAGCACTTCGACAGCTTCTTCGACATCGCGCGGCATCCGGTGAAAATGGCGACGCTGCAGGGGGCGGCTGTGAGTTTTCGGCGGGGGGACTTCTTGTATTTGCCCGGTTACGAAATCTTTTACGTAAATAACGTAGATATCTGGCAGCGAGCCTTGCGTAACGGCCCATCGCTCGGGCTTGGCGACATGGCCCGCAGCAAAGAGGCGTTTCAGAAAAAATTCGATGTGCGTTTGAGCAAACGGGATTCGGGGCTATGGGACCTTCAGGGAACATTTCGAGGAAGACTTGGTTTGGGCGGCGCCAAGATGGAATACGTTTGGGAATCAGCTAGGCAGCAAATGACAGTGGATTCGCCCGGCTCCAAACTCGCGGTCGGGAGTTTCGATGGGATTCAAAGAATCGCGTTTTCTACCGACAGCCGAGATGAAGTTCTCACGATTTCACCGAGCAAAGGCTGGGCGTGCTTCCAACTTCTCACCATGCAGCAAGACAGAGTTTTCCCTCACTTCACGGACGCCAAACACATCCTCATCACCGCCACCGGCGACATCGCGAATACCGACATGGGCTGGAAGAACGCGGAGAAGACGACCGTGGGGCGCGATTGGGGACGCGCGCCCGTGCTCGTCGAAGGCCCGGCGGCAACCATCGAGCTGCCCGGCGGCAGTGCATTCAAAGCGTGGGCGCTCGACGAACGCGGAAAGCGCCGCGAGGAGATTCCCGTCGCCGGCAGCAAGCTCACCATCGGCCCGCAGTTTAAGACGCTGTGGTATGAGGTGGAGCGGCAGTGAGGGGGGAAATGACGAATGACGAATGACGAGCCCGGCGAACTTCGTCATTCGTCATTCGTCATTCAAAACCCCTTTGCCACGCACCGCGAAGCTCGGCATCCTGCCCCCATGTCCGTGCCACAAAACACCATCGCCATCGTCTATGATTACGACCAGACGCTCTCGCCCAATTACATGCAGGACGAGGTGCTCTTTCCTGCCTTCGGGATTGATCCTCCGAAGTTCTGGGCGCGCTGCCAGGCGCTCGTCCGCGAGGATGGCTACGACAGCGAACTGGCCTACCTGAAGGCGCTGCTCGATTGCCTCGACCTCGACCGCCCCACGAACGCACGGCTCGCCGAGCTAGGCGCAGGGCTGAAGTTTTACCCCGGCCTGCCGGAGATGTTCGACGAAATGCGCACCGGCCTCCTGCGTCCGGATCACGAGATGCTGGGGATCAAAGTGGAGCATTACATCATCAGCAGCGGGCTGAAGGCGCTCATTGATGGCTCACGCATCGCGCCTTACATCAAGGCCGTGTTCGGCTGCGAGTTTGCCGAGGATAAAAGCGGGCACATCGTTTTCCCCAAGCGCGTCATCAGCCACACGCAGAAGACGCAGTTCCTTTTCCGCATCAACAAAGGGCTGCTCGACTACACACAAGACGTGAACGACCACATGCCTCCGGAAATGCGCCCCGTGCCGTTCGACCACATGATTTACGTCGGCGACGGACCGACCGACGTGCCGTGCTTCACCGTCGTACGCCAATACGGCGGGCACGCCATCGCCGTGTATAATCCGGGAGATAAATCGCGGACGAGCTTTCGCAAATGCTACCAGCTCGTCGGCACCGCAGACCGAGTCCGCCACATCGCCCCCGCCGACTACCGGGCAGGCAGCCACCTCCGGCTCTTGCTGGATCAAATGGTCGGCGAAATCGCAGACCGCATCGTCGCGCGGCGTCAGCGCGACGTGGAGGAAACCACCGTGCGAGCGCCGAAGCACTGAGCGTCTCGTGGCACGAACGCCCTCGTTCGTGCCACACCGGAGCACTGAGCTTGCGCCCCGCCGCCGACTGCGCTACACACTCGCGCTTCCCAGCCATCCAGGCGGGGAAAAACAACACATACAAAACAATATGAAACACATCATCTCACTCGTCGCCCTCGCATTCACACTCAGCCTCGGAGCCTGCTGCACCAAAGACGGCGGCTCCTGCCCAATGGGCGGCAAAAAAGACTGCGCAACGGCGAAAGGCTGCTGCAAGACCAAGACCTGCACCAAAGAAGGCGGCTGCAAGCACAAGCATTAATCTCGGCCGACAAAGCTGACTCACAAAAGGCGCACTGGAAACGGTGCGCCTTTTCGTTTTCTCACCCCTCCAGATACACCCGCAGCTTCTCGCGCAGATCACTCCGCGCACGGAAGAGCAGGCTCTTCACCGCTGGCACGCTCAGTTTCAAAATCACTGCGATTTCCTCGTAGCTCACATCTTGGTAGCGCCGCAGCACCAGCGCCATCCGCTGCGACGCCGGTAACTCTTGGATCGCCCGCTCAATGGCATCCTGATGCTCCGCATCCAGCATCGCTCGGTCCGGCGATTTCACCGACTCATCGGCGTGCTGGAACTGAACGTCCTCCCCGTCGTCCTTCGTCTCCAGCGGCAGCGTCCCACGCCGGATCCGGCGGCGCGATTCATTGAAGACGAGGTTCTTCATGATGGTGAACGCCCACGTCGTGAACTTCGCCGCAGGCTCCCAGCGCGGCGCGCTTTTCCAGATGCGCAAGAACACCTGCTGCGCGATGTCTTCGGCCTCCGCCGCATCGTCAAGCATCCGCGCCACCGTGTTCACGATGCGGCTTTGGTGCGTCTCCACCAGCTCCCGAAACGCATCCACATCGCCCTCCTTCACGCGCAGCATCAGCCGAAGATCGCGCGCAGCGTCTTCCTCTGCAGGAGATGTTGGGTCGGTGCTGGCTTCTTCGTTCATGTGCAACTGCGCGGCTGGCCAGCGCAGGTTGAGAGATGAACCCGCGCCGTGGCAAATGGTTTCAAGGATTCTGTCGTTCAGCCGACAGCTCCACGAGCCGCTCCGCCAGCCGAGTCATGGAAAAATCGCGCGCGACGGCTGCACGGCCCGCTTCCCCGAGAGCCCGAGCGCGAGCGGGATCGCGCAGCAACGCTTGCAACGCAGCGGCGAGATTTTCCACGAACGCATCGGTCTCGAAAAGCACGCCGCCGCCCGTTGCCTCCACGATTTCCGGGAATGCGGAAGATGCCGGAAGGACTACGGGCGTGCCCGCCGCGAGCGCCTCGATGACATACATCCCGAACGCCTCGCTATACGTCGCTGGGACGGAGAAAACCGTGACGCTGGCAAGGAACGCCTGCTTTTCCGCGAGGGAAACATTGGGCAACCACTCCACCGCATCCGCGCAGCCCGCCGCACGCAGACGCGCCTTCAGCGTCTCCACGTACTTCGCGTCGCCATCCGTCATCGAGCCCGCACAGCGGAGGCGGACTTCGGGCATCGCAGCGTGGAGTAAAATAAACGCCTCGACGAGCATCCCGATTCCTTTCCCCGGTACGAAGCGCGCGAGATAACCGATCGTTGGTTGAGAGCTGAGAGTTGAGAGCTGAGAGTCGCGCGGCGGGAGCGTTACGCCGTTGGGAATCACCTTCAACTCATCCGCCGCCCAGCCGAGGCGACGCGCCATCAGCTCTGTAAAATAGCGGCTCGGCGCGACCCACGCCGTCGCATCGCGCATCCGCTCGGAGAGGAGTTTCCACGTCTCATTCGCGGAAGGGCCGAGTCCGTCAATGAAGCTGTCTTCGCCTTGCAGGAACCCGATCACCGGCACGCCCAGTTCCGCCCGGATGCGCCGCGCCAGCCCGGCTTGCAGCGCAGTGGAGAGCCACACGACATCGGGCTTTGCACCGTCGAAGGCGATGCGCAGCCACGCGATCAGCTCCTCGATTTCCGAAGCCTGATTCCCCAGCTCGCCGCGCAACATCGAGAGCGTCATCCCGGCGACTTCCGGCCCGCCCGTGCGTGCTGCTTTTCCCGCGAGCAGTCGCAGCAGTGGACGCGCGCTGAGCAGCCGGTCCAGCCAGCGCGGCATCTTGCGGAGAAAGGGCACTTTCTCCCGCAGATACGTGCTCACACCGCCAAAGAAAATCGGCGTCTCCGGCGTCGCCGCGCTCTCGTCGAGTGTGAGCGGGAGATACATCGGCAGCATCACCGCACGATGCCCGAGGCGGTTGAGTTCTTTCGCCAGCGCATTGTCGCGCATACAAACTCCGCAGTGGTAGCTGCCCGTGCCGGGCGTGAGCAGGACGATGTTCATTTCGCGCGCAGGTCGTAGCAGACGAGCCGCCGCTTCCCTTCGTTCTGCGAGACGTAGATCCGACCATCGGCCAGCGCAGGCAGCGTCCAAGTCTCCGGCGCGTGAAAGAGCTTCGTGCGAGAGAGCACGCGCCCGCCGCTTCGCGTCAGCTCCAGCCACGCGAGGTCGCCAAATTCCCCGAGGCACAGCACCCCATCGCCCGTCGCCAACAAGCTCGCCCGGCCAAACGCGCCGCCGAGGTCATCGCGCCATAATTGCTTCCCCGTCGCCACGTCGTGCGCGGTGAATTCCGCCAGCCGCTCGCTCATTCCGGCAGAGCCGAAAACCGCGCCGTCGCGCACCAGCGGCGTCATCCAGTAAAGCCCGAGTTTCTCGTCCACCCACGCCGTCTTCGTGGAGAAATCGGGCGCGATTTCCACGCACAGCCCGCCCGCCGTGTATGCCTCGGAAACAAACACCCGTGCCGGATTCGCAGACACAAGCACGGGCGATGAGGCGTTCACCGACTCCGCCATTTCCGCACGATGCGCCGCGCTGGCCAGCACCTTGCCCGTGGCCGTCTCGATGACGAGCAGACCGCCCGTCGGCGGACGACTCTGCCCGCCCGCAAACACCAGCACGCACTCCTTCCCGTGGATCGTCGCAGGCACCGACGACGCATAGCTGGCACCCCATTCGTGCGTCGTCGTCCAGAGCTTCTTCCCCGTCGCCACATCCAGCGCCGCAGTCTGGAGCGGCAGCCCATTTTCTTTCCCCCCGAGCTGCACGATGAGCCGCTTCCCCACGACGAGCGGCGTCGAGCCGATGCCGAAAAACACCGGCTGCATCTCGAACTCCCGCGCACAATCCCGCTGCCAAATCACCTTCCCCGTCGCCATCTCCAGCGCCGTCAATTTCCCCGTGACGCCAAACGTGAACACGCGCCCTTCCGCCACGACCGGGCTCGTCCGTGGCCCCAGCCCGCCGCCGTAGCGAGGCTGATACGGAGCCGGAGAACGCTGCACCCACTGCTGCGCGCCCGTCGCTGCATCACGGCTCTCGACCACCTCATTTTCACCCTGCCGATGAAACACAATCACTCGCCCGCCCACAATCGCCGGACCGCCCATGCCCTCGCCCTTCTCCATCTCCCACAGCACCGGCAGCTGAGTCGGCAGCTCGCGGCGCAAGCCCGTTTCCGGCGTCGTGCAATTATCCACCGGCCCCAAAAGGCGCGGCCAATCCGCAGCATGAGTGGCAGCAGCGAGCGCAGCGGTGACGAGCAAATGGCGGAGTATCATGCCCACTGTGATACGCAGCGTGTTCAACCGCGTAAATGCGTGAGTGCGGCGCTAATCCTCCGCCTTCTCCCCCGCTGGAGCCATCTTCACGAGCTTCGGCATGAACGCGCCCATCACATCCACGAGGTCCGTCTGTGCGGCCATGACGGTGTGGATGTCTTTATAGACGCCGGGATTTTCATCCAGCCCCGCGCTCAGCAGTTCCACGCCAGCAGCGGCGAGCTGTTTCCTCACGCCGCTCCAGGTGAACGACTGCATCGCTTTCGTCCGGCTCATCACGCGGCCTGCGCCGTGCGATGCGCTGTTGAGCGACTCCGCGTTTCCGCGTCCTCGCACGACGAAACCGGGCGTCGCCATCGAGCCGGGGATGACGCCCATGACGCCAGCTCCGGCGGGCGTCGCGCCTTTGCGGTGGACGATCACTTCACGCCCAAAGTGCTGCTCTTTCCACGCGAAGTTGTGGTGGTTTTCAATATCCAGCAGCACCGCCGCGCCCACCTTTTTCGTGATGTGACGATGGATGCACGCGTGGTTCGCAGCGGCGTAGCGGCCCATCAGCTCCATCGCCGCCCAATACTCCGCGCCCGGCTCGCTCGTGAGATCGAGCCACGCCAAATGCTTGAGTTGCGCGGGCAACTTCGCGTGACGGTCCATCGCGATGCGGCTGTAGTGCTGGCACACCTGCGCGCCAGTCCCGCGCGAACCGCTGTGCGACAGCAGCGCGAGATACGCGCCAGGAGGAATCTCGCGCCCGTCTTCCGCAAACCGAAGCGACTCCGCCGTGTTCACCGTGAACTCGCCGAACTCCACAAAATGATTCCCCGTCCCCGAAGTGCCGAGCTGCTTCCAAGCTTTCTCGCGGAGGTGCTTGGTGATCGGCGAGACGCTCCAGTCGTCGTCCATCACATCATGGTCCCGCCGCGCCTGAAACTCCGCGCCCATGCCGAAGCGCGTCTCGCTTTCGATGATGTTTGCCAGCCGGTCGCGCATCCCCGCCAGCGTGCTCGCCTTCCGCTCAAAAACGGTCAGCTTCATCCGGCAAGCGATGTCCACCCCGACGGCGTAAGGAATCACCGCGCCCTCCGTCGCCAGCACGCCGCCGATGGGCAAGCCGTAGCCCACATGCGCATCGGGCATCAGCGCACCCGCCACCGAGATCGGCAGCGTGCAAGCATTCGCGAGCTGCGCCACCGCAGGCGCATCCAGCCCCTCGCCCCATTGACGCCACGGCGCAGGAACCTCGCGCATTTTAAACGCAGGCTCATAAAGCGCCCGCGCCAAAGTCGCCCGCAGCGGGTCGCCCAGAAAACGCTCCGGCTCCGCGACAATCGCCGCCATCTCCTCCGGCAGCCGAGCCATCGCCCCGCCACTCTCCCGCAGCGCCACGATGAACGCGCCCGCCTCCGCCAGCGCCGTCTCCGGCACACCCAATTCGATCAGTTGTTTTGTGTTCATAAAAAAGTTCTTCTCCGCAGATTTCGCATATTCCCGTAGAATTAAAAATCGGCGGGCCCAAAGCATCACACCAAGAAATGCTCCCAGTCTCGCACCCCGTGCGTATTCCGAATGAGCACCGTCGCAGGCAGCGTCTTCGGCACCGCAGGCTTGCGCAGCAACGTCAGCCCAGCCTCCGCAGGCGTCTTGTTCGCCTTCCGGCTATTCACCTCGCGGTGCGCCAGCACACAGTTCTCCCAATCCGTCCGCCCGCCCCGCGAGCGCGGCACGACGTGGTCAATGTTCCCCTCGCCCACCTTCAGCCGCTGCCCCGTATATTGGCACACGCCGCCATCCCGCTCCCACAGCGCCCGCCCGGAAAACGCCCGCCGCCGCATCGGCACGCGCGCATAATTCGCAGCCACCACAACCGTCGGCACCCGCAACTCCCCGCGCACCGTCCGCACCGCCCGGTCCTGCTCGCGCACCGTCAGAGCCAGCCAATCCGCCCACAGCACCGGAGTCATCGCCCCATCCGCCCCAATATCCAGCCCCGAAGCCGCCCCGCTCGCCATCATACAAAACGCCTCCGCAGGCGTCTTCACATGGATCGCCTGCCACGCGCGGTTGAGCACGAGGACGACGGGGAGTTGAAGAAAATCTTGCATGGTAAAAAATAGATGAGCGTCGAGCGACGGGCACACCACGAGTGCAGAGCGGTGTTCGTTCGTTTGTTTTGGGGAGAAAAAAGCGCACGGGTTAGCGCCGAGGAACTTTAGGCGACTCGGGATGAGGCTCAGGGGCGCAGACTCGCACAAAACGGCCCCCAAGCCTGAGAGAATAGACCCGAGATAAATCTCCGAGAGCCTCTCCGCCCTCGAAGATCGGGCTAAGATGATCCCCCCAACCCTGCGTCAACAATCGCCCGAGCGACAGGCTCGACCGACGACAACGGAGCATCGAATGGAACTCGAAACAGGATCGGAGAAAGTTCGGTCTGGCCCTCGAATGCCCTCTTTAGGATGACGACGAGTTCTTCCGACTTCATCGCTGTTGCGTTAAGAAAAACACCGCCCTGCGCGCTGATATCGACGATCGGCGGGCACCGAAGAATATCGTCCTGCGGAAACATCGGGTCCGGCGGAGGCTCTTCGCCAACCGCCAGCAACTCCGCCTCCACGTGCGCAAGCCAGCCGTCGTAGCCTTTCGGCAAAGCGCCGACTTCATGCAGCGAGGCCACACGCTCGCGCTTCTTTTCGGCGATGGGACGCGGCTGCATCCACCCGAAGTAAAACGCAGCCCCGACAACCACCGGCAATAAAAGCCAGACGAGTCTCCGATACCGCGCCGCCAGCGCCTTCACTTGGAGAATCTCCCATTCTCAAAGTCACGCATCTCATCAATCGAGCCGTCGAGCCGATACGGGTCAGCATGGAGTTCATCGAGAGTTGCAGTCTGCATGGTCGGGATAATGTCGGAAGTCGGCGGCTCGTTCAATAGACGTTTCGAGGAGAGCACCCTTCGCTCGACAAAACGACGGGCACACCTTACGTAATGCCCATGTCCTCAATCATTGACGCCGCTGCATTCGACCGCGCTACCGACTCCGTTCTGCGGATTCTCAGTCGCGAACAGGCGGCGCAAATTGTGGACTTCCACGGCGATGACGAACTGCAACAGCGCATCGAACTTCTCGCCGAAAAAGCGAACGAAGGCGAACTCACCGACGACGAAACCGCAGAATACCACGGCTACGCGCAAGCCAACAAATTCATCGCCGTCCTACAGGCCCGCGCTCGCCGGATTCTCTAGTAATTAAGCCCCAACTCCCAAAAGGTTATCGAGTGCGGTCGGCAATTCAGCCCAAGATTCCAGCCATGCAATCCTTACGCCCAAATGTAAAAGTGAGGATTCGAGCGCGATTTCATGCTCCTTTTCTTTCGGGCGAATCGTCAGCCATAGGTTTTCGCCCAAAATGAATTCTCCTCGGAATTCTTGTGAACGATGCTGGTGCTCTTGAACGGCGTTTGCCGTACACCATGCCAACCATCGCCGGAGATTTAGGTCGGACATTGAAAGTCCGATGAAAACAAGCCGTTGCGACTGAGCATGGCTCAGAAATACGGTCTGCTGCCAAGTATGCACCGTTGAGGAAATCCGACTGTACCCGCTTTCTGGAAAAACCAATCCCTCCCGAGACTCGCGCCCCCGCTGAGAATTTCCACACCTTGGCACAACACACCCGTGCAAATGGAAAATCGGCGTGGAGTGCCGACAATCATCTGAAGCTCTCAAAACCCTTCTAAATTCGTCTATTGGATACCCTCTGCCAGCGTTGGTATGGATTTGTTCTTCCAGAGCCAGCAGGGTTATTATGAGATCAAGTAATCCATCAGCATTGAACGTCAAAACGGCCTGAAGCGGATTTCCGCATCGTTTTGCTCTCCGAAGCCACTTGGCCAATGCTAACAGAGTGGAATCTGAAAACTCCTTTCTGAAAAATTCGAGCAACTTTAGAGAATCAGCAGGCTTGTTTCGCTTCGGGTTCGACAGCCCAATGAGCAAAATTGCTTTAAGTGAGGAATTGTCAGCTTTTTCGAGTATATCCCGATACAGTTCATCCTCAATAAACGCGAAAAAATCGTCCCGAGTATGACCTTGGACGACCATCGAATTTAACCCCGCCTGTAGCCAAGCGTCTAATCCCCACCCCATGCTGGTTGCCAGATTCCGAAACGAGGCGTCGGATAAAATTTGCGATGTCGCTCGATTAAAGACAGCCCGAGTGAAATCAAACCAAGTCGGCATAATCCCAGCCGAAATTCCCGCACCAACACAAACAGACCATTCATGGGAACGTATAAAACCTTTGTAACGAAGGTCCGTCGCGGCGAACGAATTATGTGGCATAAAAAATGTCGGCTCTACCCGAATCCCGAACTGAAATGCAAAGCACCTCAGCCCAGAAGTCACCAGACCCCTGCATAAGAGCAAGGTTCGGGAATCGAGTAGAACCGACGCTTAAATATGTAGTTTCGTGTGGTTTTTGACAACTAGTTTCCACGAGAATCTCGCCCTCGCCGGGGCACACTCACGTTACGAGTTCTCCGTCCTCAAAGTCGCGCATCTCGTCAATCTCTTGCTGCGTAAGCACTCGGTCGCCCCAACGCGCTTTCAGTCGCGCCCGGAAATCCGGCCATTTCAGCGGCATCTCAGCTTTCCTCGGAGCCTCCGGCACAAAGCGCCCCACGCGGTGCCCATCGCGGAAAACCTCAATCGGCTCGCCCGCATCAATCGAGCGGTCGAGCCGATACGGGTCAGCATGGAGTTCATCAAGAGTTGCAGTCTGCATGGTCGGGATACTGTCGGAAATCGTCGGCTCGTTCAATAGCCGTTTCAGGAGCTTCCCCCAGCACCGCCTCCAGCTCGGCAAAAAGCGCGCGCGCCTTCTCCTCGCTGCCCGCATAGATGCAGCCGTCGCCGCGCTCATGCACGATGACAAAGCCATCCCGCGCAAAGCGCAAAACCAGCCGCACCAGCCGCACCAGCCGCCCATCGGCTCCCACCCGCTTCGCCCGGAAGATGCGATACGCATACACCTCCGCCAGCGTCACCAGCCCCGCCTCTGGCGATAGCTCGAACGCCACCGCGTGCAGTTCCCCGCCCGCAAACGCAGCCCCGAGTTCGGCGAGGTCCGAGTGGATGTGATCGTTCGCAAAAGCCGTCCGGCCCCGCCCGCGCACATCCGGCGCGAATTGATCTAGTGTGTGTGTTTTCATAAAAAGTAATCATCGGCTCCAGCCGTCACGACGCGGGGCGTAGAGGGCGCTTCGTATTTTCAAAAAGGGGGCGTCGTTATGCGGGGCCAATCCGGCACCCGTAGCCGCCGCTCCCGTCTCTGCTTCTGGGACGGCGCACCCCCGAATGTGTGGACGACGACGGAGGAAATCGCAGTCGGCGCGAGTTAAGAAAACCGCGCACTGATTAAACCAACCGGGGCCGCGTGATGGACACGCGGCCCCGCTTTTGGTTTTGTATCACCCAACACCATTCGCTAAAACCCACTCCATGATCACCCACGCATTTCTAGCCGCACTCGCACTCACCTTAACAATTCACGCGCAGGAACTCGCGCCACTTTCTGCGAAATTCAAAGCAGACTCGGAGGTAGTTGCATCAAGGCGGGATGCGTCGATTTCGCGGATCGCGCGAACTTACGCGACGGCGCTTGATGCGGCGGAGAAAATGGCAACGACGGCAGGCGACGTGAACGCGTTATCCGCGATAAGTGCGGAGAGAGACAGCATCAACGCGAAACGCTTACTGCCTACAGCGGCACCTACACTTCCGAAGACCGTGCTTCCTGCTCGAAAGGCGTATCTCGGCGAGTTCACGAAAGTGGACGCAGAAACCGCCCAGCAGAATAAACTGATCGTCGCCAGTTACCTGCAAGCCCTTGCATCCCTGCAATCTCGTTCGACAGCGAATTCGTCATTGCAAGCTGAGATTGCTGCCGAAAAGAAACGCGTCATCGAGGCGCTCCCAGTTGATGTCCCGAGCTTAGCAAAGAAAATCGCGGGCACGGAATGGGCGAACGATCCCGGCTCACACGCATTCACGCTGAATGCAGACGGATCGGCAAAATCCAGTTCAGGCTCCAAAGGGAAATGGAGTCTGAGTTCGCCCACCGAACTCATCTTGCAATGGAGCGGAAACCCGAAGGAGTCATGGACCCTAGACGCTATCGCAGGCACCTTAAAAAAATCTGGGCACTCATATTCGCGGAAAAACTAGCCGGCTGCAAAGCACGAGCGCGGCGGGAAATTGGCAGTCGCGAAAGGAGTTGCACCTTCACTGGCGGCGTTCTCAACGCCGTGCCTCTTCTGTTGGGCTACGCGGCTATTTGTGGCATCTGCGGCCGGACTCGCACCGGCTAGGACACGCTTGAAAGGCGTGGCGCTCGACCGCTTTGCATTCGCAGACACTTGAAAAATGGCGGAACGCGGAGGGCATGCTCCCCTTGCGCTTTGGGCGCACGATGTCTTTAGCAAAGACTCCCGGCTCGCTGGTCCGGTTCACGTTCCGTTCTTGAATTGGTCCCGACGGTAGGAATCGCACCCACACTTTTCCGCTTCTGAGGCGGATGCCTCTGCATTGGGCTACGTCGGGGAAATGGTGCTCGCGGCAGGACTCTAACCTGCAACCGCTGCGTTCGAAGCGCAGAACTCTATACAATTGAGCTACGCGAGCATTTTGAAAATCGGGACAACTGGTGATTTGAAGACTGTTTGCCCGCGCGGGTCGAGCGGCAACTTGTTTCATTAAAAAGTGGAGTGAGCCCCCGGAGTCGCACCGGGTAAGAGCGGGGTTGCAGCCCGCCGCCTCCACGACTTTGGCATGGCTCACGTTTTCGGAAAATGGGGAGGCCAGTGGGATTCGCACCCGACACAACGGAATTCACAGTTCCGTATGCTCACTCTTACATTATGGCCTCCATTTGAAAATTGCCCGGTCGGAGGGGCGCGCGGCCGGTGTGCCGCGCCCCCTACTTTCTCCGACCTCATCTGGCCGCTGGACCCGGGATCGCACCGAGATCGCCCGCTTTTCAGACGGGTGCATTGACTGACTCTGCCATCCAGCGAAAGTGGTCCTTGGGCGTGGTAACGCTCCACGGTCTCGCGGTTATCGGCCGCGTGCTCTGCTTTTGAGCTACTCAAGGGAAAGTGGCACCAGCGCTTGGCATCGCACCAAGACTTCAAGCCTTAACAGGGCCGCGGACTACTGTTATCCCACACTGGTAAAATGGAGCGTCCGGCGGGTGCCTCCCCCGCGTGATTCGATTTGGAAGATCGATGCCTGGATGTTCGGCCACAGACGCTTTTGAAATTGGTCGCGCGCCCCGGTGCTGCCCCGGGTATCCCCTGATCCCAAATCAGGTGGGTTCGCTGTCTCCCTCGCACGCGTTTTCCATCGAACCCACAGACGACAAGAAGAGCCCGAAGCCCCCACGTTCACTCCGTATTCAGGCCGCTCCTCCGAGCCCCTCGTGTCGGCTGTGGATTCGATGATGAAATTAAATGGTGCGGCGTCCGGGTAATGCTCCCGACCGGCGAGGTGCGCCGAGGTTACAGCTCGGTTCGCGTCTTTAGCGATCTACCGCCGCAATTTTGGCCCGCGAAATACGCGAAAAAGCACGAAAGAATTTCGCGCTTTTCGCGGGCCAAATGAAAATTGGTCGCAGGGGCGGGGATCGAACCCGCGCGTGGACGGCTTATGAGGCCGTTGCCTTTCCTCTTGGCGACCCTGCAAAATGAATGAGGTTCCGCAGAGGGAGGCGTGCGATTCCAACAACCACGCACCCTCCCTCTGCGTTCCCCTCACAAAACTCCGACACTCGTCGGAAAAGAAAACTGGCACGGCGTCCCGGTGATGCTCCGGGCGGATCTGGTTTTGGAGACCTGACTGCGCAAGCTGGCGCACGCCGTATGTAAATCTGGCCACGCAGGCCGCGAATGACCGGGCACTGCTGAAAACTCCCGGAACCCACTCGCGTCCTGCGTGGCTGATAAGGAAATTGATGAACCGCAAAGGGCGTGAAGAGCTCGGAGCAACCAACCTCACTTGTCTTGCCGACCTCACCTCCGCGCCCCTCACGTCCTTTGCGGTTCATTATATAAAAAGAACGAACACCGCTGCCAGTTCGCCGACCCACTCGGGCCGGGGACTCGCACCCGCAGGATTTCTCGGCGGATGTTTCGGTGTTTCGGGCACACCTCCCGTCGGCGCGGTGACGCGCCAAAAGCCCTCAGGATGTAAAAATGATGATCGATAGATTCATCGGAAGCGTGAGAGCCGGGCAGGGCGGTGCGCGGGCGTAGTTATCGCTATCGATATATGATAGCCATGACTTCGCTTGACACTACGTATGGGTATGGCACCGTGGTTGCGGTTGCCGTTCCATAAGCTGTTCCTTGCTGGGATATGCCGGACCTGGTGGCCGACTCAGGCCCCGTCGTCAGTTGCCGCTGACGGCGGGGTCACTTCTTTTTTGGATTAATGCGTTTCGTTCGTTACTCGATGGATGGATTCCTTTCGTTTGGTTGATTGATAAAATTTCGGTCTGGCGGGATGTTTCGGTTCTGCGGGTGATGGTTTCGGTTTTGGAAGGTCTTTCGGGGAAACAAAAAACCCTGTCCGCCTTTTAGCGAACAGGGTTTTCTGGAAAATCGGTTTCCTGAAAGTTGCGGCTATAATGCCGCCCTGTTCGCCTCCGTAATGAGCATCGGGTTGAGTTCAAATTTGCCGGACCCCTTCACGACTGGATGCCAGTCTGCCCGAACAAAACTCGTCGCCGCATAGCCGCACCCATTCATACGGACCATCCCGACAGCGGATGCTATCGGAGCGGTTTGCGTTGAAATGATGTTGCGTAGCGAGTTCATTGAATTTGAAAGTGCAGCGATGGATACACGGTAATCTATATGTCGTCAATAGGTTTTTTACTTTTTCTGACAGATTTCTTTTCGCATAGGGATTTCGGGTTTCGTGCGGGCCGTCGGGAGATTGCGGCTAGTTCGCTTTGACGCGCCGCCGCTCGCCGGGATACACGCGGGGATGCAGCAGTCTCATCTCGACGATCTTTTCGCTTTCATCCGCTTCCCCAGTGTCTCCACCGAGCCTCGCCACAAAGACGATGTCGCCGCTTGCGCCTCGTGGCTGGCGGGGAAACTGACCGCCATTGGGCTAACGGCCCACATTCACCCGACGGCGGGGCATCCCATCGTCACCGCGCGCAATACGCACCAGCCGGGGCGCAAGACGGTGATGATTTACGGCCACTACGATGTGCAGCCGGTGGACCCGGTGAACGAGTGGACGAGCCCGCCGTTCGAGCCCGTCATCCGCGATGGAATCATCTATGCGCGGGGCTCGACGGACAATAAGGGGCAAATCCTCGGGCACGTTCTCGGCGTCGGTGAGACGATTCACGAGAAGGGTGATGTGCCGGTAAACCTTATCTTTCTGATCGAGGGCGAGGAGGAGGTCGGGAGCAAAAATCTGGAGTCGTTTTTGAAGGAAAACCGCGCGGCGCTGGCGTGCGACATCATCGCCATCAGCGACACCGGGATGGTCGCGCGCAACACGCCGACATTTACCTACGGCTTGCGCGGGATCGCGGCGATGGAGCTGCGGGTGAGCGGCCCAGCGGTGGACCTCCACAGCGGCATCTACGGCGGCGCGGTGATGAATCCCGCCACCGCCATCGCCCGCATCGTCGCCTCGCTCCACGGCGCGGATGGCCGCGTGGCGGTAGCTGGTTTTTACGATGACGTCGCGCCGCTCCAGCCGTGGGAACGCGAGGCGTGGCAGCGGCTCCCTTTTGGCGATACAGAGATACAGGCCGTCACGGGCGTGCCGGAGCTTTTCGGCGAAGCGGGCTACAGCAACGTCGAGCGCATCGGCGCGCGGCCCACGGCGGAGGTGAACGGCATTTGGGGCGGCTTCCAAGGCACGGGCAGCAAGACCGTCATTCCCCGCGAAGCCTTTGCCAAGCTGACTTTCCGGCTCGTCCCCAGTCAGCGCCCCGCCGACGTGGTGGCGAAAGTGCGCGCCCATTTGGAGAAGCACACGCCGCCCGGCATCCGGCTGGAAATCACCGACGGACATTGCGGCGAACCCTACGCGACGGACCCGCATTCCGCCTTCGGAAAAGCCGCGCAACGAGCGTTGGCGACTGCATTTCCGGGCAAGGAACTCGCGCTCATCCGCGAGGGCGGGAGCATCCCAATCGTGAACACGTTTAAGCGCATCCTCGGCGTCGAGACGCTCCTGCTCGGCCTCGCGATGCCCGAGTGCCGCGCCCACGCGCCGGATGAAAACTTCCCCGTGGAAAACTTCGAGTCCTGCATCCGACTCAACCGCGCACTGCTCGCCGAACTCGGGATGTGATCGCCCGGTTTGCAAGCTGGCTGGGCGGCAGTTTCGTGTCGCTGTGCTTCCCCGCGCATTGCGCCGTTTGCCGCGATGCGACGCCCGACGGTTGCCACCTCTGCGAGACTTGCGAGCAAGACGTAGAGCCCATCCAGGCGCCGCGTTGCGAAAAATGCTCATCGCCATTTCCCGGCGCGATCACCGAGCAATTCACCTGTGCAAACTGCGGCGAGCGCGACCTGCACTTCGACTGCGCCATCGCCTGCTATGTGAGCAGCGGCCCCGTGCGCGACTTCGTCCACGGCTTCAAATACTTCGGCCAAACGCACCTCCGCCACACCCTCGCCGCGTGGCTCGCTGAGACGCTCGACGACCCACGCATGACGGCGCAGCCCTTCGACGCGCTCGTGCCCGTCCCGCTCCACCATGTGCGGCAGCGAGAGCGCGAGTTTAACCAAGCCGAAGTCCTCGCCCGCCTCATCGCCCCACGCGCCCAGCGCCCTGTCTGGAACGCCCTCAAGCGCATTCGCAAAACCCCCACGCAAACTCGCCTCGACCGCAGCGAGCGCATGGAAAACCTACGCGGCGCGTTCAAAGTCCGCCGTCCTGCCCAAGTAAAAGGGAAGCACCTCGTGCTCGTGGACGACGTCTTCACCACCGGCAGCACCGTCGAAGAATGCAGCCGCGTCCTGCGAAAAGCCGGAGCCGCCTCCGTGCGAGTCATCACTATCGCGAGGGCGTAAATTCCACCTCTTCCGTGGACAACTCTCCACGCGACTCCCTATAAACAGGGCATGTCTTGGCAATCGCTTCGCCCTGAATGGGGGCTCGTTCTTGGCTCTGGGCTCGGCAGTTTTGTCGAGCGCATGGAGATCTTCGCGTCGGTCCCCTATTCAGAAATTGCAGGTCTCCCGCAGTCTTCCGTGCCCGGTCATGCGGGGCGGTTTGTCTTCGGCAAAATCGGCACCACCACCGTCGTCGCGGCCCAAGGGCGCGTGCATCTCTATGAAGGCAAATCGGCAGCGGAAGTGACAGCAGGCGTCCGCTGGATGCAGTCCCTCGGCGTGCAGCGGCTTGTCCTCACGAACGCGGCAGGGACGTGCAACCCTGCGTTTTCTCCCGGCTCGTGGATGATGCTGAACGACCATCTGAACCTCACGCACACGACGCCGCTCCTCGGTGGCGCGAACTTTTTCGACATGAGTGAAGTGTACTCAAAAACCCTGCGCGCGCGCTTTTCTAAAGTGGCCGCCGAGCTGGGCACGACGCTGCACGAAGGCGTGTATGCCGGGCTGCTCGGCCCGCAATACGAGACGCCCGCCGAGGTGCGAATGCTTCGCACGCTGGGCGCGGATGCAGTGGGCATGAGCACCGTTCTGGAGGCCATCCAAGCCCGTGCGCTGGGGATGGAAGTCGCGGGTTTCTCGTGTCTCACGAATTGGGCCGCCGGGCTCCACCCCGGCACGCTCGGCCACGCGGAAGTGCTGGAGACGGGCAAAGCGGCAGCAGCGCAACTCGCAGCGGTGCTGGAGCGGGCGCTGTAATCCACATGCGGCGGGTGAGTTCGACGGTGCGGCCCCGTGTAGTAATGGTTTGTCTCCTTTCGGAGGTTTACTCGCTCAGTTCGAGCCTGAGCCGGTAGGTGTGTTGACCTCCGGTGACGGTGGGGAGGGTGGCTTTGATGGTCTGCACGGTGCCGACGGTGCTGAGGATGGTCTCGGTGGCGGTGACGGGGGTCCAATTAAAGAGGTCGGTGGTGTGCTCGATGGTGCGCGTGATCGTGGTAGCGGTGGTGTCCTTTTTGTAGGTGAAGGTGTAGCTCGGGGCTTCGTAGGCGATGGTGGTCTGGGCGATGGTGGGGGCGGTGGGGAGGGTGCCGAAGTATTGCTCGGTGAGGTTCGGGATGCCGTCGGCGTCGGGGTCTGCGGAGGGGCCGGTGATGAGGCTGTCTATGCGCTGGGCGGTGGTGAATTTTCCTGCCTGCCATGCGCCGTAGGGAGTGAGGGCGAAGGCGACTTGGTCCACGATGCCGCGGCCGGCAAAGGTGCCTGCGTAGAAGGTCCAAGAGATGGTGTGGATGCCTGCGGGGATGGGCTGGGTGTTTTGTAAAAATGTGCCGGTGGCGGTGATGAAGTCTATCTCCGTGCCGTCGAGGTTGAAGCCCAGCACGTCGCTATCGGCGGTGCCGTCTGTGCGCCACCAGAAGGTAAGGGTGCCGGGGCCGATGACGGTGGTGGAGATGGTCGTGTCTGTGCCAGCGGCGAGGCCGGTGGCGAGGGCGCTGTCCACGTTATCGCGGGTGTTGGAGAGGACGGTGGTGCGGAGGAATTGGGGGACGCTCCCGGTCTTGGCCCAGATGAGGGTGTTATCTACGGCGGTGGCGATGTTCGTGTCGGATGCGACGACGGTGAGGAGGGCGGGGAGGCTGGTGGTGGTGCCGAGGGAGTTTGTGGCGAGGCAGGTGTAGGTGCCTGGCGTGGCGGCGGTGAAGGTGTAGGTGCGGCTGGTGGCTCCGGCGATGTTGGTGGCGTTGCGCTGCCATTGGTAGGTGATGGTGCCGGGGCCGTCGGCTTTGCTGATGAATGCTGCGGTGCCGCCGACTGCGACGGTGATGGGTGTGGGCTCGATGGTGAAGACGGGGAGCGAGGTGGCGAAGGGGGTGAGGGTGATTTGGTCCACCCACGCAGCGTCGCTGCCTGCGCTGCCGCTCACGTCTTTATCGTAGGTCCAGCGGAGTGAATGCGCGCCTGCGGGGATGAGGAAGCCGCGCTGCTGCCAATCTACGTTGCCGCTGAGGGTGGCTTGGTCCACGTCGTCGAGCGCGAAGTGGAGGATGTCGTAGTTGGCTTCGGACGATACTTTCCAGAAAAAGCGGATGACCTGCGGGCCGACGATGATGGTGGAAAATGAGGAGCTGCCGTTGTCGGTGATGGTGGGAGTGCGGGCGGCGTCGGTGCCGTCGTGGGTGACGGCGGGCGCGGTGCCCGTGACGCGGGCCCATGCGTTGGCGAGGTCTAGCTCCCATGTGAGGGCGGGCTGATCTATGGCGTCGGCGAGGGCGGCGACGAGATTGCTGCCGAGGGTGATGGTGAGGGTGCTGTTGGCGGTGCCAAAAGCGTTCGTGGCGCTGACGCCGACGGCGTAGTTGCCGGGGGTGGTGCCGGTGCCGCTGATGAGCCCGGTGAGGGCATTGATGCTGAGTCCCGCAGGGAGCCCGGTGGCGGCGAAGCTGGTGGGCGCGTTGCTCGCGGTGATGCGAAAGCCGAATGCAGAACCGGCGTTCCCGCTGGCGGTGGTGCCGCTATTTATAATGGGCGCGCTGGTGCCGGTGGGGGCGCTGCCGTGAAGCTCTAGGGTGAGGCGATTGAGCACGCCGACGTCGCCGATGAGGGTGTCGCGGACGGTGACAGTCCATGTGCCGATGGCGCTCTCGCCCCAGTGGCGGACGGTGGAGAATGTCCAGTCGAGGTTCGCGCCGGTATCGAGTGCGCGGGCGGTGGCGAGGCGGCTGACTAGGCCGCTGGGGGAAGTGAGGTCCACTTCGAGCGTGCCGCGCGCGACGTGCGTGAGGCTGACGGTGAGGGCTGCTTTTTCCACGCGCAGCCCGTCGCTCGCGGAGAAGGTGAATGTGCGCGAGAGGCCGCTGGATGGGGCGTCGGGGATGTTGGCGGGGATGACGTCGAGTTTGCGAAGGGTGGTGAGTGGGCCGAGATTCACCCAGCCGGTCGCGAGGGTGACGGCGGCAGTGGCGTCGAGCAGGCCCGCGCCGAACTTGTGGTTGAAATGGATGCCTGCGCCGTTGTTGGCCCAGTCGGAGTCAGTGGGCGCGTTTTTTCGAGCGGAGCGGATGAGGATTTCTTGCACGTCGCGCCAGCCGAGGGCGGGGTTGGTTTGCAGGACGAGCGCGGCGACGCCGGATGCCAGCGGCGCGGCGGCGGAGGTGCCGCCGAAGTCGTTAGTGAAATCGCCGTCGGGGAAATTGCCTGCGGTGTGCCCGTTGTTGTATCCGGCGAGTGCGCGCACGTCGGTGGTGGTGATCAATTGCGCGCCGCCATCGGAGGGGACGGTGGCGGTGAGGTTTGCGCCGCTTTCGCTGTAGGGCGCTTGCGTCCCGGCGTCGGTGATCGCGCCAAAGGTGAGGACGTAAGGGCTGTTTGCGTAGCCGTCGAAATTGGAATTATCGCTCGTGCCGCCGTTGCCGCCGGCCCAGCAAAAGACGGTTCCTTTTCCCCCGCGCCCGGTGGCTACGGCGCTCTGCAACGCTGCGCTGGCCAGCGTCCCAGGGCCGCTGAGGGTCGCGCCGTCGTCGTCGGGGCCCCACGAGTTGCTCTTGATGGCGATGATGTCGTTGCGCCATGCAAATGCGGCGGCGTCGCCCGCATCCGTCTGCGGCCCGCCGAGGAGGCGGAGCCCGGCGAGCGTGGACTCCGGGGCGACGCCGGAGCCGCCGCTGGCGTTACTTGCGCGGGCAGCGGCGAGGCCAGCGACGGAGGTGCCGTGGATGTCGGCGGCGGTGCTTGGCGAAGGGTCGGCGTCGCCATCGTTAAAGTCGCGGCTGGCGGTGGCATCCACGTTGGCGGCGAGGTCGGGGTGGAGGAGGTCGAGGCCGTCATCCACGATGCCGATTTTCACGCCCGCGCCGCGCACGGTGTCCCAAGCGGTGGTGATATTCAGGTCGATGCCCGTAGCGCCGCCGCGCGTGCCGACGTTGCGCAGGTGCCACTGGTAGCCAACGTTTGCGACGTTGTCGGAAAAAAGCGGGTCGGTGGGGATGAAGCGCTTCTTCCCCTGCCGAGCGAGCAACGGTTCGGCACTCTCGACGCCCGCTTTTTTGCGCAGCAAATCCACGAGCGTGAGTGCGCCAGCGGGCGCATCGAAAATCGCGTAGCCGGGCGCAAAGTCAGGCTGTTCGACTCGCACCGCACTGATCTCTTTCGCCAAAACGGCGGCATCTGCGCCCGGCGCGAGCTTCACGAGGACGCGGGCCGTGAGCCAGCGGCGCGTGAACTCATTGTGCGGGCGACCCTTTTCATAGAGCACGAGGTCGCGGCCACTTCGGCGAGCATCCGCGTGCTGCTGAGGCGTCGCTTTTACCAACGAGCCGCGCCCATCGCGCCCGACGCTGCCCAGCTCATCCGTCGCCACCTCGAACGAACGAACGGAACCTCCGTCCTTGATGGTAAAGGTTTCGGCGGACGCGAAACGGGTAGTCGCGAAGAAAGCGATGATGGCGATGGAGCGGAGCATTCTGGTAAAAGAGGGGCGGAACTTGGGCGCTCTTTTCGCGAAACGCAAGGGGCAGATATATTTAGTAAATGTCACTTTACAGTCCGCATCGCTCCCCTACTCTGCCGCCCTCCTTCACTTCTCAAAACACAACACCACACCCATAAAACGGACATCAATCCTCATTGCAGCAATCGCCGCAGCCGGCCTCGCCACGCAAGCTCACGCCGCGAAACGCACGACATCCACAGTGCCCACCGATGGCCAAGTTGCCAAAGTGTGTAACTACTTCGCCGCAGTCCGTGGTCATTACGACGCCGATAAGGACGGCACGCTCGACGACACCGAACGCGCCGCTTGGCAGGCCGATGTCGAAGCCGGGAAATTCCCGCCGCCGCCAGCGCCCGTCTTCCCATTGCCCGAAGACCTCAAGAAATTCGACGCAGACGGCAACGGCAAACTCGGCCCCGATGAAGTCCGCGCACTCCGCGCCGCGCTCCACGCCGGGGAAGTTGAGCTGCCAAACTTTGACGGCAAACTGCCCGACGCGCTGAAAAAATTCGACCTCAATAGCGATGGTCGCCTCAGCCTCGCCGAGCGCACCGCCGCCCGCAGAGCCATCAAAGAAGGCAAGCTCGTCCCGCCGCTCGGCTTTCACGCCACGCTGCCCGACCAGTTGAAGCCTTACGATTTGGACGGCGACGGCAAACTCAACGCCGCCGAACTAGCCGCAGTAAAAGCCGACATCGAAAGCGGCAAACTCACGCCCGCTGGCCGAGTCGGCCATCTGCCAGCGCTGCTCAAGCCCTTTGACGTGAACAACGACGGGCACCTCAACGCGACCGAAATCGCCGCCGTCAAAGCCGCCATCGCTGCGGGCACGCTCGTCCTCCCCACACCACCGCCAGCAGCGCTGCCAATGTGGATGCGGCCTTTCGACCTCAATCACAACAACATCCTCGAACCCGCCGAGCACCTCTCACTCCAAGCCGCCATCGCTGCCGGCACCGTAGTCCCGCCGACCGTCGTCGTCCCGCCCGCGCTGCCCGAATGGGTAAGGCCGTATGACGTGGATAACAACGGCATCCTCGACCCAATCGAATGCGCCGCCCTGCGCGCCGACATCGCCAGCGGAGTCGTCGTCCCACCGCACGGAGCCACCCCACCGCCACCGCCACCGCTCCCAACGTGGCTCGCGCCGTTTGACCTCAATCACAACAACGTCCTCGATGCCTCCGAAGCCGCAGCCGTGCAGGCCGCCATCGCCGCTGGCACACTCGTCCCACCGGGTGGAACCACAGGAGGCGGCACCCCGCCACCACCGCCCGCATTGCCGACATGGCTCAAGCCGTTCGACGTGAACAATAACAACATCCTCGAACCCGCCGAACAACACGCCGTACACGCCGCTATTGAAGCGGGAACCCTCGTCCCACCACCGCCGCCAGTCCCACCGACGACGACCACGACTGTCGGCGGAACGAAACGCTAAACCACGCGGACAGAGAGCTAATCACGCAAATGCCCGGAGCTTCGGCTCCGGGCATTTTTGCTGTCTATACTATAGGTGTTACGGAGTGCGAAGGATGAGCCGCAGCGCGTCCATCCGTAGGCGCGTGGTGGCGATGGTGGTTAGCGTGCGCAAACGCTCGATCTCTTCGGGGCAGACGTGGTCGTCGATGGAGCGCAGTGCTTCCAGCCGCTTGATCTCCACGTCGAGCTGAGTGCTCACTTCGGCAGCGGTGCTTTTTTGTGCAGCAGCGCACGATGTTGCGTAATCGCATCCAGCAGTCGTCGGGCTTTTGAAGTCCGAGCGGCCTATCTTGGGCCTGTGTCGTGATGCGACTTCTACTTAACGTCGGGATTTGGCGTTGCGTCGCCGGGGACTAAGCCGAGCGCCCACTTGATGCCGCCGAGGATGTGCGCTTGGTATTGCTTGCTCACTTCCACGGAATTCTTGCGTCCAGGCATCGCGGGATCGTCGCTCCAGAGGTCTTCGCGGTGGCCAAGGCTGGTGTAAAATACGCGGCCTTTGCCTTCGTTGCGGCACCAGCTCACGGGGTTGTAGCCGAGTTCATCTTTCTTCACCGGGTGATGGCGTAGGTACCAGAGCGCCCGGATTTTTGCGCGGTCGTGGCTACCGTCTTTGAACTCATACATCTCCTCCATCGCGAGGTCCCACTTTTCGCCGATGCCGCCGTTCGCCGGGTGCGCCTTATCACCCGCGATAAGATCTGCGGAGACTTGCGGGCCGTGTGTTTTGAATTCGCACTGGAGCATTTCCAAATAGCCCTTGAAGCCGTGGAACGTGTCGCCGCCGCTGTGCATGGCTGCGAAGTTCCCGCCGTCGGCGATCCACTTGATAAAGCCATCGCGGTCCGGCAGCGGGAGGTCGCCGGTGGTGTTGGCGAAAATGACGAGGTCCACTTTGTTGGCTTTGAGTTGGTCGGGAGCGAGGATGGCCATGCTGGCCTTCATCTGGTCCTCGCGCTTGGTCTGCGCTGCTTTCACAGCGGCGTCCTGCTCGGGGCCCCATTTCGCGAGTTCGGCTTCGTACTTTGCGTTAGCCTCCGCTGCCTTTTGTTTCGCGACTTCGTAGAGCGCCTTCATCTTATCGTCGGCGGCGGGATCGAGCGGCTTGAGGGCCTTGGGTTTCTCGGGCTTTTTCGGCGCCTCGGCACCGGGCTGGCGAGCCCAGCCGACGACTTCGTAGAGGCCGCTCTCTGCGCCGAGTTTCTCGATGGTTTTCTCCGCGAAGGGAATGGATGAGTGCCGGAAACCAGTCGTGACGGTGCAGACGACGACGCGTTTCTTTTCAGCGGCGAATGAGACGCCCGCGAAGCAGGCAAGAGCGAAGGTAAGGATGCGGTTCATAGATTGATGTGCGATGTGCAGACGGTGAAACCGAGCGTCTGCGCATATCTTAGCGGGCTTACAACGTGTAGCCAAACTTCGCGCTCGCAGGCCCGAGAATTTCGTTCAGCCGAGCGATGGTCGCGGGCTGGAGTTTCTCGATGTGGTCGCCGGGGGCTACTTTCCGAATATGCCGGGAGGCGTCTTCATTCTCCGGTCGCACATCATGCTTTGCTGCGATCTGCTGGATGTGGTGCAGCGGGACATCCCACCCGAACCACTCGCTCATCCCCCGCAGCCACCGCTCTTTTTCAAAGATCACATCCTCATATTTGAAGAACTTGACCTGCTCAGGCCGGGCCAGTTGGCACCATGTGTTGAGCCGCTCCATGCCCGACGCGAGGCCGGGCGCTTTCTCGATGACCCACAGATCAATGTCCGTATTCGCCGCGTCTTCCCGCCGCTGCAAAGCGTTGTCGCGGACTTTTCCCGACGCTGGGACCCAGTGGCTCTTCTGCACCGAGAAATACAGCGACACCAAAATGTCCCTCGGGTCGCGGACTAGGACGACCACCATCGCGGCGGCGGGAATCTCCACGAACTTGCTGCCGATCCACGCACCGCGAAACCCACCAAAACAAACCCCTGCTTCGCGAAACAAGCCGCCCGTATCCGTGACATCGAGGATCGGAATCCCCTTGCCGAAAAGTGTTCCGGGAAAGTCCACAAAGGGCACTCCAGCTTGCTCGGCCAGCGCTTTCCCCATCCCGTTCATCAGCACCGTGCCGGACTTCGCGAGGCCCATGAGGAAATAGGACGTCTCCCTTCCGCCCGTCGAAACCGGGAACGATAGCTCCACGCTCTCCGCGTCCCGGACTTGGATCGCAAACGCCTTTGTGGGCGGCTGTGAGGGCGTCCCCCGAAGCAGGGACAGGGCGCGCGCGCCGAGCGAAGAAAAGTTCATACGATCTACAAGCTATATGCCGCCGTAATGAGCTGCTTTTGCTCGATGTCGCTCACGCCCTTCGAGCCCACCGCCGTGCTCGCAGCCTCGTCGCGGCCAGCGTAGAGCACGCGGTGTTTATTGCCGATGCCGTCGAGCACCGCGCGCAGGCGCGGGTGGATGAAATTCCACGCGCCCATGTTCTGCGGCTCTTCCTGGCACCACACCCATTTCACCGCGTTCGGGTAGCGCGCGCAAATCTTCGCGAGCACCTTATCGTTCAGCGGATAGAGCTGCTCGATGCGGACGATAGCCGTGTCGCCGATGGACTGTTCGGCGCGGAAATTGATCAAGTCGTAGTACACCTTCCCCGTGGAGAAAATGACGCGTTTTACCCGCTCGGCTGCGGCCTTCTTTTCCACCGTCGTATCGTCGAGAATCTCGTGGAACGTGTCGTCGGTAAAGTCCGCCAGCTTTGATCCAGCGGCCTCTAGGCGGAGCATGGACTTCGGCGTCATGATGATGAGCGGCTTGCTAAACTTCCGCTTCATCTGCCTGCGCAGGATGTGGAAATACTGCGCGGGCGAAGTGAGGTTCGCCACTTGGATATTGTCCTCCGCGCAGAGCTGGAGGAACCGCTCCAGTCGCGCGCTGCTGTGCTCTGGGCCTTGGCCCTCGTAGCCGTGCGGGAGCAGCAGGACGATGCCGCTCGGGCGCTGCCACTTGCTCTCCGCGCTGGCGATGAACTGGTCAATAATGACCTGCGCGCCGTTCACGAAATCGCCGAACTGCGCCTCCCACTGGCACAGCATCTCCGGGTAGTTCAGCGAGTACCCGTAGTCGAAGCCGAGCACCGCCGCTTCGCTGAGCAGCGAGTTGTAAATGCAGAGCCGCGCTTGGTCGGGCGCGAGATTTTGCAGAGGCACGTAGGCATCGCGCGTCTTTTCATCATACACGACGGCGTGGCGCTGGCTGAACGTCCCGCGCCGCACATCCTGCCCACTGAGGCGCACCGGCGTGCCCTCCAGCAGCAGCGTCCCCCACGCCAGCGTCTCCGCGAACGCCCAGTCGAAGCCCTCGCCTTTCGCGAAAACTGCTGCGCGTTTCTCCAACACGCCGCGCTTCAGCTTTGGCAAAACATTGAAGCCCTCCGGCGTCGTCGTAAGCCCCTTCACGATCGCCGCCAGACGTTCCTTACCCACCGCAGTCTTCACCGCATCGTGCGTGTAGGGCGGCTGCGGCGCGGCAGTGCTGCCTGCGAGTTTTCCATCCGCTTTCGCCTTGCCCGTCTTCTTTGCTTCCGCTGCCTTTTTTGCTTCTGCCAGCGCAGCTTCATGGCGATCCGCGATCTCTTGCCGCATGGCTGCTGCGGCCTCGACTGTGATCACGCCAGCGGCGATTAGACGGTCGCGATAAACCGTCGCCGTCGTCGGCTGTGCGGCGATCTCGCGATACATATCGGGCTGGGTAAAGGCGGGCTCGTCCGTCTCGTTGTGCCCGTGGCGGCGATAGCAGACGATGTCCATCACCACATCGCGCTTAAACTGCTGGCGAAACTCAAACGCCAACTCCGCACAGAACCGCACCGCCGCTGGGTCGTCCCCATTCACATGGAAAATCGGGGCCTCGATCATCTTCGCCACATCCGTGCAATACTCCGTGCTCCGCGCATCGGCGGGCAACGTCGTGAAGCCGATCTGATTATTCGTCACGATATGGATCGTCCCGCCCACTTTGTAGCCGGGGAGTTGCGACATATTCAGCACCTCCGTCACGATCCCTTGCCCCGCAAACGCCGCATCCCCGTGGATCAAAATCGGCACCACTTTCGTCCGCTCCTCCGCATCTCCACGGATGCGCTGTCGAGCCCGCGCCATACCCATGACGACGGGATTCACCGCCTCCAAATGGCTCGGGTTTGCCGACAGCCGCACTTCCACCTTCGCCCCGCTGGGCTTGATCACCCGCTCATTCAGATACCCCAGATGATACTTCACATCCCCATCCCCGAACACCGAGTCCGGGATATAGTTCGGATCGAACTCCTTAAACATCAGCGCATACGGCTTCTTCAAAAATTCCACAATCACCGCCAACCGCCCCCGGTGCGCCATCCCCATACAAATCTCCTCCACCCCAAAGCGCGGGCAATTTTCCAGCACGCCATCCAGCGCCGAAAACAGCGTCTCCCCGCCCTCAATGCTGAATCGCTTCACCCCGAGAAAACGGGTGTGCAAAAACTGCTCGAAAGCCTCCACCTTCACGAGGTGCCGCAGCATCCGCAATTGCGTCGGCACATCCAGCGTCCACGCCCCGCGCGCCTCGATCTTCTCCCGCAACCAATTCCGCACGCGAGGGTTCTGAATGTGCATGTATTCAAACCCGATCTCGCTGGAATAAATCGCCCGCAATTTCGCAATCATCTCCCGCAATTTCATCGCCTGCCCGCCGAGGAAAAACTTCGACGACACCACCAAATCGAGGTCTTTCTCCTCAAACCCCAACTCCCGCAAAGCCAGCAGCGGATGCTCCGTCGCCGTCTCCTGTAGCGGATTCGTCAGCGCGTTTAAATGCCCCAACGTCCGGTAACTATAAACCAGCGCATCCACCCGCGTTTGCAACCCACCGTCCCCACAAGTTCCCGGCCCCGCAGAGTTCCCATTTTTCTGCGCCGGCTGGATCGCGCCGAGCTCGAAGCCCTCAAAAAAAGCAGCAAAAGAAGACTCGACCGAAAGCGGGTCGCGCTGCCAACGGGCATACGCATCATCCAGCACGTCAGCGTTAAAACGGGTTGCAAAAGTAATGGCCATAAATGGAAAAAGGGTTGCGACGGTAATGCCCTTTCCACGCGAGGGAAAGTGATAACGTGGTCATCCAATCACTCGTTTCTACATTTATTGATTCGCGTAACCTTCCGCCGCCGCACCGCGTCTCTTCCGGGAATCTATGAAGATACTCGCCATTTCCGCCGCACTCCTCGTCACCATCACCGCTCACGCTCGCCTCGGGGAGACGGTGGGGCAGGCACAGCTTCGTTACGGGCAGCCGAGGGAGGATTTGACGGGGCCGAATGATAAGCCACTGATCGCGGGAGGGCTGGAGAAGGCCTACGAGTATCAGGGCTGGCGGGTGCGGGCGTCATATGTAGATGGGATTTGCCACCGGATCGAGTACGCGCATTTACCGGTGGATGGGGTGCCAGTGCAGATTACGGATGCGGAGGTGGCGAAGATTCTGGAGGCGGAGAAAGGGAAGTTCTCATGGAAGGAAGAGAAGTCGAAGACACCACCGCAATTTAAGGGGCTGGAGCAAGGGATCAAAGGCGCGTTTAAGCTGAACAAGTGGGAGCGCTCGGATAGAGCGAAGGCTGAGACGGCCCTGGGGCTGGTGCTCAAGCTGGAGTCGCGGGATGCGGAGGATTTGGAGAAGAAACTGGGGAAGATGCCGAAGCCTCCGGGGGTGAAGCCTGTGTTGCCGGGATTCTAGGGGGGGCAACAAAGGCAAGTCGCCGAGCTGGCCCAGCGGCTAAACATTCCTGCCACCAACATCAGCAAACACATCACCGTCCTGCGCCGCGCCGGAATCGTCACCAACGACCGCCCCAAACTCTACGGCATCGCCCCCCCAATACCAAGTCCCCGGCCAGTCCGCCATCGACTTCGGCGTCTGCCTCCTCCGCCTCGACCGCTTGCCGACGACGTAACCACGGACCAACAATTACCACGGGCGTGACTTCGCCCGCTTCTGTGCTTGCCAGTAGAGCGCCGTCGTCCAATCCTCCTCCACGAATCCGACCGATACTTCAATGAAGCCGTCAAACACCACCGCCGACCTGCCGCCCTCCGCCCCGAGTTCCGCGTTCCGCGAGGGTAGGAACGAATACGTTTTCATCCGGCACACCAGCAGCGCCAATCCGCTCACCGATTTCACTGCCCCCACCCTCTCCATCCTGCTCGACACGCTGTAGCCGAAGTTGCCGAGCGGGACGAATTCCAACGTCGAATCAGTCTAACCGTCATGCCCGCACCTAACGAAAAAACATTTAAAATTTTCTATTCTTGGCAGTCTGAACTTCCACATTTGGTCAATCTGAAACTCATTCGTAAGGCATTGAGTCAGGCCGCTATCGCCATGAATTCGGACCATGCGATGAACCTTCATGTTGTGGTTGATGAGGCAACGCGTGACGTGCCCGGAAGCCCCGACATTAAAGATTCAATCTTTCAGAAGATCCGCGAGGCCGACGCGCTTGTCTGCGATCTCACAAAAGTTGCCGAGGTCAAAAACGACGCCGGCGAAGTGCGCAAGTATTGCAATCCCAACGTCGCAATTGAACTTGGCTACGCGATTCGGGTTCTTGGACCGAATCGAATCATACAAGTATTCAACCAAGCCTACGGCGCTGTGCCTGCCGACCTTCCGTTTGATGTTCACGGTCATCGCTGTTCACTTTATCGGTGCAATGGCGAGTTCGACGATCAAGGAAAGCCAACCGTCGCATGCCAATCCGCTATCAGTAATGAAACCGGAGCTCTTCGCGAATTGCTGGTAGAAGCAACGACGCTCATTGTGAAGGATAACCCGAAGCGACCACACGAGCTGGAAGCCAAAAGTGCCGAGCAAATAAGGCGGGAGCGCGACGTGATTCAGCTCCAAAACGTGTTCCGATGGGTAAACCTGAAAATGATGGATCGATTCATTCGAGCCGTTGCAGAGGGGCGCGTGCTATACGAAGGCGAAGCGATGCGAATCGAATTGTTAGCGGTCTTAAATGAGTCCGTGTTTCACATTGCTGACGAGGATCTGAGTAAATTGGTTCAAGAATTTTTCGCCGCATGGGACAGTTGCTTTAAATATTCCTACCAAATGGATCCCCTTCCCAACGACAAAGGCGGATATTTCAAAATGCCAGGCGATGTCGCCGTTTCACCCGAGCAGAGCGCTTGGTTTACGTACACGTGCCAGCAAGCCCAGCCACTTCGAGCCAAATTGGAGGCGCTGCTTTCGTATGTCCGGGAGAACTATCTTGAGATTGATCCGCGACACACTGGTGAAGCCGAAGTGAAAGCGTATTGGGAGTATGAAGCGCGATTGAACGAAAAGCCGAAAACCCACCTTTCCAAATGAGCTTTCTTCCACCAGACCAACTAGCCGAGTTGATTAACTTCGCCTCCATTGCGGACAAGGAAGCCCGAAGTGATTTGTCGCTCGGCTTCATCAAGGACGAGAACGACTACACGTCGAATTTCACGGGAGCATTACGTCGAATCATCAACAGCAACAGCCAAACCGGGCTGTCCGCATCCTCGTTCCTTCTTCAGCATACTGAGGAGCGCGAAATGGGCGCAGATGCCGCGATTATCCTCTCATGTGGGACGGAGAGCAAAGTTGCTGTGTTCGAAGCCAAATGGCCGAGGTTCATGTCCCCAAGGTATCCGTGGGACTATGAGCAAACCGCATCGGGGCTTTCTCACTTCTCAGACCAGTTGGAGCGCCAAACCCATTGGCGGGGCCTCTTTGCCGTATTCGAGATGTTCTACTCTGAGCATCCTTTCGGCTCCCAGCTACCGTTCCTCGACGCCGATGGATCGTCGTGCGTGTGGCACGATGACACCGAGGCATTCCGCAAAGCTCGCCCGAATCCGGACAGCATCTGGAGCCAGGCGGAGCTTCAAAAGCTGCTCTCGGCCAAACGGGCAAGTATCGCTGAAGTCATGCGGGAGTTTGGACTATGCAACCAAGGAAAGCCGATCCAGATGGTAGACGCTAAGGAAATCGGTCGCGAGTATGGCCTCCCGCAGCGCTTGCTGGCAATTAACGCGAACATTGACCGAGTCCGGGAGCAACGGTGAAATGAGCTTCAATGAACCCATCATCGAAGGTGTCGCAGCGCAGCGTTCCAAACGGCTTGTCCAAAAACCGACTGCCATCAGTCTCTTCGCTGGCGCGGGTGGTTGCTCGCTTGGGTTCCAGCAAGCGGGTTTCGACGTCCGGTTTGCAACGGACATCGACCGCGATGCGATGGAGTCTTATCGGCGGAACTTTCCCGAAACGCCTTGTGAGGTGGCGGATGTTCGCGACCTCGGGCCGGAGATGTTGCTGGATAAAGTCGGTCTCCGCTCTGGAGAACTCGACATTTTGCTGGGTGGGCCGCCGTGTCAGGGGTTTAGCAGTGCCGGGATGAAGTCGGGCGAGGACCCTCGCAATTCGCTGGTTCGCCATTACGTGCGGCTGCTCGAAGGCATCCGACCCAAATGGTTCGTGATGGAGAATGTCGAGGGGTTGCTGACAAACGATGGCGGGCTGCATGTTCGCGACGCGGTGGAGGCGTTTCTCGGCGCGGGCTACTCGGTCAATTTGGAGAAGGTTTATGCGCAGGGCTATGGCGTGCCTCAGCGGCGCAAGCGGGTGCTCATCGTGGGGAATCGAACCGGGCATGACTTTGTATTTCCCGAGGCTGTCACTCTGTTTTCGGGGAGCATTTTCCGTAAGGGTGAAATCACCTTCTCGACGGCGACGAGCGATTTGCCACCGGCAACCACGGATGCGGGGAAGGCGCTCGCGCACATCGGTCCACCGAAAAACGAATTGCAGACTTATCTCAGGGGAGACGCAAAGACGGTGACGGACCACTTTTCGCCAGCACTCTCGGAAATCCAATTGGAACGGGTGCGGGGGCTGAAGCCGGGACAGACGATGAAGGACTTGCCGGAGCATTTGCAGCACGAGTCGTTTCGCCGCCGGGCGTTTCGTCGCGTGATGGATGGCACTCCCGTCGAGCGACGCGGGGGCGCTCCATCCGGCCTGAAGCGTTTCTTTGCGGATGAACCCAGCCTGACCATCACGAGCGCGGCGACGAGGGAGTTTGTGCATCCGACCGAAGACCGATTGCTCACCTTGCGGGAGTGCGCCCGATTGCAGACGTTTCCCGACTCGTTTGTCTTCGCCGGGAGCGCGGGCAGTCGTATCCAGCAAATTGGCAATGCTATTCCCCCGATGCTTGCTCGCACAGTGGCGGAACATATCGCGAAGGAATACGGCTTTGACGTGCGCTACAACAGTTCAGCCCATCCGACGCTCCGTTTTTGCCTGACTCGCTCCGAAGGCATGAGTCCGGCACTGGCCCGAACCGAAGTCGTGCTCACCGAGTTAGTGGAATCGAAGGAAGAACAACTCGTGTTGTTTGAAAAACCAAAAGCCTGACCATGCCAATACCCATCGAAATCAAAAAGTTATTCAGTGCCGCACGTCTTCTCGGCAGTGGCGACGACCGCGTTACACTCTCGGAGAACGAGTTATTTTGCCTACTCACGCAGTGCTGCTGCGACCTCTCAATCGAAGCGTCGGTCTCGCAACTGCCGCCCCTTTCTGCTCCTGCACCAAGTTCGGATTACTACCGTCTGCCTCTGGCGTGGTTTCAAATCGCACAAGCCGAGTGCCCATCGGCAACGGCGCTGGTGGAGAGCTTGGCGGCGTGCGTTGCGCACGAGCCAGATTTCGGCCTCTACTTCGCGAACCTTGCCGCGCTTCACAAGCGTCGCCGCAAGTATCAGCGCATCCTGTCCACTCAGCCGCGTCCGACGATGAATCAGATCGGGCCGCGAAGCCTTTTGGAGTTTGGCGGTGTGCATCACGAACTGCTTGCAGCCTGGCTCGTCTGGCGAAAATGGATTTACGATGTGGACGGACGAGCAGCACAGGAAACAGGTTACCTTTTTGAACCCGTCATCGCGAGCTGTCTCGGTGGCGAAGCGGTTGGACATAAAAATTCGCCGGTGAAGAGGCTCAACGACAACGGCCAACTGACGAGCGACGGCCGACAGATTGATTGCTACGACGGAGAGAACCAACTGGCTTACGAATTCAAACTGCGCGTCACGATTGCCGCCAGCGGACAGGGGCGCTTTGGCGAAGAGCTGTCCTTCCCGGTAGAGTGTCGAGCGGCGGGTCTGACGCCGGTTCTCGTAGTGCTCGATCCCACACCTTCGCCGCGCCTCAAGGAATTGATCGCCAAGTTCGCCGCCAACGGAGGCAGGCATTACGTAGGGGCCGACGCTTGGGCACACATGGATTCCAAAGCAGGCAAGACGATGGCTGTGTTTCTGGAACGGTATATCCGCCCACCGTTGACGGAAATGGCAACGCACGAGGACACTGGGCCTGAGTCAATTCAGCTTTCGTGGTCGCCGGAAGAAATCCTCGTTCGCGGAAGCAACGAGAGTATCCGCATCCCTCGCAGGGGGTGATGTTGCTGCAAGGGATGAAGGACACGGTGTTCGACATCTTCCTTTATTGCCACCGCGCGAGTGAATGGCGGATGTTGGGACTTGAACGCCGCCTATGACACTCACCGACACCTTCGAGAAAGTTTTCATCCTCACGCTGCCCGGCGCGGAGGAGCGGCGGGCGGTTTTGGAGGGGCATTTGCGGGAGGTGGGGATTGTGGATTTGGCGCGGGTGACTTGGGTGCGGGCGGTGGCGGGGAGTGTTTGTCCGGCGCCGATTTGGTTTCGGGCGGGGGAAGGGGCTTGGGGGTGTTTTTGCTCGCATGTACGGATGGCGCAGGATGCGGCGATGGATGGAGTGGAGTCGTATTTTGTGATCGAGGATGATGCCACTTTTCGCGCGGATGCGTGCGAGCGGCTGGGGCGGGTGATGGCGGAGTTGCCGGAGGATTGGGGGCAGCTTTATCTCGGCGGGGAGCATTTGCGGGAGCCGGTGGCGCTGTCGGGCCGGGCGGCGGTGATGCGGGCGGGGAATGTGAACCGGACGCATGCTTATGCGGTGCATCGGCGGGCGCTGGCGCGGTTTCAGTATCACGTGACGAATGCGGTGGATTTTGCGACGGCGCGCGGGGGCTGGCATATTGATCATCAGATGGGGCGGGCGCATGAACGTGAGTTGTGGCCGGCGTATTGCGCTCGGCGCTGGCTGGCGGGGCAGCGTGGGGGGAAGAGCAGCATCACGGGCCGGGTGAATGCGACGCTGTGGTGGCATCCGCGGTCGTGGGCGGGGCGACTGCCGTTTGTGGAGGTGCCGGGGAGTGCGGGTTTCGCGCCGGCGGGCGTTCATTGTGGGAACAACTTGAAGCCGGGGACGTGCGAGGACATCGGGCTGGATGCGTGTGTGGAGTCGGACGAAAAGCTGGCGAAGTGGCTGTCGATGATCGCGCGGGAGGCGTCGGATCGGGAGCTGTTGCCGGGGTGGTCGCATGTGGGGATTTCGCGGGAGCGGGTGGCGGGTGTGTGGAAGGCGGGCGTGGCGTCGGCGCTCACAGGCGGATGGAAGAAATTCCGGGAAGGCACGGGCATTGTGCTGAATTGGTCGCCCGTGCCCGGAGCCACGGGCTATGTCATCTACCGATCATCCACACCAAACCGATCGTTTTCCTGGCCGACGGAGTTTTTGCCCGCGCTCTTGGAAACGACTTACTTCGACAAAGGGAACACCGATAAGAATGCCAAGGTGAAAGGTCTCAACAGCGGCAGCGACTACTATTACCAAGTGACCGCGGTAAATGCCGCTGGCATCTCGCCCGCGACCACGGTCCAAGTAGCGGCCCAATAAAGCACCATGAAAACGATCCTCTTTTCCATTCTCCTTTTCGCCGCATTCTTCCGCTCGCTCCAATCGGCGGAGCCCGTCGCAGTGTTCGCACCGGGCGCGCGCATTCTCTTCCAAGGCGACTCGATCACCGATGGCAATCGCGGGCGCAATGCCGATCCGAATCACATCCTTGGTCACGGGTATGCCTTCATCATCGCCGCGAAATACGGGGCGGCATTTGCGGCGCTGAACCTCGACTTCATGAATCGCGGAGTGTCGGGCAATACGGTGCTCGCGCTCCAGAAGCGCTGGGCCAAAGACACGATCGAGCTAAAACCCGACGTGCTCAGCATCCTCGTCGGCATCAACGATCATTCGCACGACGTGCCGCTGGATCAATATGAGCAAGTCTATGATGCCTTGCTCGCCGAGGCTATGACTGCCAACCCCAAACTGCGACTCGTCCTAGGCGAGCCGTTCACGCTGCCGGTCGGAAAGCGGAAGGAGAACTATGAAACGTGGCGTGCCGGCGTCCAGGCTCGGCAGGATGTGGTCGCGCGGCTCGCTGCCAAATACGGCGCGGCGCTCGTGCGCTTTCAGCCGGTGTTCGATGCGGCATGCAAAGTCGCGCCCGCGGAACACTGGATCTGGGATGGCGTCCATCCGACCTACTCGGGCCACCAATTGATGGCCGACGAATGGGAGCGCACCGTCCGTGCAAAATGGCCGAGTCCATGAGGACGCATAGCCTCCTCAGTCGTGGACATTTCCCCTGTCACCCCGTCAACCGACACGGGTTGAAAATGTCGCCTTCGCTCAGGCCTAGTGGTGCTTCCCAAGGTTGGCAGCGGCTTGTTCGGCGGCTCGCTTTTTGAGGAGTTCGCGTTGGGCGGCGAAGATTTTTTGCGTGGCTTCCTGTTGGTCTTTGAACCAGGCGTCGAAGTCTTTCTTTTCCTCGGAGGTGTAGTCGGCGCGCATCCCGAAGTGGCCGGCTCCGCAGAGCTGGGAGCAGATGATGTCCCATGCGCCGGTGGTGATGGGGCGGAACCACATGGGCGCTTCGAGACCCGGCGTGGCGTCTTGCTGGATGCGCATTTGGGGGAGGCAGAAGCCGTGGATGACGTCGCGGCTGCTGACGCGGATGACGGTGGCACGTTGGTTCTCAAGGTGCATGTTGCTCGTGGCGATCATGTCGTCGGCGGAGTTGGGGTCGTTGGGGTCGATGCCGAGGTTGTTGCCGTCGCCGACGAAGCGTGGGTTTTGTGCGCCGAACTTCTGGTCGGGGCCGGAGTAGTGGAAGAACCAGCCGAATTGGTAGCCGATGGCGCGAATTCGGAGGGGGTTTTTGTCTTCGGTGGGGGCGTCGTTGACGCGCTTGCCCCAGAGTGGGATGGCGAAGCCGAGGAGGATGACGGCTTCGATGATGACGACGCTGGCTTCGAGGTGGGTGGAGACGTGGTTGGTGACACCGTGGTAGCTGGCTTTGGGGTTCTTGGAGGCGCGGAAGCGCCAGACGGCGTAGAGGAAGTAGGTGATCCAGCCGATGAAGAGGAGGAACATGAACCAGTGGCAGAAGTTGAGCATGTGGTCGATCTCTTTGCCATGCTCGGAGTGGTTGGGCACGATGCCCATGAGCTTGTTGAGATCGAACAGGTCGGTAAATGCGGCGAGCGTCATATCAGGCGTTGGAAGTGGTTGGTGCGGCTAGGGCTTTGCGCCATAGGAAAATTGCGGTGGCTGCGGTGGCGAGGAAGATGAAGCCGACGAGGGCGAGGAGAACCCAGAGGGTGGAGTTGGAGGCATTGCGCAGGGTGGCATCATCGCTGCCCATGCAGACGGCGCAGGCGGTGGCGCGAGTTTGGAGGGCGGCGAAGGTGGTGAGTGCGAGGAGTGTGCGCATTAGACGAGTGACTTGCTCCTTTTCATAAAACGGATGCCGTAGATGGGGAGGAGGGCGGCGATGGCAGCGAAGCCGTAGGTCATTTCGCTCGTGCCGCTGTTTTCCACGTTCCACCAAGCAACTCCGGCGCAAAGGGTGGCGCTGAGAAGGATGAAGAAGATGTGAAAGTATCGGAGCGACATGGTGTGCGGTTAGTGGTGCCAGTGGACGCTGCCGGGGATGGGATCCGAGTAGGCAAATACGAAGAGGAGGAAGAGCGCGGTGACGAAGAAGAAGGTGAAGAGCAGCGGACGCCAGATTTCTTTCGTCTCTTGTTTTAAGTGCATGAACCACGCGCCAACGAGGCAGACTTTGAAGGTGGCGACGATCATTCCGATGACGATGTTGATGGCAAATCCATGGACGCCGATTTTGTCGAACGCCCAGATGAAGAGACCGATTTTATCGAAATCAATATAGGAGAGGGCGACGGTGATGGCGGTGAAGATGAACAGGAGCGCGCCGATGATGAGATAGACCTTCACATGGTCAAACATGCTCCCGTGTGCGGCGGCGTGGCCGTGGTCGTCAGCTTTGTGGTCAACAGTTGCAGAGTGGTCGGACATAGTGCGCTACAAGAGATAGAAGATTGGGAATACGAAGATCCAGATAAGGTCCACCAAGTGCCAGAAGAGGCCGGAGACTTCGATTCGGTTGCAGAGTTGCTCGGGGTTGGTGTGGAAGAGCTTCGCGCCGCCTTTGATGGGGAGCCAGAAGTAGATGAAGCAGATACAGCCGGCCAGGACGTGGGCACCGTGGAGGCCGGTGATCATGAAGTAGGTGGCCAGATACGTGTTGAGCTTGGGGACGAGCGGGCCGTGGCCAGCGATGAGGTCGCGTTTGTCGAGGACGAGGTGCGAGTCCACGAATTGAGGTCGCAACTCAAACTTTGGTCGGTCGTTAGCGGGGTCATACGGCCTGCCATTCGCCTCGTCGAGCTTATGGAAGTGGATGGTATTCATCCGTTGAAGGATTTCCTTCTTCTTCGCTGGGTCGAGCGGCTCCTTGTTGAGTTCCGCAATGTCCGCAGGACGGACTACGATTCCCTTCAGCGTGACCTCACGGGTGTGGAGGAGTTTTGCTTTCTTGGCAGGGTCTTTTTCGTCCTTCCCGAGAGCGAGAACTGCATCGAGATTTGCCTCTGGCACAAACGGAACGCTAGATGCGTCGAGCGCATAAGGGTCGTCTTTTTTCTCGGTCAAATGCCCGCCGATGAAGAGACGTGGGTACCCTTTCCTCTTCAAATGCCCGTCAAATACTTTTCCATCCTCAACCCGATCTTCGTTTCCTAAGGCAGGTTCGTATTTGTGGGCTACTTCTTTTTGAATGTAAGCGCCGAAATGTCCGAACTTCGCAGGCCATTCAAAGGACAGCTTGATGCCCAAGAAGAGCAATCCGCACATGAAGGTGATGAAGAGCCAAATCTTGTACATCTTCAGGTTCCGCATCTTGAGCGACTCCCACGCGAGGATGACGGTCACGGACGATGCGATGAGCACGAAGGTGTTGAAGGTGCCGACTGGGACGTTGAGCCATCCTTTTGGCCACATCCACGGGTCAGAGCCGAGGCGCATGAAGATGTAACCGGCGAAGAGACCGCCGAAGAGCATGACTTCGGAGGCTAGGAAGAGCCAGATGCCGAGCTTTGGATTCGCGAGGCCCGTATCGGGACGGGGCCGGACTGTGTATGGGATTTCCATGTTTTCTTTAGTGTGCTGGCGGCGGCGGTGGCGGGGTGCCCGCCGGCGGCTCGGTTTGCGGTGTGAAGTCTTTTTCGGCTCCGGGAACGCTGTATTCGTAGGCGGCGCGATAGACGACGATTGGCTTGATGAAGTTGCCGTGTGGAGGTGGAGTTGGCGTGTCCCACTCGACGGTGGTGGCGTTCCAAGGGTTGTCGTTCGGGATCTTCTTTCCGCGGAAGATACTGTAGAAGAAATTGAAGATGAACACGAGCTGGAAGAGCCCCAGCGCCCATGCGCCGTAAGAAACCGTGTGGTTCATGTCGAGATACTGCTGGGGGACGGTGTTGGCGTAGGTGAGCCCGCCATCCCACCAGCGGCGATGCACGCCAGCCATGCCTTGCAGGAACATCGGGAAGAAGAGGACGTTGATCGAGACGAGCGATCCCCAGAAGTGAACTTTCCCCAAGAACTCGCTCATGAAGCGGCCCGTCGCTTTAGGATACCAATGATAGCACCCTGCGAAGATTGCGAAGATGGTGCCCGGCGCGACGACGTAGTGGAAATGCGCGATGACGTAATACGTATCGTGCATGAAAAGGTCGATCGCGTTGAAGGCGAGCGGGATTCCGGTGAGTCCGCCGATTCCGAACATCGGCAGGAACGCGGTGGCAAAGAGCATCGGGGTATTAAATCGGATCGATCCTCCCCATAGCGATAAGAGCAGCGCCGTGAGCAAGATGACCGACGGCACGGAAATCATGATCGTCGTCGTCTGGAAGAAGGCGGACACTTTCGGCCCCATGCCCGTCATATACATGTGGTGCGCCCACACGATAAACGACAGGAACGCCAGCACGAACAGCGCACCGACCATGGCCTTGTAGCCCCAGATGGGTTTGCGGGTGTTGCAGGCGATGATCTCGGTAATCATGCCGATACCCGGCAAAATGAGCACATAGACCTCCGGATGTGCGAGGAACCAAAAGAGATGCTGCCACAGAATCGGCGAGCCGCCGCCAGAGTATTGCGGGACGAGCCCAGCGGCGGTCCCTCCTTGGGTGACGACGAGGCCGGTAGGCTGGAAGAACGAGGAGCCGAACACGCGGTCGAACAGGTTCATCACGGCTGCGGATTCTAGCGGCGGGAAGGCCAGCAGGAGCAGGTAGGCGGTGATGAACTGCGCCCAGCAGAAGAACGGGAGCCGCCCCCAAGTCATGCCCGGTGCGCGGAGCTGTACGATGGTGGTAATGAAGTTAATCGAGCCGAGCAAAGAGCCGGTGATGTTAAACACCATGCCGAGCAGCCAGAGCGTGCCGCCATTGGTCCAAACGCCGAGCAGATCGCCGTAAGCATCGACACTGCCGGGAAGGTCGGCAATGCCTGCGAGCGGCGGGTAATTGGTCCAGCCCGACTTCGCGGCGCTGCCGGGGACGAAGAAGCTCGCCACCATGAAAATACAACTGATGAAGAAGCTCCAGAAGCTCGCCATGTTCAGGCGAGGGAAGGCCATGTCCACCGCGCCGATTTGGAGCGGCATGACGAAGTTGCCGAAGCCCGCCATCGCGATTGGCACGATGCCGAAGAACACCATGATGGTGCCGTGCATCGCTCCGAAGACGTTGTAGCCTTGCGAGGAGAGCGTGTAGCCTTTTACTCCGTCCTTCACCACTTCGACGAACACGTTGTCGCCGAAAATCGTGTGCATCAAGCTCCCGAGCGTGCCCGGAAGCGGCGTGGCACCGCCTTGGGCGATGGTCCAGCGCATGAGCATCATCAAGCAGAAGCCGAAGAACAGGAACGCGAGTCCTGTGACGGTGTACTGCATTCCGATGACCTTGTGGTCGGTCGAGAAGACCCATTTGCGCCAAAAGCCTAGCTCGTGGTGGTCGTCGTGACCGTGGTCGTCGTGATGCCCGTGGGCGTCATGCGCGTGATCGTGAGCCATAGTTTTATAGAGTTACTTTGCGGGAGCGGCGCCTTTGGCCGGAAATGCTAGAAGTTCTGCCTCGGTCCACTGAGTCGTGCGACCGGCGAATTCTTTACGGACTTCTGCGACGAACTCCGGCGTGACGGCCTCTTTGATTTCGTTGCCGAAGTTGGTGCGGACGTAGTTGGTCACGTCGGCGATATTCTTGTCGTCCTTCAAAATGGGGAAGGTCAGCTCGGGCTGCGGCATCCCGGTGGCGTAAACCTTGCCGTCAACGGTCATCACTCCAGAGATTCCTTTGAGCACGATTGCGACGAAGCGGCGGGCGTCACCGGTGACGTAATCCGTTTTCGAGAGCGGAGGAAATGCGCCGGGGATGCCTTGGCCGGTGAGCTGATGGCAGGCCATGCAGGTCTGTAAATAGACCATCTTTCCACGGTCAGCGGAGACTTTGATGTCCTCTTGCGCGAAGGCGGCGGTCGAAACGGTGAGAGCGAGGGCGAAGATGATGTTTTTCATGATGGCGATGCTATTTGGCTGCGGGGAAGTTGAGAAGGTCTGCCTCGGTCCATTGGTCGGCCTTGGCTTCAAATTCTTTACGGACTTTCGTGACGAAGTCCGGCGTGACGATGGGTTCGGGTTTGTTGCCCCAGTTGCTGCGGACGTAGTTCAAAACGTCGGCGACGTTCTTGTCGTTGGCGAGGACGGGGAAGGTCAGCGAAGGGTTCGGCATCCCGGTGGCGTAAATCGTGTTGCCGACTTTGAGAGGGCCGACGATTCCTTTGAGCACGATGGCTGTGAGGCGGCGTGTATCTCCCGAAACGTATTCCGTCCCGAAGAGCGGCGGGAATGCGCCGGGAACGCCAGCGCCGGTGAGTTGATGGCAAGCCATGCACGACTGCATATAAACGCTCTTGCCGTTCGCGACGGAGGCGGCGAGGTCGTAGGTTTCTGCGGCTGGCGCGGGGGGCGGCGCAGCGGCAGTCGGCGTAGTCGGCTTTGCGTCTGCGGAGGGTGCGGCTGCGGGCTTTGCAGCAGGAGCAGCAGCAGGCGCTCCGGCGTCGAGCTGGTCGGCTACGGGGATCGCTTTGATCTCCGCCTCCGTGTAAGGCCCAACTTTATCGGCAAATGCTTTCTTCGCGGCGACGACTTGCGCTTCGGTGACTTCGCCTGCTTTGTTGCCCCATGCTTGGCGGATGTAGGTGAGCACGCCTGCGACTTCACGCGGCTTCATTTGCGCTCCAAAGCCCTGCATCGCGGGGCTGTTGTAAGTGCTGCCTTTGACCACGATCGGGCCGTTCAAGCCACGGAGCATGATACCGAGCAAGCGCTTCTCGCTGGCCTCGCTGCCGTCCACCCATTCCGAGCCTGCGAGCGGCGGGACTGCGCCGGGTTGCCCTACGCCAGTCGGCTGATGGCAGACTGCGCAGTTCTTGTTATAAACTTTCTCGCCGAGCTGGACGAGCGGTAGCTCCGTTTCACCTGGCGGTTTAATTCCCCCACCCGGAATCGGAAAGAACGCCTCTGGCGAACTCTCGTATTCGTTATAAATCGATGCGTTGAACCCACCGGCAAACATCCCCACATACACGCCTGCCCAGCAGAGCGTCGCTGCGGTGAGGACGCCGAGCCACATCGGGATGGGCATCGTGCCAGCCTGCGGTTCCGCGTGTTCGCGAGCGATGGCGGCGTGGACTTCGGTAATGTCCGCTGTTTCGCGGTAATCAATGCGTTCTTCGTTCGGCTGGCTCATTTCTTTGCCTCCTTAGATTTGGCGACCGGTGCTTCTTTCAGCTCGTGGCTGCGGTCTAGCGAAAGGAGATACGCTGCGAGGTTGCGGGCATCTGTGGTGGGCAACCATTGTTTTTTGCCTTCCACGGCGACGGCGTCGGGCGAGACACCGGCTCCGATGTCGTGCTTCTCGAAAAGGCCGGGGTTCGATGGGCAGTTCGACTCTGCGGTGCGCACCCGTGGATTGAAGAGGTGTTTGTAAATGAACGCTGCATCGCGAACGGCGGGCCGCGCCGGGTCGTTCGGTTGTTCGTTCCTCCAAAGACGTTTCCCTTCGGAGTCGCGCCAGCCGTAGTTCCCGAGGTCCGGGCCCATGCGGGTCGCGCCGAGCAGCGGAGTATCGTTATAGATAAAATCGCGCGCTACCGTGCGGCGAGCGCCCCAGCCGCGTTCGATGTCGGGGCCAAACTGCGGGTCGCGGATTTCCTGCGTGTGGCAGTAATAACAGCCGTTTTCCACGTAGATGCGTTCGCCGTGACGATGCCCGAGGCTGTGCTCGATCTTCACGGGATACATGTCGCTCGGTGAGTTCTGCCCTTCTTCCCAGACGATTTGCGGCTGGAGCCCGCTGAGTTGGCTGTTGGGCAGCAGGACCATCACGCTAGTCGAGACGAGGAACGCGCCGAAGATGCCGGTGAAAAGTGTGCTCGGTTTATCCATTTAGTGTGCCTCCCCTGGGTTGGACATGAGCGTCGGCTCACCAGCCGGTTGGCCGATGCGCAGGCGCATAAAGATGAAGTGAATCGCGAAGATAATCTGCGCCACGCCAAAGAAGACATAGCCGATATACGTGCGGATGACGTGCTGCCAGCCGCCGTTTTGCGGGACGTTTGCGAAGGTGAACTCCCGGCCTGGGTTCAAAGCGGACGCATCTACTGCCGAATCATGCAGAGTGAATCCGGCAGCAAGTCCGCCAAATAGGAACAGCGCAATAATAGTCGCGCCGCCGTAAGCTGTGCCGAGGAAGTGCATCTTAATGAACGTGCGGGAGAGCCATTCGCAGCCGACGAGCCGAGGGGTGATGTAGTAAATCGCCCCGAACATCACCATGCTGAAGAAGCCCATGAGGAGCGTGTGCTTTACCCCGTAATCCCAAGTCGTAAAGTGCGTGAAGCTGTCCACTCCGCGCAGTGCGCCGAGCACACCGAGCCCGGCGGCAATCGCGAAGAACACCGTTCCGACATACGTGAACCGCAAGGTCGGCGATGACGCCATTTTATCCGTATGCCCGATCATCGTCCGCCCGATATTCACCGTGAGGCACGCGATAGGGATGATGGAAAGGATGCTGGCTGCGATGCTGATGGTGACGAGATACGCGGGCACCGGGCCACCGCTTAGTTTGGTCATCGCCGTGAGCCCGCCGAGAAATACCCAGCCCCAAAACCCGATTTTCGCGAGGTTGTAGCTGTAGATGGGTTTGTTGATGACTTTCGGGATGAAATAGTAAGCGGATGCCAGACCAAGGCAGCCGAACCAAAGATTGAAGAGCCCGCCTTGATACCAAGCGTTCACGACGTTTTTCATCACGCCGGGCGTCGGCGCGCTGGAGAGCAGGTCCGCAGCTCCGAAGAACCACGGGAACAGGAAGAAGCCAGCGACCAGATACGACACCGAGATATACGGGGCGACGGTCCTTTTATACCGGAAAAGGATGAGTCCCCAGATGCCGATGCAGAGGTAGCCGATGAACATCAGCACCCGGGCGCCCCGGACCATCTCGAAGTATTCGAGCCCAGTATTATGTCCACCGAGAATCATGATGACGCCAACCGCGACGCCCGCATTCCAAAACCAAGCGCCAAGCTGAAGCACTGCGGGAGCCTGAATCGCAACGCGGCAGAGACGCCCGATGAGCCAAGTGGCGACGCCCATTCCCGCCAGCGAGCACCATCCGTAGATGAGCGCCATGTTGTAGGCGGGCCAGACGCGGCCATAGGTGAAATTCGTATCGAAAATCGAGCGGAGCAGTCCATCAATCCCGAGGGCTTTGTAGAGCCATTCGGGGCCGAGGATGAAAGTAGGGTCGTGCAACCGTTTCGAGGCGATATACCCGAGAACGGTGGAGACGAGCAGCCAGAAGATCGCCGTGCTGAAGAAGGTAAGGACGGGACCGCGAGCCGATTGGTCGATGATCGAGCGTTCGATGGCCTCGTTGCTGTGCTGTGGTTCGGCAGGTTTGGCCGGAGCGGCGACTTTCGCAGGGGCGATGGATGACGGCGGAAGCGCAGCCTTTGCAGGAGCCGAAGGCAATGTCGCGAGCAAGATGGTTTGAGAATCAGTCATTTCAGATCAGACGATTTGCGAAACCGCGTGTGAATGGTTGGAAGTTGTGGCCGGTTCGTTCAATAGCGGGGGCCGACTCGGTGATGGGGCGGCATCCGTCTGCGCGGGCGCGGATGCCGCCGGAGCTACAGGAACGGGGACTACCGGTGTTGGAAAGGTGATCGTTTTGGACCCACCGCCCTGTAAGTTCGGCATGGAAACCGGCGCGTCTGCCGCTGGTGTGATTAAATCCACCTTTACGGCGCTGGCAGCGGGTTTCTTGGCGGCTATCTCTGTAGCGACCGCTGCCACAGCCGCTTGGAGCACGTTTTTGCCTTCTACGGTGGATTTTGCTTCCAGAAGAGCTACGGCCTCTGTGTCGGATTTGCGCGCTTCGCGGTAACGGACGACTCCACGGAGGTCGTCGAGGTTGTCGAGGTTGGGCTTCTTTCCGCCGTTGTAATTCTTCGCGGCGGCGGCAAGCAGGGAGTCGATACCTTTCTGCTTATCTGTCTCGTTGCTCTTGGCGAGCAAACCGAGCGCCGTCTTTTGCGGCTCTAGTTCGTTGCTGGCGGTTGGTTTGTCCACCCAGCAATAAACGGCGGCAGCCACGGCGCAGAACGCAGCGATTCCGCCGAGTCCTACGAAAAATCCTCCGGGTGTTGTTACGTTGTGGCGCATGTTAGTTGGTGAGTTTCAGTGATTCCGCAAGGCGCGGGTCTTTCGTCGGGAAGGTGTATCCTTCGCCGACGTTTCGCAGGAAGCCGAGGCCGAGGACGCCGACGACAGCTACGAGAGTAATGGCGCAGGCGATGAATCCGCTAAAGGAGAACCCACCCGGTGCATACTCGGGAATGATGATGATAAAGAGGTCCAAACACTGCATGAAGATAATCCATGCGGCGCAGAAGATGATGCCACGATTCTTTTTGAGTCCTTGGAAGAGGAGCGGGACAAACATGAAGAAAAACCGGCCAAACACGAGGAAGTGGCTGAAGTAGTTCCACGAACCCGTGTTCCGCAGGCGGAAGTAGATCGTTTCTTCATCAATGTTCGCGTAGGTGATCAGCATGTATTGGCTGAAGCCGATGTAGCCCCAGAACACAGTGAAGGCGAAGATGAACTTGCCCATCGTGTGGAAGTGCTCCTCGGTGACGGGCTTGAGGTAGCCAAGGCTTTTCAGCCATTTGCAAACGAGAATGGTGACGGCCATCGAACTACCCGCCGCGCCAGCGAAAAGATACACGCCCCACATGGTGGAATACCAGTGGTGGTTCAGCGATTTGAGCCAATCAATACCGCCAAACGTGACGGCGAGCGCCATGACGGGGATGCCCGCGATGGATGCAGCGCGCATTTTGAATGTGTGCTTCGCCGCGCCGTCCGTGTCCTGCGTCATGCTTCGGTTGCGAAGGGCGCGGGAGAGGAGAAAGAGTAGTCCGAAGATGCCGATCGCGCGGACCCAGAAGTAGGAGATGTTCAGATACCAGCCTTTGGTCCCTTTCATCAGAGAATCCTCCACGACGGGCTGAATCCACGAGTAGAGGAGTTGGGGGTTGACGAGCAATATGATGGCAATCGGGATAAAGAAGAGAGCGACCCACTTCAGAAGAGCTGCCACGTTTTCATACTGCCGCCGGATGACCACGGACCACTCGGAGTCGGTGGCGTGATGGAGGCAGTTCCAGAAGAAACACCCAATGCAGATGGTGAAGGCGAAGAAGAACGCAAACAGCCAGCTAAAGGCGAAGAGTTTCGCGCTGATGAAGGCGATAACGATGGTGCCGACGACGCCCGCTGCGGCCATCCCTTGAAAGATGGTTTTCAGCGTGGCTGCCTTTTTGGAATCGAACTTCTCGGAGTTCGGTATGGCGATGTGGTGGCTCATTTCTTTTCGACGAAGTTCAGTTTCCCCTCAGCGACTTTTTGCAGCGCACGGACGTAGGAGACGATTGCCCAGCGGTCTTCCACCGTGATGATCGGTCCGTGGGCTCCCATGGTATTTTTGCCGTGGGTGATGGTGTTAAAGATTTGTCCGTCCGGCTGCTTGCGGATGGGCTCGCTCGTGATGTCGGCGATGGTCATTAAACCGAACGCTTTCACGGGACCTGTGCCGCGTCCGGCGAGGCCGTGGCAGTGAGCGCAGTTGATTTCGTAGCGTTGCTGCCCGCGGTTGATCAGGTCCGCTCCGCGTGCTGCGACGTTCTCGGGGATGCCGTCGCCATACATCTCGCCGATGCGACCTGTGTTGAAATAGTCGGGCTGATTGGTAAAGCCGCCGATTCCGCTGACGAGGTTGTTGCCCTCCGTCTGGTAGTAAGCACCGGGCAAAATGTAGCCAATAGGCACCGTGCCGGGGATGTGTGCCCGCTCAGCCCGCCCGTCCGCAAAGAAATTACTGCGAACCTGCGCGTTGACGCGGGGCTGGTGGGCCATGTCGTTGAACCACTCGATGTGGGTCTTTTCGCCCTTCTGGTCGCGGAAACCCGCGATGCCCAAAACGGTCACGACTAAAATGATGAATGCTCCAAATCCGATTTTTAGCATGGCTTACTCCTGATCGTAAACAGGGGTGATGTGTGCGCCGCCGATTGATTCGAGCAACGCTTGGGTTTTAGTCTCCGAGAACTGTGGGTCGCGGCTCTCGATGATGATGAAGAACTTGTCGTCCGTAACTTTGGCGAATCGGCTCCAGTTAAAGAGCGGATGGTTCAGCCGCGGAAGGCCGTTGCGGAAAATCATACCGAATACCGCTCCGAATGCGCTGAGCAAAATGGTCATCTCATAGATGACGGGGAAGAAAAACTGGAGCGCCTTGAGTCCGTGCTCCCAGTCGTTCGGCTTGCCGTTTACGATCGTGGGGTAAAGGCCAAAGCTGGTGATGGTGACGAGCCCGAGTCCGGTAAGGAATCCCGTGAGTCCGCAGACGAAAACGAATGCGGAGAGCCATGATTTTTTCATGCCCATCGCACCGTCCATCCCGTGAACAGGGAACGGCGTATGGCAATCCCAGACGGTGTAGCCTGCATCGCGGACTTTCTCCGCTGCGTTGTAGATTTCGCGCGCGCTGTTGAACTCAGCGCCGAGCGCGAAGAGACGTTTAAATTCAGCCATGTTAGTGAGCCTCCTTCAGCGTTTCGGGGGCGTGTTCGCCCTCTGGGTGATGGTGCGGGTCGGCTTGTGGGGTGACGGCCTTGACCTCGAAGATGGTAATCATCGGCAAGAAGCGCATGAAAAGCAGGAAGAGGGTGATGAACATCCCGAACGTGCCAACGAACGTCAACACTTCCACCCACGAAGGCGTGTAATGCCCCCAAGAAGATGGCAGGAAGTCTTGAGCCAGCGTCGTGCCGATGATGACGAACCGCTCGAACCACATGCCCGCATTGACGAATTGGCAGATGATGAAAACCCAAATGTAGTTGTGCCTGATGCTCTTGAACCAGAAGAACTGCGGGATGATCACGTTGCACGTCATCATCGCGTAGTAATGCCACGCATACCAGCCAGTCGCCCGGTTGTAGAACGCGTTGTATTCGTAGAAATTGCCCGCATAGACGAGCGCCACGAACAGCTCCATGAGGTAGGCGTATCCGACGATAGATCCAGTGAGCAGGATGATTTTCGCCATCTTGTCCACATGGTTCCGCGTCATCATCTTATCGAGCTGCGGATAGAACAGCCGCGCCGGTAGAAGGAGCGTGAGCACCATCGCGAAGCCGCCGAAGATAGCGCCTGCGACGAAGTAGGGCGGGAAAATGGTCGTGTGCCAGCCGGGGATGACCGACGTAGCGAAGTCGAACGACACAATCGAGTGAACCGACAACACCAACGGCGTCGAAAGTCCCGCGAGGATGAGGTAAGCCATCTCGTAGTGCTGCCAATGGCGATTTCCGCCGCGCCAACCGAGTGCCGCGATGCCGTAGGCGACGCGCTTGATCGTCCCTTTTGCCCGGTCTCGCAGGGTCGCAAGGTCAGGAATCAGGCCGACATACCAGAAGAGCACGGAGACGGTGAAATAGGTCGAGACGGCAAACACGTCCCACAGAAGCGGCGAACGGTAGTTCTGCCAGATGGCGTTCCAGTTCGGAATCGGGAACAGGAACCAAGCCTTCCAGAACCGCCCGACGTGGAAGCCGGGGTAAAGTCCGGCGCACATCACGGCAAAAAGCGTCATCGCTTCGGCCGCACGATTGATGGAAGTGCGCCACTTTTGCCGGGTAAGGAAGAGAATCGCCGAGATGAGCGTTCCGGCGTGACCGATACCGATCCAGAACACGAAGTTCGTGATGTCCCACGCCCAACCGAACGGCTGGTTTTCACCCCATACGCCGACGCCGTTCCCGACTTGGTAGGCGAGCAACGTCGGGACGAGGAGCGCGATCGGCGAGAAGAAGAAGAATGCGATCCACCAGTAACGGCGGGTCTTTTCTTCGCAGATGGACGCCACGTTTTCTGTGATCCAAGCGAGTGATTTGTTGTCGTTGACCAGCGGGATCTTCGCGAGTTCCGGCGGGCAATGCAGGACGACGATTCCGTCCTCAGATGTGTTGTGTGCAGCGGAGGCCATTTAAGCTGGTGCTCCTTCCTCAAGCGGCTGGCTCCATTTGGGCATGTCCTTGTTTGGGTTCATGATTCGGGCGAGATAATGCACGCGCGGCTTGATGCCGAGGTAGTCGAATACGCGGTAAGCACGTGTGTTTGCGATGTCGCGGTTTACGGCGCTCTTCGCGTCGGCCATGTTACCAAACGTGATCGCTCCGGTCGGACAGACCTGCTGGCAGGCAACCTTAAAGGCGTCCGTCGGCACTTGCACATCGGCGCTGTCTTTGGCTTTCACTTTGGCCGCAATTTTTGCCTCCTGCACGCGCTGAACGCAGAAGGTGCATTTTTCCATCACGCCACGCATACGGACGGTGACGTTCGGGTTCTTCGAGAGCTGAAGCGTGTCGGCCATGCCCTTTTCGTTCACGAGATTTTGGCGGAAATACTTATCCTTCTCGCGCTCATTGAAGTCGAAGAAGTTGAAGCGCCGCACCTTAAACGGGCAGTTGTTCGCGCAATATCGGGTGCCGATGCAACGGTTGTAGGCCATCACGTTGAGGCCGTCGTCGCTGTGGACGGTGGCATTCACGGGGCAGACCGTTTCGCACGGGGCGTTTTCGCAGTGCTGGCAAGGCATCGGCTGCATGACCATGCGGGCTTCGCCGAGGACAACGTGCTTGTCTTTGCGAGCATTCATCGGCGTCGCGAAGTAGCGATCCATGCGAATCCAGTGGAGTTCGCGGCCTTCGATCACCTGCTCTTTGCCGACCACGGGAATGTTGTTCTCGCTTTGGCAAGCAATCATACAAGCGGAGCAACCAGTGCAGACCGAAAGGTCCACAGCCATCGCCCATTGATGATTTTTGTCGTTCAGCGTCGGGTGGGCGTATGCGCTTCGCGAAACTGGGTAGCCCTTTTCGTCAAACTCCTCGGCGTGTGCGTCCATCGCCTTGTGTTCGTGCAGCCAGTGCTTGTCTCGGGCTTCAAAAGGCTTGTCTGGGCTGTAAAGTGCCTCGCGGAGAACGTCCGGCCCGCGTCCTTCGAGCGCGCCGTGTTCTTGCGTGACTGCCAGCTTGTAGCAGGCGCGTGCGGACTTTTTCACCGTCGCGGTGGCGACGTAATGATTCGCCGTCGTGCGCAGCGGGTAAGCGTTAAAGCCGACTTCACCCTTATTCGAAAGCCAGCCGCCGTGGGACATGTAGTTGCCCCGACGACCACCGACACGCCCCTCGCTCCCGCGACCGTAGCCAAGTGCAATCGTGATACTGCCATCTGCCGTGCCGGGGATAATGACCGCCGGGATCTCCAGCACGACACCGTTCGCCTCAATGGACAGGAATGCGCCGTTGTCGAAATCAAAGTGCCCATTCCCTTGCTTCGCGCCGAGTCCGAGCTTCTCAGCGGTCGCAGGGCTCACGATCGCCGCGTTATCCCAAGTGATCTTGGTGATCGGGTCGGGAAGCTCCTGAATCCACGCGTTATTGGAAAAACGTCCGTCGTCCACTTTCGCACACGGTGCGAATACGACTTCATATTCCCCTTCCGAAACCTTGTATCCCTCGGCCAGCTTCTGGGCTCCGTCGGCATTAAATGCCAGCGGCTCTCTCGCTGCGGGGTTTGGCAAGAATCCATCGTGAAGGAATTTCGCCCACGAGACCGCGTCAATTCCCCGCGCAACGCCATTAAATGTCTCCTGCACGAGTTCCAGACCGTCCGCCTTTTTTCCCGTCGCGATGAAATTGAGGAGTTGAATCTCCGACCATCCTCCGAAGAGCGGTAAAATCATCGGCTGCTGCGAAACGTAGCTGCCGTCCGAAGCTGTCCCGTCGCCCCACGCTTCGAGGTAATGAGCAGCAGGAACGTGCCACTTCACAAAGCGACGCTTTACCACCTCGCCCGCCTCATCGGCATCGATCGAATAAGTCGTCTCGTCTTCGTAAAAACCGTACCGCACAACCGTCGTGCCCGCCAGCAGTGCGCCGAAGTTCAAATCCGCCGGAGCATTGTAAACCGGATTGCCGCCGAGAATGAAGAGCGTCTTGATCGCGCTCGGACCATTCGCGGGAACGGGATGGCTCGTCTTGTTGATGACGTTTTCCGCCGTGAGCTTATCCACGCGAGCCTTCTTCTGCTCAGCCGTCTCAAGACCCAGTTTCACTGCCAAATCCTTGATCGTCGCGCCGCCGCCGTGGCCATGGGTTTTGCGTCCGATGACTGTCGCGCCAAGCGCGCCGAGCGCCGCATTGATCGCATGACCGAGCGCCTGCACTGCCGCTGGCTGACGATAACCGACAAGCACCAGAGCCTTGCCCTTTTGCGCGACCAAATCCTTCGCGGCCTCTGCCACCCACGCCGCCGATTGCTCGGACAACGCCGCCACCGCAAACTTGCCCACTACTGCGTTTAGAGCCGCGTCGTTCGTAGCCGCCGCAATCGCTTTTGCGAAAGCAACCGCCACAGCCCCGACCTTCCCAGCCTGCGAGCGCAGACGATGATCCGCCATTCCGCCGGTCGTCGTGTAACGATTCTCCACGACGTAAAGCCGGTTCATTTTCTGCTCCGGCTTGCGACGCGCAGAGAAAGCACGAATGCCTTCGAGACGCCCTTCATCAAACCCGAGGAAATCGCAGTCCAGCGACAAAATCACGTCCGCCTTATCAATCTGCGGCACCGCCCGGAACCCTTGGCCAAACACCGCGTTGTTCGCGGCTGAGGCCTCCGAACCACCCAGCGGCTCGTAAGTGACCCACATCGCCTTCGGCAGTTTCGCCGCGACCAATTTCTGCAACCGCCCGTAGGTCGGCGACGTGAAATGCTCGCTCAAGAAAGCGATCCCCTCCCCGTCTCCGGCCTTAGCGACCACGTCGGTCAACCATTTCGTAAATTCTGTCTCGTTCGACTCCTTGCCGTGGTGCTGGAAAATCCGCGAACGATCCGGGTCGTAAAGGTCCAGCAACGAAGCCTGGCTCTGCGTATCCGTCGCACCCTTATTCGTGGCATGTCCCGGGTTTCCATCGACCTTCGTAGGCCGCCCATCATGCGTCGTAGCCACCAACGGAATCGCCCCGCGACGATGCGGACGCGACGTCGCATAAAACACCGGCTTTCCAGGCACACTCCACTCGGAGCTCTGCGCAAAAGGAACCAGCGTCTTCTCCTCGCGACGGCACGCGCTCAGCGAGAGACCCGCCAGCGCAGCACTCGCCGCCATATACTTCATGAAGCCCCGACGCCCCACCTCGGAATTCAACTCATGCGCGCCCGGCGAAAACTCGCGGTCTTGCCACTCCTTAAATTCCGGCGTCTTGGCCAGTTGCCCAAAGCTGCGCCAATACTGCGGCCCATTGGCCTCTTCCTGCGGATGTTCGAAAACTCGTTTGCTCATGGTCCGTATCGGTTAGCGGTGGCAGCCAGCACAGTTGCTGTCCGGCGGATGCACCCCGCGTTGCACCTTGAAGTGATTGCCCATGATTTCCTGGGCATTTGTCGGCGACAACTTTGCCCCCGCTTTTAGTTTCAAATCTTCCGGCTTCTTGCCCAGCAGCGCCGCCAGCTCCGTCGAGTCCGTCGGGGCCTTCCAGCCGAGGTCCGTCACCTTATCCAGCGGGCGCAATTCCATCTCCGGCTTCCGATGGCAATCAACGCAAAACTCCATCGTCAACGACTTCGCCTGATACACCACATCCATCTGGTCCACCCGCCCGTGACACGTCACGCACGACACGCCGCGATTGATATGCACCGAGTGATTAAAATACGCGTAGTCCGGCGTCTTGTGAATCTGCACCCACTCCACACCCTTACCCGAAGCCCACGCCTGCCGAAGCGGCTCCAACTTCGGATTATCCTTCTGCACCTGCGAGTGGCAGCTCATACACACCTGCGACGATGGCAAATTGGAATGCGCCGCCGTCTCCGCAAAGCTGTGGCAATACCGGCAATCGATCCCGAGCTGCCCCGAATGGACCTTGTGAGAAAATGGAATCGGCTGAGCGGGCTGATAACCGACCTTCGTGTATTTCGGGGTGAAATACATCCACACCGCACCCATGGCGCATGTGGCAAACGCCCCGATGATCAGGGCGATTTTAAGCGGCACGAGGTTCGCCCCGCGTTGGAAAATCTGCGGCATTTGGTTAGTAAATAAGGTGGAAAAAGCGGTTCACTTTTCGTCGAAACGGACAGCACTTTGGGAAAAACGCCGAAACGATGCAAGGACTTTGTGAAAATTTTCACAAGCCCCCTTTTCGGTGACCCGCAATCATGGTTTTTCGTAAGTGAACGAAAAAGGGATTACCGAACCCGCAAGCCGTAAGCCACAACCCCGTCATTACCGTGCAAGCCATCCTCTCCGATAGCCTCAAGCAGCACTCTTTTTCTACAGGAAGTGTAGTCGCAAATCTCCGTCCCTACGCATCGCATCGGCAACGGACTCAGCAACTCGCTGACTTTTCCCAGCAAAATATCATCCTGCTTCTTCACCATCGCCCGGTCCGGGAAATCATGCTCCCGCAACCACGCCACCCGCGCCACGAAAAGACCGCCCGTCGCAAACCACACCGGCTCCCGCTCCCGCTCCGCCCCCACATACCACGGACGCCCCGCATCAACTTCACATCCCACCCCGGCAACACATGCGAATCATCATCCAACCACACCACATACTCCGTTTCGCAAAGCTCCAGCAGCACCCGCATCATCGGGTCCTTATTGATATTCCGCCGACACTCCACCAGCCCCTCAATCCGCCCCCCATCCAGATACTCCCGAAACACCGTCAAAATCTCCGCACTACACTCATTGCACCCCACAAAAACATCCAGCCGCTCCCGCGCAATACAATGACTCAACAAACTCTCCACCGCCCGGATCGAATACTCCGGCCACCCGCCATAGCAGCCTACGAGAACCGTCAGCCGCATACCGTGAGGGCCGAAGGCCCGGCAATGTAAAAGCCCAGGGGCAGCGACGAAGGAGCGCATCCCTGGGTCATGTCGGAAAAATGGGATGAGCCATGTAGGGGCGGAATAAAACCGCGAGCCACGCGAACGATGCCGCCCCTACAGGGCTCATGGTTCGTGTGTGGCCGCAAACCCAGGCCTGCGCTCGTTCCCGCGCAAAAGGGCCTTACAGCCCTCACGCGGCAAGCTCGCTTTGCCTGGGCTATTACATTGCGCACCTTCGGCGCTGGAATCGCGGCGAAGTGGAGGGCCGAAGGCCCGGTAATGTAAAAGCCCAGGGGCAGCGACGAAGGAGCGCATCCCTGGGTCACGTCGAAGAAATGCGATGAGCCCTGAAGGGGCGGCATCAAACCGTGAGTCACGCGAAGGATGCCGCCCTTACAGGGCTCATGGTTCGTGTGTGGCCGCAAACCCAGGCCTGCGCTCGTTCCCGCGCAAAAGGGCCTTACAGCCCTCACGCGGCAAGCTCGCTCTGCCTGGGCTTTTACATTGCGCGCCTTCGGCGCTGGGCGATTTGCGTTCATGGTCGTTCAATCCCACGCGTACCGCTCATCAACCTCCACACCATTCTTCTCGCAGATGCGGCGGAACTCGGTTTTGAAATCCTCTTTTTTGTGATGCTCGGGTTGGTTGCGGATGTATTGGCGGACGGCTTCGGTGTGGGTGTTGCAGACGCCGAATTCGCCGTATCCGCCCTGCCATGCGAAGTCGCTGTACCAGGCTCCTTTCGTTTTGATCCATTTCGACGAACCCGTTTTCACCTGCTCGATGATTTTGCTCGGGATGTGGTTTTTCGATTGGGCAAACAGCATGTGGATGTGGTCATCCACAGAGTTGATCTCGATCAGCGGACAATTGTGGTTGTGCAAGATGCCGGTGATGTATGCGTGAAGTTCGCCCCGTTCTTCATCGCGGAGCAAAGGGCGGCGGCCTTTGGTGCTGAAGACGACGTGAACTGGGACGATGAACAGGGATTGGCTCATAGTGCGTTGTTGGTTCGGTTTGGTTTGTCGGTGTGTTGGGCCGAAGGCCCTGAATGTAATAGCCCAGGGTGAAGCCCTGGGTCACGCCGGGAAAAGAAGATGAGCCCTGCAAGGGCGCGATTGAAATGGTGTTCACGCGAAGGATTTCGCCCTTGCAGGGCTGATATCCGTTTGTGGACGGGTACCCAGGGCTGCGCTCGTTCCTCGCTGACCCTGGGCTATTACATTGCCGGGCCTTCGGCCCTTGATTCCCGTCAAAATTGGTTCGCGGTGGGTTCATCGGTTGCGGTGGAAGTTCGGGTTGAACACTGTCATTTCAGGGGTATTTTTTACTTTCTCGCCTGATTCCGTTTCCCCGCTCAATAATAAAAGGGCGTCTTTCCCTTTTTATCCGAGTCCGCCCCCAAACGGCAGTAGGCGGGGTAGCGGGATACCAACTTCCCAAAGTCGCACTTCAGATCCAGTACTGGGCACTGGTGGAGTTTGGACTGCGAAACGGAGAATTTAATCCCAAGTTTTTTCATGAAAGCAATCTGTCGGTCACGGTATTCTTCATCTGGGAAAGCATATTCGTGGTGCCATTTTCCTACCCGGCCATCCTTTCGCACGACGATCACGTCACACGTTCCGCCAGCGTAGAAAACAAGCGAGCCGTCCCACTCCTTCACAAGCCCCCACGCACTATCCTCGTCCGCACTCCACATGATGCGCAAATCCGATGGCGGGCAGAAGTGACTTCCCGGCGGGAGATACCAGTCTGTAACGCCGCTAAAATACGTCAGGAACTCTTTGAGGCCGGGAATTGTGTCGAGTGGAAAATCGAGCGAGGGCAATGGATCGCCGGGCTTTGCGGCGATGATTGACACCTTCTCTTCATCCGAAGCTGAAAAGGTGAGCCAGTATTCCCTCTCACCAGCTTCGGAGAGCACTACTTTCGGAAGGCCGAGGATGTATTTCGCTAGGCTCTTGTTCGATGGATGAGTGATTGCCGACCACGTTTTCTTCAGGTCCGACCGGCACTCCGCCTCCGACATCGCTGCGAGCGCGGCGAGAGGATGTCCTTTGTCCGCGAGTTTCCGGGCGAGATTTTTTGGCACCGGAAGTTTGTATTCGGAGGCTTTTTTCATGATTCCATTTTCGATAGCGCGCGGACGTTCGCAAGCGGGGAAAACGGTGTCAGCCGAAAAAATGGAAAACTTTTCGGCTTCATTGCGTGTCATGTTTCTTTTTTGTCTCCTGCCCCCGGTTTCCGAATTCGCCCTACCAAGGCCATCAATGCGTAACTTGTTAAAAACAAAACAACGGCATTAAGCGAAGAGACAGAAATATAATAGAGGAAACCAGCGCCCGGAACTTCGGAGAAGGCACGCTCAATCAATTCAACTCTGCTAAGCGGCATATTCATCGGATACCAAATGTACAGCCAGTAAACAGAGAACATGAACGGAACTAACGAGAAGAACAAATATAGCGCGGCCAGTATTGCCGCAGGGTGCCTTAGTCGTGTTTTTGCATTCCACATGTTACCGAAGGTTTTCGTGTTTTAGGGAAATCGCAACCCCTCAATCACTCGAAGAGCTGCTGCTTTCGCTGCTACTACTTTCACCGAAACTACTCGACGAGTCGCTGGTGAGGCTTTCGCTGCTGCTTGATGAACTGCTTTCCGCGCTGGAACTGCTGCTGGGAATAATCGGGCCGGGCTCTTCCTCGTGGGGATGGTGCTCGGCGCGGTTGTGCGCGATTATTCCTTCATGGGGCGGGTGCGGGGGAGGTGGAATTGGTCGCGGATGGTGTCGTGTTCGCGGGTCTTCCAGGGCCATTCTTGGTCGGCGGCGAGTTGGATGTCGAGGCGGGCGGCGGTGATGTCGGCGATGAGTTCGTCGGCGGTGCGGTGCTCGGTTTTGGAGAGGTTTTGTGCGTCGGCTTGCGCGTTGTCTTTGGCGGTGAGCGTGGCGTAGGCGGTGGTTAGCTTTGTAATGTCGGCTGCTTTTACGCCTTTGAGAACGTCGAGCGGTGGGGCGTTGTTTGGGCCGGGGGTGATGCGGTCGAGGATGCTTTTGGCGACGGTTTTGAGGCGGACGAGGTTGCTATCGACGTCTTCGCCGATGAAGTAATCGCCGAGCCGGGCGCGCTCGCTCGCGCGGAAGGTGCGGAGTGCGCCGCGCTGGGCCACGTCCACGCCTGCGTTCACGCTGGCGCGGGCGGCGGCTTCGTCGGCGGTGAATTGCTCTTTGGCGACGGTGGCGGCGTGGCCTCCGGTGATGGCGTCTTCGGCGCGGTCGCATAGGGCGGCGAGGGCGGCGACGTCGGCCTCGGTCACGTCCCGGTCGATGAGCGCTTGTTTGTGCTCGGGCTTGTGGTAGGCGGTGATGATGTCGCGGGTCTCGTCGATTTTATCGACTTTCCCTTGGTCAAACGGGCCACGGGGTTTCCGGGGCTTGTTCTCGGGGGCGGAGCTGGAGCTGGAGCTGGAGGCTGAGGAGTTGTTTTCTGGTTCGTTGGGCATGGCGATGGGAGTTCTATCGTTTGTTTTTTGTGTATGTGTTACATTATGTGGTGTTTACTCAATAAAGGATTGAAGCCTCGCTTATGGACTTTGCGTTCGCTCATCAAAAAATAGCATTCGCTGGTCTTAAAATAAGGTTCTATTGTCAAAGAATAGTATATCCGGGTCTCCAAACAGTAGTGCTTTTACTAGAAATAGGGCTCGCATGTCTTAAAATATCTCCTCCGGGTCTCGGAATATCTGTCGCTGATTTGGAAATAGGATATCCGGGTCTTTGGACAGTAGTGCTTTTACTGGGGATAGCGCTCGCATGTCTCAAAATATCTCGTTCAGGTCTAAAAATAGGATGTGCTGATTGAAAAATAGCGCCCCGATATTTGGCAATAGGGACCTGTCTAAAAGTTTGTGTTTAAGGGCGGTTGATGTGTTGATGGATTTGCTAGGGAGCCTGCGTTGTGGGCGAGGCAGCCTGGCAGAAGCGCGGGCCGAATTGGATGGCGAATTGGTTGGCGGCGGACTTCCAGTTCAGCGGT
>CAMDQC010000005.1 GCA_945905735.1 Prosthecobacter debontii | reverse complement strand
GGCGGAAGGTGTATTCTTTTCTGACTGAGCGATGGTTTTTACAGTCGCGATAGCGCGCGATTTTTTCGATTGAATTCTTTTCGTTCGGGCTGGCGGCTGCTGCGTGGCGGGCCTGATAGTCGAGTTCTGCGGAGATGTCTTTTGCGGGTTGCTCTGATGCCATAGGTGTGATTAGTTTAGGGCTAGGGATTGCTCGCATTGTGACACAAAGTATCGTGCAAAGGCGCGGGGCGACCACTTCCTTTCGTATGCATCCGCTTTTGCGCGGACATCCTGCGAGGTGGGGGGTGTGGTGGCGTAGATTTCCTCGAGCACGGAAGTGATGGTCGGCCAGTTCACCTCTTCTTCCAACTCGTAGCCCATGTCGCCGATTTCCCGGACTTCAAAAGGCTCGAAAGGCTCATGCCATCGAATCGCGAGTGTGTCGGTGGCGATCATGCCCCCGGTGAGCAGTGTGTCGCAAAGTCGGTAGGGGATGCTTCGCCGGAAGCCGGAAATGTTGACCACCGTCGAGGAACTTGCGACGTGCTGTGCGTATTCGGTTTCTGAAAGTGGGGGTGCGTAGATCGCAGGGTCCTTGGTGCGCCAAAGCCGTGCGTCTATGTCAGGCTTTTTCATGTCGCGCAGTATTTTTACGATTTTGGAGCGTTTTTGATTCGGGTGGTGGATTTGCCCTGGGTAGCGCGCGAGAAGCGTGGGTTCGCTGAAGTAGTTATATTGGGCAGGCAGGGGGGTGTGCGCTGTCCTTGGGGCAGGGTAGTCTATCGTCCCAAATGAGGCGAAGATGCTGCACGTCTTGGGGGTCTGCGCCAATGCTTCCCACTGGCGCAGAACTCGAAGGTTTCTGCGGAGGTTTAAGCCGTGACCGAGTGGACGTCCGAGCATCCCGGGGCGGATTTTGTTTTGAAAAGTAAAGACATCCGGGTGGTAGGGGGCGCGGATGTGTTTGTTGATTGGAAATCCGGCGGGATCAAAAGTTTTTGGGCACTGATATTTGAAGTAGATGTCCACCGATTCAAGCAACGCAGTCGCAAACACGAAGGGGGAATCCGTGATGTCCACGGCAAAATTCATGGCCGCTCCTTTGTATTCAAAACGACCTGTGATGCAGATCGCATCCACGGGCGAACAGAAATCCACGAATGCAGGCGAGAGGCGGTTTGTGATGCGCATCACCTTGGGATGGTAGCGCAGAAGACGATCCCACCAGTGTCCGCTGTATTCGATCTCGATGGTGCCGGATTCCTTCAGCAATTCCAACCCGGTAATCAGCCAGTCGTAATAGGCAAGCGTCCTCGGCGGGAGGCTGTAGATGGTGATTTTCGGGACGCTGGACGGCATATTTCTTAGGAGCAAGCGTCAGTTAATCGGCCAAGTCGGCAAGCCAAGAGCGAACCAGCGGCAATTCCTGCGAGGGGAAAATTCCGTTGGCAATCAGGCATTCGTAGCACGCCAGAAGATTGGCACCCACGGCATCCAGGCTTTTATCCAAATCCAATTGAGTGAGCAGGGCGGCGATTTTGTCGTTCTGTAAATAGCCAGGAACTTCGTCCTTAAAATCACGCATCAGGTCATGCACATTTCGGTCTTGGAATACCTCGGCGTTGTGAAATGCGACGTTGGAGCCAAAGGCCCAAAGGCAGCGCTGTGCGATGAAGCTCCGCCAGATGTCCGTCATCCGAAATGAGCAATAGCTTGGGAGGTAAAGCAGGGGAAAAGCGGAACTGCACCACCATGTGCTCTGGCTGTTGAACGGGCACCATTGTCCGGCGGAAAGAATCACGCTGCCCGGATTTTGAAATGTGATGTTGGAATCAAGGATCAATCTCCAGATCGCATCCACATCCGGCGAGCCGTTGGCGAGGCCTTGTTGGATGGGGGAGATAACGGTACGCACATATCCGCCGGGTTCAAATTGCGGTGTGGTCCGTGTGCGGGACAGGGGAAGTCCACGCGGCCAGATAAGATCGGACGAAAAGAGGTTGTAAACGTTCATCCAACCGGAGCCCACTAGATGCCGGGCTTCGACTTGTGGCTTGCGCCAAGACCACGAATCCAACGGGGCATTGTCGTCGTCGGTTTCGTAAAGCATCTCCGCATGGCGGCTGTTAGCGATGAGGTATCCCAGATTTTTTCGGCTGTAGTGGCCTGTTGGCAGTTGGGTCGCGAGGCGATAAGGGAGCTTCAACTGCGCTTCGTAGGAGAAAAATTCCGAGTCGGGCAATGGATAGTCTTGCGGGCCTTTTTGATCCCCGATCACCAGCATGTGGCAGTTTGCTTCCCGCAGTTTTTCAACGAGCCGCACCATGGAGGGGGTGGGCTGCTGGATAGTGGTGATAACCGCAAAACGGTCGGTTGAGAATTCTGTCATTACCGAAAGTGGTATTTAAAGGAGCAATGGCATTTTTCGTGGATCAATTGAGTGTTTAAGCTCGTTATCTTTCGCGTTCTGTTGAGTCGAGCATTGAGTTTTTTTTGACGGATTTTCCACCGATATTTCGGTGCATGGCCCATTTCTGGGAGGTGCGTCCGGTGATGTAATCAAAAAACGCCAGGACGACCATCGTGTTAAGGAATAGAAAACCAGCGGGCCAACTGAAGATTTTCGCATTGCTTCTGGTGATGAGTCCCGCCACGGCGAGCAGGTAGCAAAGTGCCTGCAAACAAAGGGCTGCGCTATAGAATGGCGACGGCCAAAGTGCGATGGAACTCGCAGCGGTCCCGAGGAGCATGAGTGGCGCGATGATGCGCAGGTATTTGTGAGCGATGATTCGCCACCAGAGGCGGTGCCCCGCCGGCAGGAGCCACGCTGGGTACCGGAAGAGCATCTGGAAGTTGCCCGCAAGTGTGCGGCGTTTTCGCCTGCCTTCAAATTCGGGGTCCTGAGGTTGCTCGTCGTAGGCGAGCGCGGCTCTGTCGTGCAAAATGCGATACCCGTCGGCTGCGATGCGGAGGGGAATCACGACGTCGTCGAGCAGGGTATCCTCCGGCACGGGGGAGAACAGGCTGCGGCGAATCGCGTAGCACGCGCCCGTGCAGCCGATGCAGGAATCGTGGGCGGCTTCATCGCTTCGCAGCCGCCTTTCGTGCTCCCAATAGGAGCCGATTCCGCCGCCGACTGTGGAAGCGCCCGGTGCGATTTCCAATTCCCCGCTGACTGCGCCCACCTCGGGGGAAGAAAAGGCAGTGGCGAGCCGCCGGACGGTGTCGCTGGCGAAAGTCTGCCGTGCGTCGCCGAAAATGCAAATCTCGCCCGTGCTGGCGGCGATTCCGGCATTGAGCGCTGTTGGTTTTCCTTTGCGCTCGGCAAGGTGCAGCCGGCGGACTTGCGGATTTATCAAGGAATCGAGCACCATCTTCGTGTTGTCCGTAGAGCCGTCATCCATGATCAGGATTTGCAGCTTTTCCGGCGGATAGTCTGAATTGACGAGATTGGCGATGCGCTTGGGCAGTCGGGCTGCTTCGTTGTGCGCCACGATGATGATGGTGACGGATGGCACAGGCGCATCATCGTGCCGCACCGGCGGATGGGGACGGGCGCGGGCAAAGCATCGGCAAACCCACGGATAGAGTACGTAGGTGATGGCGAGGCAGAGGGCGCTTGTCGAAAAAATCACATAGGGCCAGACGGTGGACATACGCGCCGTCACATATTGTTGATGCAATAAACCCACGTCATCTCCACGAGTTTTTGCAGCACTAGCACGATGCCTATATCCAGCCAGCCTATGCCTTGGCTGAATTTCTTTTTTAGTTCATGGATGGCACCCTCACCCTGTTCGTCTGGCGGCTGGGGCGGATTCTCCGTCCGCATGAATGCGAATCGCGGAAGCGCGGCATTGGTTAAGGGAACAGCGTGTTCCAAGGATGGGCCTGGCGTGGCATGGACAGGCACCGTCGAGGGCCGTCTCCAAGTCGCAATTTGCTTCTTCGGGTCTGCCTCATCCGGCTCCTTCTGATCGAGCAATACGAGGCGGTGCATCACCGCTATCGCCGCAGTGAAAAGGTAAAAACTGACACGATGGGCGAAATCCACCATCCAGCCAGAAATCGCGTAGCTGAGCACGAGCACAAATAATATTCTCCGCGCTCGCTCCTGCTCGACATTTTGCGTCTTCATGAAAATCAACGTGCGAAAATTTGACCATAAGATCATTAGAAACAGAAACATCCCGACCTTTCCCAGCTCCGATCCGATGCAGTTATAGACAGAGTGCGGCGCTTTGCTCAGCTTATACTCGGCAAGCTGACGTTTCATAAATTGACCATGTCCGACACCAGCGAAGCTGTTTTGGTAGTAGTGGTAGCCGTGCGTGAATGAAGCCACGCGTCCTTGAATGGCCGCGTCGGTCTTTGAACGATTGAGCTCAGTCATTCGCGGCAACTGATAGAGGACTGACGATCCGGCTAAAATGAGAACTCCAGCGATCACGATCTGCGCTGATTTTGGACGCCCAAACGTGAGCATCCCCAGAATCGTGATTCCTGCGGCCAAAAACCCACCTTTCGATTCGGTCAGCCATATTGTAAAAGTGACGAGCGCGAGGGCCACCACACCAAAGACTTTCAAGAAAACCGACCGCTTCCAATAAGTGCAGTAATAGAGCATGGCGAGAGCCGGCGCGAGGGAGTGTGCCAGCGCATTAGGATTGTTCACCATCGAAAGATTCAGCACCAGACGGCCTTTCATGGGCCCGTTCGTAATATCACTACTGCCCAGTGGATCCCAAAAATATTCTCCAGCAATGGCGAGAAATGCAGTAATGACCAGAAAGCCAGTCCACCACCCGAGAAACTTGTTTAACCTTGAGATGGAAAAAAGCGTCTGAACCGTGACGATGTAAAATATGATACGACTGATGACCTCCGCTTTGAACATCTCGAACGGTGCGGTGCTGCTGGCGAAGAGCCAGAAAAGAAAAGCGAAAACGGCCCAGTCATGCGGAGTGCGGAAGAAGTCCCGCGCTTTCAGGCTGCGCTCACGGAAAAATAGCGTCGCGAGTGACGCGTACATGACGAGCTGGACGAAGCGAATCGTCGCGAAGAGCGAGGTCCACTCTTGCGGCTTTAGGTAGTAGAGCGCCAGAAATAAAACGATGCAAATAAAGTCCATACTTCAAGGTGCATCACTGCATATTGGCGCACATTTTATCAAGAAGGAGGAAGCCGCGGCGCAGATATAGGATGCCTTCATGAGTTGCCATCGCGCGCGGGGCGGTAAAGTTGTTCGTATGCGTCGAGCATTGCGGTGATAGAGAAACGGGTCTCCACAGTCATGCGTGCCCGCCTCCCTATGTCAACGAGCTCACTAGGCTTTGCGAGTAGTGCGGAGATTTCCCGCGCGAGTTCGGCAGGCTGTGTGAGGTCGGCGATGACTCCGTTCTCCCCGCTAGTGATGATTTCATCGAGGCCGCAGCCAAGATTTCCGAGTGCCGCGACTCCGCAGGACATGGCCTCCAGCGCGGCGTTCGACATCCCTTCGTTGATTGATGGAATCGCCAGCAAATCCATCGCGCGGTAGCACGTTTCTGGGTCACGGCGAAAGCCTGTGAAATGTAGTCGCGCATTGCCCTCCGCGAGTTGTCGGATGCGCGCCTCTTCACTGCCGCCACTGCCGACGAAAAGGAGCTGCGCGTCTGGTCGTGCGGCGATCAGCGCATCGTGCCGTTTGTACGGTCCAAAGCGGGCAACAAGGCCGACGACAGGCTCATTCTCAGGAAGTCCGAGTGCGCGCTTCGCCTCTGAGCGGTCGCCGGGAGTGAAGCGCACCGTATCCACGCCGTTCGGGATGGAGCGAATCTTTTCATGCGCAAATCCGTGTCGAACCAGATCATCCACCTGCCCCCGCGAGACGGTATGGATCGCGCGGCACCCGCGATACAAGCGATGCCGCTGTCGGATGCGGCGCTGCTCCCGCTCCCATGGAGCAAGTTGCGCGTGCTCCCCGTGGATGATGCGACAGGTCCTTCCGCCCAGCGTCGCGAGGTTGGCGTATATAAGCGGGCCGAGGTTGTGCGTGTGCAGCACCGCCGGTCGCAGGCGGAGCAAAAGGCACGCAAGATTGAACACCGCCCTTGGGCTGAAACCGCCGCTTTTCCCTAGGACATGCACCGATCCCGATAGCCTCTCCGCAAAAGAACCGCGCCGCTCTAGGCACGCGACATGTGTGTCGAACTTTCGGGAGGCGAGCCCATTAGCAATATTACATACGCCGTTTTCCATGCCGCCGGGCTCCAGCGAATTGACGAGGTGGACGATCCTCACTTGGGCGATGCGATGGGTGTGAGTGTTGGAGGGGAAGCCTTGGAGATGAGAAAGTTCCTCAGAGCCCTCAGCCGGAACAGAGAACACTCGCCCAGTGCCGAAGGTCGAAAAAACCACGGACAAAGTATAATGGAATACGCGAGATACCGGAGCGCCGTGCCTCGCAGTCCCGCGCTGAAGTGAGTCCACGCACTGGAATACTCAAACACCGCTCGGGTGCGCGCCCAAAACAACAAATTCAGCCGACTGACAATCCCAGCTCTCCATGCTTTCCCGAGTGTCCGGCCTGTGTTATGCCGCATCCGAGCAGCATTTTTGCTCATGTTGTCTCCATGCCGGCGGATATGGACGAGCGGCTTATCTATATACGCAGCCCGATAGCGTGCGGTGATGCGAATCCACATATCGCGGTCCTCCGAGCTCCGCAACGTGATGTCAAAGTCCCCACAAACCGCAAATGCTGATTTTCGCACGACGACTGCCGACGGAAACACCCGATTGCGGATGATGAAATCGCGCGCGGTAAGAACGGAGGCGGGTGCCCGAACTCGATTCGGCTGCACAACCAGGAATCCATCGTGCGTCATCATCCTCGATCCACTCGCTGAAATAGCAAATTCTTCCGAAAGCTCTACAAATCTCCCAGCTACAATCCGCAGAAAGTCAACGTCCCATCGGTCATCCGCATCAAGAAAGGCGATTAACCCGTACTGCGCCTCGCGAATGCCGGTATTCCTCGCAGCAGAAAGGCCCGCGTTTTCCTGCCGGATGATACGCAGTCGCGGGTCCGTGATGCTGCGAAGAACGCTGGGGGTTTCGTCTGTGGAGCCATCGTCCACGACGATGATTTCGAGTGGTGAGTAATTTTGGGCTAGCGCCGATTTAAGCGCGTCCGGGAGAAAACGAGCGTAGTTATACGCCGGAATAATAACTGTTACCCCGTCTTCCGAAATTCGGGGATTGGCTGTTTCAGCGAAGGCCATTCTCCAGCTCCTCTAAGTGCCAGAATTGGACGGAGGGGATAAACTATTCTCGATCCGGCCTGATGGTTGATACTGATAATAGTAGTCGTGCGAGTAGTAATAATACTGATAGTAATTCACGGTCGCGCTCAAATCTAGGCGATTGAGCACGAATCCATAAAAGTTCGCGCCGTTCGATTGAAGGATTTCAATCGCAGCTTTAACGCTTTTAATCGGCGTTTGCCCGCTCCAAATCACAAACAGAACTCCATCGACGTGGTTTTGAAGAATTGAGGTTTCAGATAGCCCCAAAACTGGTGGCGTATCCATCACGATACGGTCAAAACGCTTCTTCAACTCAGCGAGAATATCGATAAACTTCTGCGACCCCAATAACTCCGTCCCGGTCTCGAGATGCTGCCCAGCGGACAGCATGAAGAGGTTCTCACTCGATGTAGGGCGGATCGCCTCATCCAGTGAAACTTGATCCAAAAGAACACCGCTCAGACCCGGCTGCTTGCGATAGCCAAAGAGACGATGCAATCGGCCACGACGAAGATCCGTGTCCATCAATAAGGTTTTGGCGCCCGTCTGGGCGAACGATAGAGCCAAGTTTGACGAGACAAACGTCTTCCCTTCTTTCGGCATCGCGCTTGTCACAATGACAACCTGAGGCGGCTTAGTGACGGCTCCCATGCTCAGGAGATTTGTTCTAATGACCCGAAAGTTCTCAAGTAAGTTCGTCTCCTTGGCGGAATGGCGATCAAGCAACCCGGTCTGCTCATCAGATGTAGCCAACTTCGGGATAATACCGAGGCCTCGCAATTGGAAAGTCGCCTCGACTTCTTCCATGTTTGATAAGGTGTGATCCAGATATTCGATAAGAAACGGAACACCAATTGCAAGCATCAAACCTAATGCAGTTGCGTAAATGAGTAATGAAAGTCGGTTTGGAGACATTGGATTTTCATTAATCTGGGTAATGCCGTGGAAAAAAAGTTTGAGTTTATCTCGATCAAATGCATATGCGTCGTTCTCATACTCCAGTTCGATCCTTCGAAGTTGCGCCAACCACTGTTGCAAACTCCCGCCAACAAGACCTTGCTCCTCGGTGGCCTTCCTTACCGACTGCTTCGCCTTCTCCAGTTCAGGAAGCTTTTTCTCCAAGTCAATAATCCGCTCCGTAAGTTCACGATAGTTGAGATCCAGTCTCTCAAGTTCTGTCGTTAATTCACCTTCGAGCTTTATTTTTAAAGCGTTAATCTGCTCATCCAAATCAAGCACCGACTTATGACCGGGCTGTTTTGTTTGGAGCAACTCAGACCTCTGTGCATGAAGGAGGTTGATTTGGCGGACTTCGTTTTTCCAAGTGCTCTCGCTCGCTAAATCAGGAGTGACCACAGATAAAGGCTCACGCCGAGCCTGGGGAGTCTCTAAATTGGGCGTGTTCTGTCCTTCGGGAGCAGGATGAGGCTGAGTCGCAGGAGCGACTTGGGGAGAAGCAGGGAATGAGTTTTGGAGGATAATCGTATTTGATGGAGCTGCAGGCGGCGTCGCATTCGGGATTTGTGGAACCGATGTCCCGACTACTAGGTTCGCTGTCGCGGAGGAAATGAGCGACAACCTTCCTATCGTATCCAGCTCCGGGCTGGTTACTTGAATTCTGACAGTTCGAATCGTATCCACCTTTCGTCGCGCATCGCCAAGGGCTACGGGTGTATTTGCAAGAACCGAATACGCAATACCCGCCTTTGTCACCTCGTCATTCACTTCGGATTTCGCTATCGTCGAGCGATAATCCTCAATCATTTTGAGCAGCTTTTTGCGGTCCAAATCGCGGGTCTCCGTCCTTTGATCCATCTCGTCTTTCCTCCGCTGGGCGCGATAGTCAAGATATGTTCTTGTTAGCGTCTCAGGCCAGCGTTTCGCCCAGTCGTAAGAATATAAATATACTTCGATCTCGATATTGTCTTCTGCGTCTCTTCTCGCAACGAGTTTCTTCACGTAGTACTTTTGAATGTCGCGTGCACCCGCTCTCACTCCGAGGCGGGCTGCGGTTCGCTCAATAATATGGGGAAGTGTCATCTCGCCAGCTAATCCAGAAACTCGAGAGCGTTCGCCGAATGCTCGTTCCGCGGTTTTATTTAGGTCGATTGTGTCCGTCTTGATCAAGGCGCGAGACATATAAACGGGGCGTGAATAAACGTAAAAAACGAGAGCACCCAGCCAGCAGAAACAGAGTAGCAACACCATCAACCGGATATGCCTCCGGGCGATTGCGACGTACATTATTACGTCATGTAAATTGACGACGCGTTTCTTTAGTCCGGGCAGCATTGATTGATCTTGAGTTAAATATCGACGAGGTGAGATGCCACCTTACTGAAAGGCATACACTTCACAATCGAAAGTCGGGGAAAATAACAACTGTTTCGGAGCTTACCAGCTAAACCACTTCTCTGGAACGACGATGATATCACTTGGCTGAAGAATCACATCGGGCTTACGGCCCTTCTGCACCTCTTCAAGATTAACCGGAATCTTCGCTTTTGTACCGTCAGGCATTGCACGAAGGATGTGCGTGCGCGACTTGCTGGCAAAGTGATCAAAACCACCACTTTGTAGGATGGCCCCATATACAGTGAGTTTTTCACCTTCAGTAATTCGATAGCTGCCAGGACTTTTAACGCGACCCGTGACATAGACGAGGTTCAATGAGCCCGACGGAAGCACGATCACATCGCCTTCGGTCAAGGTAATATCCGCGCCGAGTCCTGCTCCTCCGATGTTTCCATCAAGAATACGTTTTACGTTCACCTCGTCGGCGACTTGCTTGTTGCGCGCCATACGCATGATTCTGACACGAGTAAGGTCTGCACGGTCTGTCCATCCGCCGGAACTGAGCAATACGGAAATAAGCGTCGGGGCAGTGCCAGCCGGGATACGATAGGGTCGGGGATTTCGGAACTCGCCTGAAAGGTAAACAACGCTCCCAGTTTCGACATCAATACCCTGAAAGCGTTCGACAGTAACCGTTGCGCGCTTCAATTGAGTCTGCCTCAAGGAGCGGCTGATGTCTTGTTCAGCTTGCCCGACGGATTTGCCAGCAACGGCCACACGCCCAATTCCAGGCATAATGATATAGCCACCTCGGCGAACGACGTATCGCCCGTTGAAAGCGCCGTCTTCGTTGACAATGACATCTAGGTTTTCACCGGGAAGAATCACTTCTTCACCCACGATTTCCGGGCTAGAACTGTTAGCGTGGCGTTGAAGTTTCTCAATTTCTTCCTCCACTTGGGCGAGTTGTGTTCGGCTATTCCGTATCCGCGCCTCGGCATCGCGAATTTGAAGAATGAGCCGATCAGATTCTTCCGCTTGACCGAGGTTTTGCAACACGCGAACTCGGCTCCGATCTGCTTCAATGCGCTTCCTGTTGTCGTCGACCTCACCAGTGAGACTGTCCCGACGGTCAATTAATGTTTCCAAGTCACTGATTTTTTCGTTTTGAACACCACCCGGCTGAAGGGCTGTTTCGTTGGGCTTCAGGTCTGCATTCGGTGCGCGAAAGTTTACTTGTTTCGCACCATCTGCCGAAATCGTCGAGTTGTTCCCCGTCGGATCGGCCGCCACCGTCTGGGCACGAATGCCCGTAGGCAAGGATACGACAAACAGGAGTGAAGTTAAGAGTAGTCTTTTGATGGAATGTTGCTGGTTCATGTGAGCTGGTAACGAGGTTGTGAAATGTTTTCTTGGAGCCCGGCGGACGGTATAGGGATCGCCTCCGGAGCGGTCAATGGTTTGTTGGAGTTTATTAAGAAAAATCGGCAACTTTTATTCGAAGATATACGACATCGAAAAATACAAGAGGTTTTCGTCATATTGAGCGGCCCCGTTACTTGATTCCTGTTTTGTGTGTTGGTAGATAATCCGGGTGTTGATTCGGTCACCGAATCGATGACTGAGCTCAAAGCGGCCCCTCCACACTTGGGTATCGAACGAACCGCTACTGAAAACCGTATCTGCGTATTGTCCCAAAAAGCGGGCAGTCGTCTTCGGGCTAACGCGCCAGCTCAAACGAAGTCCTGAATTGAGTTCCTCGCGATCAGCGAACACGCCATCGAGGTCTTCAACCCAGTTGTAGCCGCCGTAAAGATCGCCGCTCAATCCAGGGCCGAGAACGTGATGAAACTGGTATCGCACGTGTTGGACGAGTTGGTCGGAAAGGTCGTCAAGGTTGCGCGACCAGTCGATCGTGTGGCGCGTGCGGGGATTGATCACATGGTCAAAGTGGGCTCTCCACAGCATACTCTCACGACCACTTTGCTCCTCCCAAAGATGTCCGACATTTCCGTCAAAATTAATCAAATCGGTGACAGGGCCACGGACGCCAATTCGCACTGATTGATAAAGGCGCTCTGGGTCCGGATGTTGATCGAGTTTATACCGGAGATACGGCTTGAAGCGGAGCGATTCGCGGTATGACGCAAGCTCGGAGGATACCGTATTCCGTTCTGGCGGCAGGCTTCTGTCATTGTCGTCGATATACCAAATATTCTCGTGCGCAGCGCGAAAGTGAAGGTTGAAGTCCCCCGGCACTTTGGCGGTGGTGGTGGCACTGACGATGTTGGTCAAAAGCAGCACCTCGTTGTTGCTATTGGTGGTTTCCTGACGAAAACCTCGCGATTGGCGTCCTGTGGGTGAGCGGAATAGGTAGTTGCCGCCACTCTGTCCGTCGCTGTTGTCGATCGAAAAGCCTTCAAAAATTTCAGTATCGTCGCGAACGCCGTTTGTGTAACGGCCGACGGTTGTGCGTAACTCGTCTGCAATGACCCACGGAACGCCAAAGATCGTAGGCTCCCAAGACGCCTGAACTTGGGCATCGGGTGCCGAGGCGAGGCCGAACGACAGTGGAGACCGAAGCGCAAACCCCGACAGGCCGCCTCGATTTTCAAAAGGGAACCAGACAAAATTGCCGGATGCCGAAAGTCGAGTAACCTCAGAGATTTGCCAAATCACCTGCGCACCGATACTCGCAAATCCCCGCGTTTCGGACTCTCGATTTTGGTTATCCCGGCGAGCGTTGTCCGTCCACTGCACGCCGACTGAGAATTGTCGGAGATTGAAGTATAAAGGTCCGACCTTCAAATCAGCATCCTCCGGTGCAAATCCCCGTTGCAATAACGGGAATCGACCACGCAAATCGGGAAGATCAAGATTCCCCTTCACGCGAATGTTATCCGCAGGACGTATCGTGGGCGTGAGCCGAGGGTCGCTCGTGGTCAACCCGCGGGTTACCCCCGTATTTCGAAAAAGGTCACGGTAGGGAATATCCCTCGTCGGCGCGGCTCCATAGGCATCACCGGGAATCCCGATCACTTCGTCCGTCGGGAGCGAAGGATTCGCCTGATTGGGCGTTGAAGAATCCAATGGGGTCGCCCCATGTGCGGAAAAAGCAATCGCGGCTAAAAACGGTAAGGCGGTTTTCTGAGTCATTTAGGCTGTCGAGTGATTATTTCCCTTGAATGGTAATCGTAGGCGCCGATTTGCGGTTTTTTTTGTCCCGATTCTTACTCTGCCCACGCATCAGAAAAGCAGTTGGCAATTCGTCACGCCGAATCGAAAATGGCAGATACGCGAGCAATCCAAGGAGGGGTACACATACCACGAGCGCAATCCAAACGGCTCGTTGGCGTACGCTAAACGGTTGGCTGACAATGCTCGTGACGCAGCACGCCAGCACAGCAATCCAGATGACGGCTGCTGCCGCCCATACTTGAAAAGTGAGGCTGGATTCTTGAAAGTTGAAGCGGCTGAAAAATTCGCTCATGAAAAATGATTTCCCGAAGTAGATCGTGGTTAAGGCCGCAGCGTTAAATCAGGATTTGTAAACGTCGGCAACTTCTTTCCGCAGGACGGACAGCGACACAAGGCCGGCAAGGGTTACGCGCCCAAGCGATGACACGGGTCGAACGCCAGTTTGAGCGATTGTGCCACAGCGGAATGGTGAGAATCTCCATGACACAATCTCGCTCCAAACCCTCTGAGAGTCAGCCCGCCCAGCGAGACTTCCACAAGGGCTTCATTGAGAGTTTCGGAATAACTGACGTTAGAATGATACGCGTAGGCCACACTGCCGCCGACCACATGGAGCGCCATATTTCTCGCCTGAAGGATCGCTTCGAGAGCCGGAAGTTTCCGAAGCGTTACGGGAATTTTCACGAGCAAACCATCGGCCCCCACGAACCGCCATTCCCGAATCCCATCCCACACGGCATTGTCGGCGCGTTTCGCGGCGGGCCAGCAGTTCAAAATATCCGCGGCCAGTAAATCAAGTGCCTCCTGCGGTCCGCGAAGTCTCGCGAGGATACGGGTGCCATCGTAATCGAGCGCGTCGAACTCCCAGCGTCCGCTCGCGGCTTTCGCGATGTGCGCTGCGGCCTCCGCGGCGTTTGCGCAGGGAATCTCGAAGGTCATCAAGGCGGGCGGGCAGGGAAATACTTTGAACGTCACCTCTGTGAGCACGCCGAATCGCCCGAGGCTTCCGACGAGAAATTTCGGAATGTCGAATCCCGCCGCGTTTTTCACTACCTTCGCGCCGCCGCGGAGTTGTGTCCCGTTCCCGTCGAGAAAACGGACGGCCAAAATAAAATCGCGCAGCCCGCCGTAGCGGAAGCGCCCCGGCCCGCTGAGCCCCGCGGCGACGGTGCCGCCGATGGTTGCGCCGGATTCCACGAGCGGCGGATCGAACGGCAAATACTGCCCCTGCGCCGCGAGCGTGGCGACGATCTCGCGCAGTGGCGTTCCGGCAAATGCGGTGAATGTGAACTCGCCGGGATCGTATTCCACGATGCCGCTGAGATTGCGCATCGAGATCAGCGTCACCTCGTCCGGCACCTGCGACAGCCGCGGTTTTGTCTGCGCCCCGACGGCGAGCACGCGCTTCGACGAGCGGATAATGTCCGCGACTTCCGCGACGGTGGAAGGTGTCTTCATTCGCGTGAAATGACCCCGCTTTTCTCCAGCGGATGCAGGCCGTGTTGCACGAGCGCGGGTGCGTCTCCGCCGGGGAACATCTTGCCGGGATTTGCGATACCGAGCGGGTCGAACGCCGCACGGATACGGTGCATCAGCGCGATCTCGTCCGCCGAAAACATGTCCGGCAAATACGCGCGTTTCTCCACTCCGATGCCGTGTTCGCCAGTCAGCGAGCCGCCCATCGCGACACACATTTTGAGGATGCGTCCGGCGAGCTCCTCGGCCCGCTCCAGCGCGCCGGATTCGCGACCATCGTATAGGATGAGCGGGTGCAAATTCCCGTCGCCCGCGTGGAAGACATTCGCCACACGAATGCCGGCCTCGCGCGCCATTTCGCTGATGCGGCGCAGTGCTTCACCGAGACGCTGGCGTGGGACAACGCCGTCCTGCACGATGAAGTCCGGCGACAGTCGCCCCACTGCGCTGAACGCCGACTTGCGGCCCTTCCAAATCTTCGCGCGCTCCGCCGCATTCGCAGCCACGCGACTCTCGATCGGCTTGCTCGCCGCGAGCAGCGCATCCAGCGCGGGACGCTCCGCGGCGACCTTTTCGCGCGGGCCTTCCAGCTCGACGATGAGCACCGCCTCGCAGCCTTTCGGATACCCCGATTGCACCGCAGCCTCCGCCGCCTGAATCGCCAGCGCATCCATGATTTCCAGCGCGCCCGGCAAGAGCCCGCTCGCCACCACGGCGCTCACCGCATCGCCCGCCTCCTCCAGCGTGCGATAGCCCGCGAGCACAGTGTGAAAGCACTCCGCGCGCGGCAGAAGTTGCAGCGTGATTTCCAGCGCGATGCCGAACAGACCTTCGCTCCCGACGAACAGCCCCGTGTAGTCCGGCCCGATCGACTCGCGACTCGGGCCGCCAAATTCCACGACCTCGCCCGTCGCTAGCACGGCCTTGATTCCCAGCACGTGATTGCTCGTCATCCCGTATTTCAGGCAATGCGCACCGCCGCTGTTAAACGCCACATTTCCGCCGATTGTGCAGATCGTCTGCGACGACGGATCGGGCGCGTAATGCAGCCCGAATGGCTGCGCCGCCAGCGTCACTTGCGTATTCACGACGCCCGGCTCCACCACTGCGATTCGTTCCGTTGCATCGAGCTTCAGGATGCGATTCAGGCGGTTCAGCGCGATCACAATTCCACCCGCGACCGGCAGCGAACCGCCGCTCAGGCTCGTCCCCGAACCGCGCGCCACAAACGGCATCCCGAGTTCCCGGCAAAGCCGCACCGCCGCAATCACCTCATCCGCCGACTCCGGCACCACCACAGCCACAGGCCGCGAATGAAACGCCGTAAGCGCGTCACTTTCATACGCCGAGAGATGCGCCGCCGAAGTCAGCAGCCGCTCCGGCGGAAAGATCTGGGCGAAGCGCGAAAGGCTCATCGTTTCCAGATCGGCACATCGTCTTTCATCCGGTCGATCAGCGCCCCGCACAGCGCCAGTGCCGGCCCGCGATGCTTCGACGCCACGCGCACATACAGCGAAGCCTCGCCCACCGCGACACGCCCGAGCCGGTGGATCAACGTGACCGCCGAGCATGGGTGCAGCGCATTGAGTTCCCACAGATGCCCCTCCAATTGCCGCACCGCCATCGGCTCATACGCCTCATAGTCCAGCCCCGCGATTGCCTTGGCTCCTTCCGTCTCCCTCACGATCCCGTGAAACTCCACCACCGCCCCAATCTCCCTCGACGGCAGAGTCTGCGGCGGGATGACGATCGGCGTGCGGGTAAATGTGATGTCGATGTGCATGATGACCTACCCTCCGCTCACGGGCGGGATGATTGCAATCTCTTGCGCCAGCGCGCCCACGGCTTCGTCCCACGGGCGGTAGTCGCAGTCCACGGCGACGCGCCACGAGCCGGGGGAAAAGCCCGGTGCGACCGAGCTCACGATCTCCCGCGGTGTCGAGGAGGGCGAGCATTCGGCGAGTGATTCCCGCCAGCCGAGGGCGTCGGCGGCGTGGGCGAAAGCGAGGACTTTGACTTGCATGGTTTGGCTATCGGATGAGTTGGAATTCCGGATGATTCACCACCATCCAGACGAAGTCGGCTACGTGCTCCGCACCAGGCGTTGCGCCGAGGATTTCCTTTGCCACCGCGCTCTCCTCCGGCGAGGGCACGCGGCCCAGCGTGGCGCGGTAAAAGTCCGTTGTCCAAGCTCCCGCGTCCTTTGCCACGGCGGGTAAATGGCGCGTGGCGATGCGCTTCAGCTCGTCGTCGAGCGTCGCGCCGTTGGTCAGCTCCAGCGCTTGGATCGTCGTCGCGAGCACCGGGCGCGATGCGGTCGTCACCTCGCGGTTCGGACGCTCCAGCGCGGTTTGCAGCGGGTCTGCGGCAATCATCGACGCACGGATGTTCGCCGAGCGCGCGGCGGTGCTGATTCCGGGGCGCAGCGTCGGGGTCAAATCGACCGGGATGTTTGCAAAATCCTGCCGCTTGATGGGCTCCAGCGACGGCCCTTCATCCACCGGCGACGTTCCATCCGGCAGCACCGTCACCCCCGCCCAAGTCGCATCGGCGACATCCCCGCCAGTCCACGGCAAGTCTGCCGCACGGCGCGACTTCCATGTCGCATCAGAGATGATATCCACGCCGTCCGCGATGTGTGCGTAGAACGCCATTCCGGGCGTCTTGTTCTCGTGGTTGATGCTCTGCGGAAACAGCGCGCGCTCCGTTGAGTTCATCCCTTTTTCCGTGTGGCTCGCGACGCTGATGGCCACCACGTTCTTCCCTTTTGCCAGCAGCGCCGTGAGGTCGTAGAGCTTGGCGCGGCCGTTGCGGAACCCATCCGACATCGCCGCTTTCGCCTCCTTGCCGTTTACAAATATCTGGATGCCTTGCGTGGCCACCAACAGCGCGCGCGCCTTTGTGGGAGCCGCCGCCAGCTCGAACGTCTTCCTGAATACCACCTGGTGCCTGTCCGATGCGGGCCGCTCCACGATCTGCCCCGGCTCACCCGTCGCCTGCTTGTCCTTCGCTGCGCGGAGCTTCGTCTTCGCGTCATTTAATATGATGACCGCTTCACTCGTGGCCAACACCGCAGCAGCGGCATCCGGGGCCGTGCGCGCCGCTGCGATCTTCGCCGTGGCCGCGTCGAGTTGCGCGTGTGCGGCGCGGAGTGCATCGCGCTGCGGGCCTGCGTCCGTGGGCTCCGTCGTCCAGATCCACTTCGGCATCGCAAGACCCTCCGTGCCGAAATCAAACTCCATCGACCCCGGAAGCGACGGCCAATCCGCCGCGAGTAGATTGAGTGCATCCGCGAACTGCTCTGCGCTCAGGCGGCGCGTCAGCGGCCCGGTGAAAGCGAACGTCTTCTCGCCTTCCTTCGGCCCCTCCACACTCGGCAGCGCATACGCCCGCGAAGTCAGGATCGCCCGCAGTGTCCGCTTCATGTCCCACTTGGAAGCGATGAGGTCCGTCGCCAGCCAATCCAGCAATTCCGGGCTCCACGCCGGCTTGTCCATGTCATCCAGCGGCTCCACGAGCCCGCGCCCGAGCAGCCGTGCCCATAGACGATTTACGAGCGTTCGCGACAGCCGCCCGTTCTTGTCCGAGGTCAGCAATTCCGCCAGCCGCTTCGTCCGCTCCGCCTTGGGCAACCCCGCCGCGATCGTCCCGATTTCGGGGTAAAGAAAACGCACCTCCGCCTTCTTCCCCGTCGGCTTATCGCACAGCACCAGCTCCAGCACATCGTCCGAGTAAACCGCCGCCAGCCCGTAGGCATCGGCCAGCGCCCAATCGTTAATAAAGCTATCGTGGCAGCTCGCGCACTTAAGGTTAATCCCCATGAACACCTGCGACACCGACTGCGCGGCCTGCATCGGTGCCCGCTCGGACGCATTCACATTTCCCCGCCACAGGATTCCGCTCGTGAATCCCTCCGTCGCCGGGCTCGGGTTCGTCAGCTCCCGCACAAACTGATCATACGGCATGTTCGACTTCAGCGCCGAATACAGCCAGCCGCTCACCTGCTTGCGCCCGCCGTCGATGAACCCCGTCCCGCGATAATCATTCCTCAGCAAATCATTCCAGAAGTTCAGCCAATGGTCCGCGTAACCCCGTGAGTCCGCCAGCAGACGGTCCACCAGCGCCTCGCGTTTCCCCGGCGTTGCATCCGCATCGAAAGCGACCAGTTGCTCTGCCGAGGGCAGCAGCCCGATCGTATCCAGCCACACCCGCCGCGCGAACACCGCATCCGAAACCACCTCGCGTCCCGCCGCTTTCCCGCCCAGCACGCGGTCGATCGGGTTCCCATCACCCGCCGGCGCAACCACGACGCGCGGCGCAAGATTCTCCGGCACCGGCTTCGCAAAATTCACGCCATCCGGCCACGCCGCCCCCTGGTCGATCCACGCCCGCAAAAGCCCCACTTGCTCCGGCGTCCAGTGCGAGCCCTTTTTCGGCATGCGCTCGTCGGGATCGTCGCTTGCCACCAGCTTCACGATGAGACTCTCCGCGCTCTTCCCGATCACCGCCGCCGCACTCGTATCGCCGCCCTTTAGGAACATCGCGCGCGTCTCCAATGAAAAGCCGCCCTTCTCCTTCCCCTTCGCGTGACACTTCACACAAGCCGCCTCCAGCAACGGCTGGATGTCCTTGGAGAAATCGACCGCCCTGCCCGCAGGCGGCGGCAATTCCACAGCGAGCGCGGCAAAAGGAGCGAGTAAAAAGAGCGCGAACTTCATGGCCGCGAGCATTGGGCTGAGGCGGGGGAATTTGCAAGGAGTCTGCTATTCGACTAAGCCGTTCGCGTTCGCTGAGTTTCTTTGCCGTATGTTCACACGCCGACAAATGTTTCAACGCGCCGGAGCCGGGTTCGGCTGGGTGGCGCTCCAGTCTATGCTTGCGCAGGCGGGCTTTGGCGCATCGGCGGGGAATCCGCTCGCGCCAAAAGCGGGGCACTTTCCCGCGAAGGCGAAGGCGATCATCTGGCTCTTTATGAATGGTGGCCCGAGCCATGTGGATACATGGGATTACAAGCCGGAGCTGGAAAAGCGCGACGGGCAACCGATGCCCGGCTTCGACCCGAAGACAGGCTTTTTTCCCGATGCGGTTGGCGGGTTGATGAAGTCTCCGTTCGCCTTTGCGCAGCACGGGCAGACAGGCTCGTGGGGGAGTAGTCTTTTTCCGAAGCTCTGCGGGCAGGTGGACAAGATGGCGTTCATCCACTCGTGCTTCACGGAGTCAAACAATCACTCCCCTGCCCTCTTCATGATGAACACAGGAACAACACGCATGGGTCACCCGAGTGTTGGCTCGTGGGTGACATACGGGCTGGGCTCGGAGAGCGAAGATTTACCGAGCTTCATGGTCATGTCCGACCCGAAAAATCGCGGCCTCCCCAAAGGCAACGCGAGCAACTGGACGGCTGGCTTTTTGCCCGGCGTGTATCAAGGGACATGGTTGAAACCGCAGGGCGAGCCCATCGCAAATATGAAGCGGCCCGCCGACCTCACGGACGCGCGGCAACGGGAGCAGCTCGACTTTTTAGCCACGCTAAACCGCGAGCAAATGGCGGGCTCCGCAGCCGAGAGCGAACTGGCGGCGCGCATCAACAGCTTCGAGCTGGCGTATCGGATGCAGACCGCCGCGCCCGAGGCTTTCGACGTAGCGAAAGAGCCCGAGAGCATCCGTAAGCTGTACGGCCTCGACCAGCCGAACTGCCAGCACATGGCCCTGCAATGCCTCACCGCGCGGCGGCTCGTGGAGCGCGGCGTCCGCTTCGTCCAAATCTACAGCGGCGGCATGGACAACCAGCTCTCGTGGGACGGACACGCCGACATCGTCGGAAATCACAGCGGCTTTGCCAGCGAGGTGGATCAGCCCTTCGCCGCACTCCTCGCCGACCTCGAACAGCGCGGGCTTTTAAAAGACACGCTCGTCGTCTGTGCGGGCGAGTTTGGCCGACTCCCCATCTCGCAAAAGGGCGCGAAACCAGGACGCGATCACAACCCGCACGCCTTCACCGCATGGCTCGCCGGAGCGGGCGTAAAGGCGGGCGTCCACCACGGCGCGACCGACGAAGTCGGCTTCAAGTCCGTCGTGGACCGCGTGAGCGTGCACGATTTCCACGCCACGCTGCTGCACCTCATGGGCATCGACCACGAGAAGCTCACCTTCCACTACTCCGGCCTCGACCAGCGACTCACGGGTGTCGAGTCGAGTAAGGTCGTGAAGAGCGTCGTGGCGTAGCTCGTGTAGCAAAACGCCGTTCCTTATCTGCGCGGCTGTTTCTCCCGCAGCTCAACGGATGGCCATCATCTCTGTGATCTGCTTCGTCGCGATACCGACCGGGCGGTCCAGCGGAACACCTGCACACGCAAGCAACGTGGTGAGCAGGTCGCCTTGATTGCCTTTCGTATTCGCGAGAAAGCGTCCGGTGTTGATGGAGCCGCCGCCTTTCCCTGCGATGATGAACGGCAGGTTTTCCCGGGCGTGCTTGTTTCCGTCTTCGAGACCGGAGCCCCACATCATGATGCAGTTGTCGAGCAACGTGCCGTTGCCTTCGCGCAGGCTGTGCATCTTCTTCACCATGTAGGCAAATTGCGAAATGTTGAACGCGGTGATCGCGGCGACTTTTCCGACCTGCTCGGGCTTGTTGTTGTGGTGCGTCTGCGAGTGATGCTCGTCCTTGAACCCGAGTTCGGGATACGAAACGCCGTTCGGCGTGGAGCCGATGTAGGTGCTCACGCGGGTCGTGTCGGTCTGAAATGCGAGCACGTTGAGATCGCACATCACCTGCATGTATTCGCTGCGTTTGTCGCCATCGGGAATCTTGATTTCGATCGGCGGCGAATCGGAAGCATTGCGCTTGCTCACGCTCACTCCGGAAGCCTCCAGCGCCGCCTCTTTTTGACGATACTCGATTGCGGCGATGCGGCGCTCCACGGAGCGCACGCTGTCGAGGTATTCATCGAGTTTGTGCTGATCGTCCTGCGGCAACTTCCGGCGCAAGTCTTTCGCGCCGCCGATGACCAAATCCAACATCTGTCGATCCAGCGGGTCCGCCTTTCCCGCGAGTCCCGCTTTGTCCGATTTTCCAAAGAGCCGCTTCAGCACGCTGCGCGGATCGATCTCGGCGGGCACGGCCTGCGTGGCCGAGCGAAAGCTACAGTGCGAGTAGTATCCTTCGTTTAGCCCCTCCTGGTTTTCCTTGTGCGTCTGCGGCATCGTGGCCAGCTCCAGCGACGGCAACGCGGTCGCGACGCCGAGATAGTTTGCAGCGATCTGGTCCGCAGAAATCCCGATGTGGATTCGATTGCGTTTGGCAGCATCCGGCAGCATCGCCGTGAGCCACGTCGAAAGTTCCAGCGCGTGAGGCGCGCCATTAAACGGAGCGATCGGAACCCCCGATATCCCCTTCACCAGCAGACAGTGTTCGAGCACGGGACGCAGCGATTCCAAAGCCGGCGGTGGCGCGGACAGGAAAGTCTCCGGCGTTGCGGGCCAGAACTGATCCATGATCACCCCGTGCGGCATATACATGAACCCGAGGCGCACCGGCGGTTTGACAGCCGCGCGCTTCCCCGGCTCCGCCCAGCCCATCGTTTCCAAAAGCGGAAGCGCGAGCGTGGCTCCGATCCCTTTGATGCACGTGCGGCGATCCATCAGATAGCTTCTTGTCATAGCGCCGCGCACCTTGGGTTCGACGACGGGAGGAGGCAAGCCGGGAAGTGCGCAGCGCGGGCTTGAGCCGGGTGAAATGGATCGGTGTACATCGTGGTTGAAAATCGATCAGGCGATGATGCCGCGGACGACGCTCCCAGACACATCGGTGAGGCGATAGTCACGCCCCGAGTAGCGATACGTCAGCCTCTCGTGGTCGAGCCCCATCAGGTGCAGGATGGTCGCATGCAAGTCGTGGACGTGGACGCGATCCTCCACCGCCGTGCAGCCAAACTCATCCGTCGCGCCGTAGCTGAACCCCGATTTCACTCCGCCGCCCGCGAGCCAGTTCGTGTAGCCGTAGTGATTATGGTCGCGCCCCTTCGCTCCCTCCGAAGTCGGCGCGCGTCCGAACTCTCCGCCCCACACAATCAGCGTATCCTCGAAAAGACCGCGCGCTTTCAGATCATGAATGAGCGCCGCGATTCCTTGATCGCACGCCTTCGCGAGCTTTGCATGACCGCCCACAATATCGTCGTGCCCCGTGTCCCACGCGATGTCGTATCCGTCGATGGAATGCGACAATTGCACCACCCTCACGCCCTGCTCGATGAGCCTTCGCGCAAGCAGGCAGCCCTTCCCAAATTCACTGTCGCCATAAAGGTCCCGCGTCGCCTGCGTTTCCTTGCTGATGTCAAAAACCTCCGGCACCGAGAACTGCATCCGAAACGCCATCTCCATCGCCGCGATTCCCGCCTCCAGTCCCTGGTCGCGTTCCGCGCGGACGAGCTGCTCTTGGTTCAGCTTCGCCAGCAAATCCATCTGCCTGCGCTGCTCCACCGTCGAGAGACGCGCATTTTTCAAATCCCTCATCACCGCATCCGGCTTCATCTCCGCGATATTCACATAGCTCCCCGCATAAGCGCCGGGGAGAAAAGCATTCCCCCAATTTGCCAGCGTGCATCTCGGCTGCGCACGCGGCGACATCGCGATGAAACCCGGCAAATCCTGATTCTCCGTGCCCAGTCCATACACCAGCCATGACCCCATGCTCGGGCGATTCGGCTGAAGCGCCCCGACGTTCATCATCATCATCGCCCCCGCGTGCTCCGGGATGTCCGTATACATCGAATGGATGAAACTAATATCGTCCGCGCACCCGCCGACGTGAGGAAAGATATCGCTCACCCACTTCCCCGACTGCCCGTATTGCTTAAAGGCGAACGGCGAAGGCATCAGCCCGTTTTTCGTATTCCGCAGCGTCTTGCGATTCACCGCTTCCGGCCGCTCTCCCGCGTGTTTCGCGAGCGACGGCTTATAATCGAACGTATCCACCTGCGATGGCCCGCCCGGCATAAAGAGCTGAATTACGCGCTTCGCCTTCGGCGCAAAATGCGGAGCCTTCACCCCCAGCGGCGACGCCGAAACCGCCTCCCCCATCGCCGCATTCTGCCCCATTAAAGAAGCCAGTCCGATCGACCCCATCCCCGCCCCCAGCCGATTCAAAAAATCCCGACGAGAAAGCTGCGCGGCAGCGCGGCGAAAAGCAGCTTCGTGTTGTTGAAAAAGCATGGCGGTTAGTTTTGGCGGAGTTCGAGAGTGACGCCCCTGCAAGATAGAGCCCCGGACGGCCTACTTCTTTGACCACACCACACCGCCCTACGCGCTATGAATTGCTGCGAAAGTGCTGATGGAGTGGGGACGAGATGCGTGCTTCTCATGCACTGCATTCTGCGCCATCGCCGACTCCGAGCAAACATCGACCACCCGTCGCTGCAAATAGTTGTCATTACAAAATGATGAGCTGTAACGCGCGAAGTCGACGAATCCCACGCAGCACCTACTGAATCTGCCGGAACTCGTGGGCGGAGAGGAGGACTTGGGCGTAGGATTTCCAGCGGGCTTGGGGGTCGGGGTCGTTGGCGGCGCCGGCTAGGAAGGCGATGCCGAGGTCGGTTTCGCGCGGGTCGGCGGGGCGGCTGTAGAGGAGGACGTAGGCGCGGCCGATGCGGGCGCGGTCGTCGCTGGCTTCGCGCGTAAGGCGCTCGGCGAATGCTTTTGCGCGGGCGGTCATGAAGGAGCTGTTCATCATGAAGAGGTATTGCTGCGGGACGGTGCTGGCGGTGCGGGCTTCGCTGGTGGAGCGGGGCGCGGGGAAGTCGAACATGCGCAGGAATTCGTCGGAGAGGAAGCGGTCGCCGTTGCGGCTGACGGTGCCGTAGAGGGTGCGGCGGTTGGTTTCGAGGATGCGGTCGGTGGGGGGGCCGCCGAGGGTGAGGTCGAGCTCGCCGGTGACGGAGAGGAGGCTGTCGCGCCAGGACTCGACTTCGGCGTTGCGGGGGTTCATGCGCCAGAGGAGGTGGTTGTCGCCGTCGGTGGCGAAGGATGCGGCGTTGTAGCGGCTGGTCATTTGCCAGGTGGCGGAGAGGAGGATGGTGCGGTGGAGCTTTTTGAGCGACCAGCCTTGCTCGACGAATGTGGCGGCGAGCCAGTCGAGCAATTCGGGGTGGGTGGGCTTGTCACCGATGATTCCGAAGTTGCTGGGGGTGCGTGCGAGGGCGTGGCCGAAGTGGTGTTTCCAAACGCGGTTCACGATGACGCGGGCGGTGAGCGGATTCGCAGGGTCGGCAACGGCATCGGCGAGCTGGCGGCGTCCGCTGCCTTCGGTGAAAAGCGGCGCGTTTTCTCCAGCGACGATTTGGAGGAAGCGGCGCGGGGCGTTCTCGCCGGGCTTGCGCAAATCGCCGCGGATGGCGACGGGCATGTCTTTGTTGCCGCTGTCGGCGAGGCCGTGGGCGCGGGGAATGGCGGGCGGGACGGCTTTGCGGAGAAGCTCGAGCTCGGCCTTTATTGCGGTGGTGTCGAGCTTGTCTTTGTCGGCGGCTTTTAGTTTTTGCTCCTGCTCCTTTACGGCCTTTTTTGCGCTGTCAAATGCGGCGACGACTTCCGGCGATGCGAGGGGGATGTCGTTGGTGGAGGTGTTATTAAAAACGCCGGCAATGGCGTAGTAGTCGCGGGTGGGGATGGGGTCGAATTTGTGGTCGTGGCAACGGGCGCACGCGACGGTGAGCCCGAGAAAAGCACGGGAGAAAGTATCGACGCGATCGGCGAGCGTCTCGGCGCGTGTCTGGGCGGTCGCCTCGGGATCACCGCCGTCGCCGACATACGTGGGGCCGACGGCGAAGAAGCCTGTGCCGACTTTGGAATCCGCATCGCCAGGGATGAGGTCGCCGGCAATTTGCGCACGCACAAACTGATCGTAAGGCATGTCGCGATTCAGCGCCGCGACGACCCAGTCGCGATACCGCCAAGCCTCGGGCAACGCCGCAGGATCGAGAGCACCGCCGAGGCCGTCGCTGTAGCGCGCGACGTCCAGCCAGTGACGCCCCCAGCGTTCGCCGTACTGCGGAGAAGCGAGGAGGGAATCGACGACTTTTTCAAAGGCATCGGGCGAGGCGTCGGCGAGGAAAGCCTCGGCTTGTCCGGGAGTCGGCGGGAGACCCGTGATGTCGAGATAGGCACGGCGGACGAGCGCGTGCTTTTCCGCAGCAGACGACGGTTTCAGCCCGGCAGCCTCCAACCGCGCGAGGACAAAGGCGTCCACGGGATTGCGAATCCAACCGGCGTTTTGCACAACGGGCGGAGCGTGTTTTTCGACTTTGCGAAACGCCCAGTGATCGGTGCGCCACTTTGCGAAATCGTATCCCTTTTTCTCTGCGACCGCGGCAGAGGCACCGTTCTCCGGCCACGGGCTGCCCATGCGCACCCACGCCTCCATATCGGCGATTTGCGCATCCGTGAGCCGCTTGTCCGGCGGCATCGCGGTGTCCTCGTCTTTGTAGCGCACGGCTTTGATGACGAGACTTTCGTCGGGCTTTCCCGGAACAATGGAGGGACCGCTCTCGCCGCCTTTCAAAACGGCGGCGTGGGAGTCGAGGCGCAACTCGCCTTTGATCTTCTTGGCGTCCGCGCTGTGGCATTTGAAACACTCGTTCGACAAAATCGGACGGATCTTGTTTTCAAAAAACTCCGCCTGCTCGGGAGTGGGAGCCGCAGCCATCACCGAGACGCCCAACGACGCAGCCACAAAAAGCGGCGTGGTTCTACGGATCGTCTGATGGAGTGCGGACATACCACCGGAGTATCTACCGTGTGCGCGAATCTTAGCCCAGCGCCATGAGACACTGCGAAAGTTGACATTACCAATCCTCAACCTGTCAGCATTCGTCCCGTGGCGACGGATGCATCAGCCCTCGTACTCGTGGTCGCACACCACGACTCGCGCAAGTCTCGGGACCACAAGACCGACAGCTTCTTGATGCGCAGGGTGCGGTAGATACGCGTCGCGGGCGGCGGCGTTCTCAAAGAGCATCACAAAGCTGTGCGTGAAGCCTTCGCTCAGACCTTCCGTGCTCGTATTCACGCCCCACGTCAGCCCGAGGATGCCGGGGATTTTGCGCGGCAGGTCTTCCATGATGCGCCACACGTCGACGATGTCGGCGGCGGTGCAGGTGTCTTTGAATTGGAAAAAGGCGATGTGTTTGACGCGTTTCATCCGCGCAGCATCGCATACCGCAGCCCGGATAGGGAAGCGCTTCCGACGCACATCCTGCCGATGATTCTCCACATTCAAAAAACGACGTCGTGACCATTCGCGCAGACCGTGCATCTTCGCACCGTGCCTGATCCCGTTTTCAAAGAAACTACCGTGGACGGACCGCGAACGAAGGTCTGGAAACTCCACGCGCACGAGTGCCCCGAGCTCGCTTCCCACCGCATCGGGCGTCTCGGATGGGACGACGCCGGGCCGCGCTACAACCGCGTGCGGCTTCAGCCCACGGGCAGTTTCGTCCTCGCATGCATCGAGGGCGAAGGCCGAATCCTTCTCGACGGACGCTGGCAGCGCGTCGCCGCGGGGACCGTTTGGATGGCTCCGCCGCGAGTGCTGAATGCCTTTCACGCCGCGACCGGAAAGCGCTTCATTTTCGCGTGGGTCCGCTACGAAGAGCCTGTTTGGGTAAAGCCGCTCATCGGCGCAGCATCGCCCGTTCGCACCTCCGGCGCTGGCGAACTCGTGCGCGCCATCGCGGGACTGCGCCAAGAGTGGGAAAATGCGCACGACCCCAAAGTGCTGCACCACTGGGTGAGCCTCGTCCACGCATTCGCCTCCCGCCTCGCCAGTCCGTGGCAGCGTGGCGACCGGCTGTGGAAACTTTGGGACCAAGTCGCCCAAGAGCCCGCAGCAGCATGGTCGCTCACCACACTTGCAACCCGCGCACACCTCAGCGCCGAACACCTCCGGCGGCTCTGCATGAAAGAACTCGGCCGTTCCCCGATGCACCACGTCACGTATCTGCGAATGCAGCACGCGCAGCGACTGCTGGAGACGACCGACGACAAACTAGAAGTCGTGGCTCCGCTCGTCGGCTACGAGAGCGCACTCGTCTTCTCCCGCGCCTTCAAACGCTGGATCGGCGTAAACCCAACCGAGTATCGCGCGCGGAGGTAGTTCGGAATTCTGAAATCCACCGTGTACCTTGAACGGTAGATTGAGGTTTCAAAGGAACCTGCTTCGCTCTGCGCATGAGCACCGACATCCACGACAACTCGCCCACTCCGGACCAACCGAAATCCACCACCACCGGTATTGCGCCGTGGATGATCATCGTCTGCGTCCTCATCCTCGCAGGCTTCGGCGCGTGGAAGATGGGGCTCCTCGACAAGCACACCCAACGCGGCCCCTTGAACGTGAATACCGCAACGATGGAGCAACTCATCGCCCTCCCGGACGTGAACGAGGCGATCGCCGAAGACATCGTGAAAAAGCGCCCCTTCAAAACCGTGGAAGACCTCCTGAAAGTAAAAGGCATCGGCGAGAAAAAGCTCGCCAAGCTGCGCGACAAAGTCGTCGTCTCCGACAAATAGCGAGGCTACACCAGCGCGTTATCGTCGCGCTTCTCCAAGCGCATAAGCTGCTTCTTCACGACCTCAATGTTCTTCGTGACTTCGTAGAGCGCCCGAACGACTTCGCCCTTCGTCGCATCGTCCTCCAGCGCGTTGAGAAGAGGGTGCATTTTCATCACCACAAGGCCCGTGGCGTTGCAGTGTTCGCGGATTTGCTCGGTGGCTTCGGCTCGTGTCATGGCGCTTTGTGGGAAATAAACCGTTCGATTTCCAGCACAGACGCAGCACAATCTCCCCACCATGAAAGTCATCATCACATGCGGCCCTAGCTACGAGCCCATCGACGAGATGCGCCGCATCACCAACGCCTCGACCGGCGAACTCGGCCTGATGCTCGCGCAAACCCTCGCCGCCGCCGGCCACAGCGTCACCGTCCTGAAAGGCGAGATGGCCACCAGCCAACACCCGCACGGCAACGCGGAAGTCCTTCCTTTTTCCACGAACGACGACCTCCTCGCCAAGCTGCGCACTTTACCCGCAGACGTCATTTTTCACGCCGCCGCGCTCTGCGATTTCCGCGTAAAAGAAGCGCGCACCGCCGACGGCGCGCTCTCCGCCGTCGCGAAACTCCCCACGCGCTCCGGCGACCTCGCCCTCACGCTAGAGCCTACGACGAAGGTGCTCCCGCAGCTCCGCGCCCTCTTCCCCAAAGCGCGCATCATCGGCTGGAAGTTCGAGCTTGATGGCACTCGCGCCGACGTCCTTGAAAAGGCAGCACAACAACTACGCGACTGCTCGACGGACGCCTGTGTACTCAACGGCAGAGCGTGGGGCAGCGGCTTCGGCATCGTCTCCCGCGACGGCACCACCCGCGAACTCGCCACCCGCGCCGAACTCTGCGATTACTTCGGAATCTCGTTGAGCGTGTAATACCCAGCGTTGTGCAGCAGTCCTTTGCCGTCCGCGTTTTTCACTCCGGCGGCGGTGATGGCGTGGACGTGCCCTTTCGTCAGCTTGTCGAGTTTCAGCACCACGCTTTTGCCGTCTGCGGCGACGGTGGCGGAGACGACTTTCACGTCGCTCTTATCCACTTCGGGGCTGCCGTAGCTGGACTGGTAAATATACGTCCACGATGAGGCGCTGTAGCTCGCAGGGTCGGCGGCAGTTTTGGCGTCGGCGGGCTGGGTGAATGTCAGCTCGAAGCCGTCGGGCTTTGCGCGCATCTCGTGAATCTCGAATGGCACCTTGCCGCTCCAAGCGGCGCGCTCAAGGGCGAACGGTTTGCCGCCTTTCGCGCCCCAACCGCGGTCGCTCCCACCCGTGTAGAGCACGCCGTCGGGCGTCATAAGCGTGGCGATATTCCCGCTGCCAAATCCGCTGAGGAAGTGGAAGACTGCGCCCTGATAAACACCGTTCACTTTGTCGAGAAAGACGCGTTGGACGTTTGAGAACGTCTGTTCGCCGACGAAGAGCTGGCCCTTAAACGGGCCGAACTTCCCGGTGAGATCGAAGCACATCCCGGTCGGTGAATGTCCGACGATTCCATGCGGCAAGACGACTGCCGGAGGGACGAATTCCTCGACGTTGCCGCGCTCGGTGTCGATGCGACTGCCGCTCTTTGGCACGGCTGGCTTTTTGGCCACCGGTCCTGTGGCAATGCCGCGCTTGGCTGCGGCTTCGAATGAATTGAAGCCCGTCGGGTTGCCTTGGAATGAGCCCACTTTGAGATGCTTCAGCGACGAACTGCCGTTCCACGGCCCTTGGTTGTCGGTGTAAAAAGCTTCGCCGTCCGGTGCAAAGCCGATGCCGCCCGGCGAGCGGATGCCGCTGGCGACGGGCTCGGATTTTCCATCGGGGGAAACACGCATGACCCAACCGCGAAAAAGGCTGCTGGAGCCGCCGGAACCCGTGAGGCAGAGCACATTCCAAATCGAGCCATCCTTCGGCGAGCGGGCGCCAAATGCGTATTCGTGGTAGTCGCCATTGATGCCCCAAGGCGCGGCGACGGTCTCGAAGACGTCGGCTTTTCCATCGCCATCGCTGTCTTTCATCCGGGTGACTTCGGGGCGCTGCGTGGCCCACAGCCAGCCGTCTTTGAACGAAATGCCGAGCGGCTCATGCAGGCCGGCGGCGAAGCGCGTCCACTTCGGAGCGGTATCGCCGGGGCTTGCAGCGGTCCAGATCTCGCCGCGACGCGTAGCGACGGCGAGTTTGCCGTCGGGCAGCAGTTCAAGCCCGGAGACTTCCAGCACTTCGCCTTCCGGCATCGGGAGGCTAGTGACGTTGTAGAACTCGCGCTCGGCTTTGATGAGCTCGGCTGACGACGCTCCTTTTTGGGCAAATGCGACGCCGCTGAGTGCTGCGAGAGCGATAGAAAATGTGATGCGTTTCATGGAAAGTGAATTCGATTAGTGGTTCCAGACGTAGCTGACTTCGATGCGGGCGACGCCGTCTTTGAAAGTGACCGGCACGAGCAAATCGGTGCCGCGAACAACCGCGCCGACCGCTTTCAGAGAAACGCCTTCATCGAGCGGGAAGACGCCATTTTTCCCCGCAGCCACGGGCTTTCCAGAAGCGAGCCGGAAGTGCAGGCCCTCGGACGATTTGTTTGCGCGAAGTGTGACGACACGCTGCATGGTCGCGCCAGTGTGACCGCTGTGCGAGGCCGAAACGGGCGCGGCTTCCATGCGGTCCTCGACTTCGATGCCCATGAACGAATAGCGGAACGTCGGGATGCCCCTTTTATCCAGCGTGTAGCCGCCAAACTTGTAGCCCGCAGGCCAGTCGCCCCACGGGAGGTCTTTCGGCGCGGCGGGCCACTGCGCATCGGATCCGGCGAGGACTGCGAGCGGGACGTTTCGGTCCAGCGCGACCACCGCGTAGCCCAGCGGCGGCTGCGTGCCCGTGCCTCGGTCGGTCCAGTGCCGCTTGGCGTCAATAAATGCGCCGCGCCAGACGAGGGAGACGTTGCAAAGCTCGGCGTCGTAAGCCGCATTCACTCCACCGGGAAGCCCCACGGCGATGCCGCGCGAGCCGACGCCGGTGATGAAATTGCGGTAGATAATCGCCTCATCTTTTACGACAAGCGGGATGCCCGTCTGGCTCTCGCTCTTCTTCTTTTTCGGCGAAGCGTCGAGCGTCGTTTTCGTGAGCCACGTCTCGGAAAAATCCGGCCCCGTCCACGAAACATACAACTCCGCGCCACCTCCACCTTGGAAGTAATCGAGCTGAAAATCGTGCATGCCCGGCGCGAGTTTCACACTCGCCGTCTTGCCGGAGCCGGGAGGATGGACGCCGTCCTGAGCGACGACCGTCTTGCCGTCGATGCGGATGCGCGATCCGTCATCGGAAGCCAGGCGGAACGTGTGCTCGCCTGCTTTCTTCACCTCCAGCTTGCCGGTGAAACGGATGCCGTATTCGTTTTTGTAGTCGTCGAATTTCCAAGCGATGAGCTCTTTCTCCAGCGCACCTTCGCGCAACGGCTTGAGCTGCCCGAAGTCCGGGAGCATCTCCCATTTTCCGAGGAAAAGCTGGAACTTGCCATCGGTGAGCTTTGGCCCCGCCGGCATGTTCAGCCCGCCGGGGCGCACTTGCATTACACCGTTCATCGCCGCCGCGTGGCCGGGAAAAGTGCACACATACGGATAGTCGCCCGGCTCGGTCGGCGCGGTGAAAGTGAGTTCCTCCTTCGCGTGGGGCGCGAGGGTTTTCGTCGCGGCGAGAACGCGCGGGTCGTTCGGAATCCAGTGCATCTCCATGCCCTTCTCGCCCAGTGCCCAAGCCGTCTGCGCGAGCGCCATGCCTTTGTCCGGCGCAGGTTTCGTAACGACCAGATTGTGCGGCATTTCGTCGTCGTTCACGAGGGTCAGCTTCACCTTCGCGCCCGGCGCGACGAGGAAGTCCTGCGTGTCGTATTTCATCTGCGCCGCGAGAGTCTTGATGGTGATCTCCAGCGGCTTGTCTTGGGCACAAAGCCACGGTGAAAGCGTAAGAAGAGACAAAGTGACAATGTGTGATTTCATGCGAGCGGCGAAGTGGCGATTGAGTTCTCTGCAACCACGAGAAAGAAACTACGTTAGACTGCTTTCCCACTTTCCCATTACCACGCGGAGGCGATAGAAGCGGCGCATGTCACCTGAATCTCGTCTCGCCTCACTCAACGTCGAACTCCCGCCCGCGCCCAAGCCAGTCGCTGTTTACAAGCCCGTCGTCGTGACGGGAAATCTCGCCTACGTCTCCGGGCACGGCCCGTTGCGGGTGGATAAATCGCTCATCACCGGCGTCGTCGGGCGCGACCTCGACCTCGACGCAGGGAAGCTCGCCGCGCGGCAAGTTGGCCTCGCGATTTTGGCGACCTTGCGAGCGCACTTTGGCAGTCTCGACCGCGTGAAGCGGATCATCAAAGTCCTCGGCATGGTCAACTCCGCGCCCGACTTTTACGACCACCCAAAAGTCATCAACGGCTGCTCCGAACTGTTCGCCGAAGTGTGGGGCCCCGATCACGGCATCGGAGCCCGCAGCGCCGTGGGCATGGGCCCGCTACCGGGGAACATCGCCGTGGAAATCGAGGCGATTTTTGAGGTCGAGGGATGACGCCTTTCACCATCGGCAACGAAGCCGCCATCGAGTCCCCTGCCCTGCTCATTTTCCACGAAAAGGTGGAGCGCAACCTCGCTCGGATGCTCGCCATGGCGGGCGGCCCGGAGCGGCTGCGTCCCCACGTCAAGACGCACAAGCTCGCCCCGCTCGTGCAGCGGCAGCTCGCGCTCGGCATCACCAAATTCAAAACCGCCACCCTCGCCGAAGCCGAGATGTGCGTGGCGGCGGGCGCGCGCGATGTGCTCGTCGCTTACCCGATCGCCGGGCCTGCGATGGCGCGCTTTTGCGGGCTCGTCGCGCGATTTCCCGACGTGCGGCTCTCCACCACTGCCGACAGCTCGCAGGCCATTCGCGGCCTCAGCGTCGCCGCGCGCATCGCCGGGGTGAAGCTCCACGTTTTCCTCGACCTCGATTGCGGGATGCACCGCACGGGCGCATCCATCGAGCGAGCCGCCGTCCTGTATAAATTGATCACCGAAAGCCCCTCACTCATCGCCGCTGGTCTGCACGCCTACGATGGGCACATTCAAGACCTGAACCCGGAAACTCGGCGCTCTGCGTGCGATGCCGCGTTTGCGCCTGTGCTGGAGCTGCGCCGCAGTCTGGACGCCCCGACGCTCATCGCTGGCGGGACACCGACATTCCCCATCCACGCCGCCCACGCCGACCGCGAATGCTCACCGGGAACCACCGTGCTGTGGGACTTTGGCTACGCCGAAAAGTTCCCCGATTTGCCCTTCGAGATCGCCGCCGTCGTGCTCACCCGCGTCGTCAGCAAGCCCGGCAAAGATCGCCTCACGCTCGACCTCGGCCACAAATCCGTCGCCGCCGAAAACCCACTCACCGAGCGCGTCCGCATCGCCGAACTCCCCGACGCCGTCACCATCATGCAAAGCGAAGAGCACCTCGTCATCGAGACCGCCCAAGCCCGCGAATGCTTCATAGGCCAGCCCCTCCACGCCCTCCCCAAGCACATCTGCCCCACCGTCGCCCTGCACAACGAAGCATGGATTGTCCGCGACGGCGCAGCCGTAGAACGCTGCCCGGTTACGAGAGGGAGACGGTGAGGCTGGTTCACCAAATCAGCGGAATCCCGTATGGCGGGAACTCAGCGTCAGAAGAAACGATTTGCAGGCTTTCGGATTGCGCTTGGGCGAGGATGACGCGGTCGAACGGGTCTTTGTGATGGGGCGGAAGTTCGGACCCACGCAGGAGGGATTCGGCGGTAAGCGGTAGCTCGGTAATTCCCCACTTAGCAATTTGATCGGTCCACCATTTCCGGGGCGGGTCAGGTAGGGTGAGTTTGCCCGCGCCATGTTTGAGGGTGATTTCCCAAAGGCTCGCGTGGCTGATGTGGAGAACGGTGGCAGGGTCATTGATTGCGGTGGTAGCGGCGTGCGGCAACCGAGCAGGTTCGCTCGCCAGCCAGATGAGCGCACAGGTATCGAGGAGCAGGTTCACAGCAAACCAAGGGCTTTCATTCCTGCCTCGTCGAGTGGGGCAAACGAGTCTTCGTTCCAGCCAACCGGAGCTGAAGTGATTTCGCCGACTTGCGGGCGACGATGCTTTGGCAAGGGCGGAAAAGGCACGATACGAGCGACCGCATCGGCTCCTTTTCGTAGGATAACTTCCTCGCCCTGCTCCACGCAGATGAGCAGTTGGGCAAGGTGTGTCTCGGCATATTGGACCGTGGTTTCCATGCACGGAAGGTCACTGAAGCGGCACGCAGGGTCAAGCTGGCAGGACGATGATCGGAAGAAAGCACATCGCTCGCATTCGACTTGGCACACACGATACATCGAACGAAATCGCCCGCCCACGGTCCAATGACGGCGCGATGCGAAGGCTTGCGTTCGTTCCGCGAAGACTGCTTCTTTCCATCTACAACCATCGCCAATGCCGCAATTTCGCTACACCGCTCGTGACTCCAGTGGACAACTCGTCGATGGAGTCATTACTGCCAACGATCGCCCCAACGCGATCGCCCAAGTCGAGCAGAAGAAATTCACGCCCATCAAGATCGTGGCGGCGGACGGTCCATCCACCGCGGAGTCGCCGGTGAAGGCTCTGCCAGCCACGGGCGCGGACAAAGGAGAGAAGACGCTGGCAAAGGTGGAGCAAAAGCAGGTGGCTACGAAAAGCTCCGCTTCGTCCGCGAAAAATGGGACGACCTCCTCGGCTGCCAACCCACCTGTCGTGGTGACGACCATCAGCCATTCCCAGCAGTATCTTTTTTGCGAACAGCTCGCCCATTTGCTCAGCGCGGGGATGACGCTCGACGAATCACTCGGGGTGCTCGTGAAGCGTCTGAAACAGCCGAAACTCCGGGCGCTCTCGCAGTCGCTCCATCAATCGCTGCTCGATGGCCGGAGCCTCTCGCAGGCGATGAAGGACTTCCCAAAAATCTTCAACTCGCTCTTCGTGAACATGATTTCCGCAGGCGAGGCGTCGGGCTCGCTGTCGGTGATTTTGCGGCGGCTCACGGTGTATCTCGCCGACATCAAATCCCTCCGCGATAAAGTGCAGCAGGCGCTCATGTATCCCGCGTTTCTCGTCGTCGCGGGCATCGGCCTCATCCTCGTTTTCATGACGACGATGGTGCCCCAGCTCACCAGCTTTTTCAAAGACACGAACTCCAAGCTGCCAGCGGTGACGAAGATGCTCATTGATGCGAACGACCTCCTCACGAGCTACTGGTGGGCGATGCTCGGCGGCATCATCGGCGCAGTCGTGCTGTTCAAGGCCGCAGTCTCCAGCCCAGCCGGGAAGCTGGCGTGGCACAAATTCAAGTGGCACATCCCCGTCTTCAGCCGCATCCCGCGCTACCGCTTTTACGCACAATTTGCCCGCACGCTCGGCACGCTCACGGAGAATGGCGTGACGCTTCTCCGCGCGCTAGAGCTGCTCGAAGATGTCGCCGACAATGAGTTCGTGCGCCTCCGCATGGTGGAACTCCGCGCCTCCGTCGTGGACGGCGCGACGCTCTCAGGCGCAGCCGCTCCGCAGAATATCTTCCCCGAGATGTTCGTGGACATGATGGGCGTCGGCGAGCAAACCGGCAAATTCTCCGACACGATGAACCTCATCGCCGACGTGTATGAGCGCGAACTCGACAAGCAAGTGCAAGTCGTCAGCACGCTCATCCCGCCGATGGTCATGGTCGTCATCGCCGCCGTCATCGGCGTCGTGATCTACGGCATCCTCGTCGCAGTCTTCAACCTCACCTCCGGCATCAAGACGCATTAGGGAGTTGAGAGTTGAGGGTTGAGGGTTGAGAGACCGCGACAGCGGGGGCGATGAGCCTGCGAATTTGCGCCTTCCAGCGCCGGGGGTGGTGATTCGTTCGAGCGACGTGCTGCGCGGTCTCTCAGCTCTCAGCTCTCAATTGCCTTCGGCTTTCTCCGCTTCGCTACGAATCTCAACTAACGCTCTGCTCTCAACTTATTCTTCTTCGTCGCTCGCACCTTTCACCCGCACGAGGCCGCGCAGTTTTCCCTCGATGAAGCCGCTGATGTCTCCATCCATCACGCCTTGGATGTCGCTCGTGGCTACGCCGGTGCGTAGGTCGAGGACCTTTTGGTAGGGCTGGAAGACGTAGCTGCGAATCTGGCTGCCGAAGCTGATGTCGAGCTTTTCGCCGTAGGCGGCGTTGAGGTCGGCGCGCTTTTTGTCCTGCTCCATTTGGTAGAGTTTGGCGGTGAGCATCTTCATCGCCGTCGCCTTGTTTTGCGCTTGGCTGCGCTCGACTTGGCAGGCTGCGACGAGGCCGGTGGGGAGATGGGTGATGCGGACTGCTGTCTCCACTTTGTTCACGTTTTGCCCGCCCTTTCCGCCTGCGCGGTAGGTGTCCACGTTGATGTCTTCGATTCTGATTTCGATGGGCGCGTCTTCCTTCAGCTCCGGCACCGCGTCGAGGCTGGCAAAGGAGGTGTGCCGCCGCTTGTTCGAGTCGAACGGGCTGATGCGCACGAGCCGATGCACGCCGCGCTCGCACGCCAGGTAGCCGAATGCGTGTTCGCCATCAATTTTCAGCGTGGCGCTCTTGATGCCCGCGCCTTCGCCGAGCTGGATGTCCACGGTGGAGACTTTGAATTCGTTGCGCTCGGCCCAGCGCACATACATGCGCATGAGCATGTCGGCCCAGTCCTGCGCCTCCGTCCCGCCCGCGCCGCTGTTGATGGTGAGGAAGCAGTTGCAGCGGTCGTTCGCTCCGTTCAGGAACTGCGCAAGCTCGAAGGCGTTCATGTCTTTCAAAAAGGCCGCGTGCTCCCGCTCAAGGTCGAGCACGGAAGCGGCGTCCTCTTTGGCAAACTCCACGAGGATCGCGATGTCGTCGGGGCGCTTCTCTAGCTCCAGAAATGGATGCACTTTCTTGCGCAAAAGGGAGACTTCTTCCACCTGCGCCTGCGCACGCTCTTGGTTCGTCCAGAAGTCCTGCTCGCCCATCAGTCCCTCTAGCTCATCGAGCCGGGATTGGAGTTTCGGTAAGTCAAAGGAACCTCCGCATCTCGGCCACGCGGGCCTTCAATGCAGAGGTGTCAACGGAAGCGGGATCAAATGCCATAAAGGCGGCGGACTCTACGGGCGAAAGTCTGCGCGGCAATGTCCATTGTCGTGGCGGGTGAAAATAGACGGCGGGAAGGCGGAGTGATTTTCCCCAAGGGAAGCGCTCGCACATCCTGCGACAGCGTGATAAGTCGCAGACCGATGAAACGACTACTCCTCTTTTTTGCCGCCGCACTGCCACTCCATTCCGCAACTACCATCGTGGTCTCCGCAAAGTTTGCGGATGTCCCAGTGGGCACTGAGATTTCACCCACGACGCCGAAGCTGGAGAAGATCAAAGGCGTAAACGTTTTAAGCGCGCCGACTATCATCGTGGAGCCGGGAAAAAATGGCATCATCGAAGTCACGCAAGAGCAGTCCGCGCCGGGCGGAGCCTCCGTGCCGCTGGGTCTCAAACTCGACATCACACCGACGCTTGCGGAGAAAGGCATCGCCTTCTCTGGCCGCGCGACAGACCGCGCGATGCACGGCAAGCGCAGCGAAGGGAAGATCAGCGTGGTGGAGTTTGCGACGCGCGAAGTCTATTTCAGCGGCACGGCCAGCAGCGGCGAGACGGTGGTGCTCCACACAGCCCCCGCCGTCACGAAAGGATCTGCCAAGGACGCAGAAACGAAGACGCGCGAATTGGTCATCGTGCTCACCTTTACAAAGAAGACGACGGAGCCCGAGCCAACAAAAAAGAAGACCACGGAGAAGGCACCCGTGAAAAAGACGACCACCACAAAGGCCGAGCCAGCGAAGAAAAAGACGAAATAGCGGGGCTCCATTCCTGAGTGCGCGGCAGGAGAAACTTGCGGCCTGCGCTGTGGCTGCTACACGGCGCGCATGTCTGATCCTAATTTACGCGACGCGATCAAAGCCATGATGGTCGAAAGCCTGATGCTCAAAATCCCGAAAGAGGAAATCCGCGACGATATGCCGTTGTTCGATCCCGCCGGGCTCGGGCTCGATTCTATCGACGCCCTGGAACTCGTGGTGGGGATGGAGCGGACGTTCGGAGTGGGCGTGCCCAACTCCGAAGCAGCGCGCCAAGCGCTGGCGACCGTGAACACGATTCACGACTACATCGTGGCGAATCGGAAGTAGCCCAAGCGGGCTCGCCTCGGTCGTGAACGCAAACGAGCCTGGAGTTTTCACCCCAGGCTCGCTTGGTAATTCGGGCGATTGCTGTGTTACTTCAGGTCTTCGACGAGAAGGGACATGCTCATGTGGTTCTGTCCGCCTTCTTCACCCATTTGAATGCTCATGGACTTGATCGCGCGGACGAGTTTGATGCCTGCTTCGATCATCGGTTTGGCCTTGTTGAACATCTCGATCTCATCGGCCTTCCCGGCGAAAAAGTCCGACGGGTTCGAGCTTGCGAGCTTCAGCCAATGGTCAGCGAAGTTCGCGATGGCTCCAAAGCCCATGGTCATCTCACCATCCGCCTTTGCAGTGCCTGTGGTGGGGAGCTTGGCGAGTTCCACACTGTAGGTGGGCGAGGTGCTCATAATCCACTTATCCTTCGAGATGGCGATGTGCGGGAGAAGGTCGCCCATTTTCACCGGCAGTTCGACGTAGTGAATCTCCACGTCGCCGTCTTTGCGCATCTGTGGCTCAGGGATTGGAGGGGCGTCGGCTCCTTGCGGGATGAGCGCGATGCCCTGCTTCACGAGCTTATCAAAGCCCTTCCATGCTTCGCTCAACGCGGCGCGGTTTTTGATGTCCATGACGAGCGCAGCGCGTGGGATTTTGCCGCCTTCGAGTGCGGTTTTCGGCGCTCCGGGGACGGGCGGCATGGCTCCGTTCAGGTCCACAAGCATGGCGAGATTATCGCCGAATGCGGTGCCGAGCAGGTTGATGGATTTCCATAAATCCTTCACCATCGGGACGGCTATGGCTTCCATCGTGGCGGCGCTTTGCTTGCCGTCCGGTGGCATCATCGCCGCACCGTGCGTCTTGTACCAGCCAAAGAGCATCGCGGCACCTTCCTCGATGAGTTCATTCGTTTTCGCGGACTCGCCGCTGCTGTCATTGGCGATGAGGGACATCACGGTGGTCGGCGTGGCGAGCGTGGAGAAAACGAGCGGCTGCGACGGCTTTGCGTTTGCCGAGTGTGGGCCGCCGAAGAGGTCGGCGCGCAGGCCACCGTCCACGTACGAGACGCTCACTTGCGAGGAGTTCACCATTTTGAAAAGCGCCTGCACTTTGCCCTCAAAGCGCTTCACATCGGAGTTCATGCTGGCGAGTGCTGCCGGGGAGACGATCCCTTTGATGGACTCGGTGATTTTCGCGAAGGGCCCGGCGAGTTCCATCGGGTGAGAGAGTTGATCGAACAGCGCCTTGCTGTAGTATTCGATGCCGATGGGCTTCTTGCCTGCAAACATCGCGGCGCGAGCGGCGACTTCGGGGATGGAGAGCGCGCTGTCGGCTTCGCTGCTGGCGAACTTCACATGCGCGTGGTCGCTGCCGAGGGAGATGACGAGGTATTCGTCCACCCAGCCCCATGAGACTTCAAAGCGCTTGGCCATGAGTGCTGCCACGAGCGATTTTGCCTTCGCCTCGTCGCCGATGAGTTCTTTGAGCTGCACGACCATGCCTTCTTCTGCCGATGACGGGACGGCTTTGCGGACCGTAACGCCGAGGGACTGGAAGCTGTATTTATCGGCGACCTTAAAGGTGCTGCTTTCCACGAATGGCGGGAGGTTGCCGGAATCGAGGCCCTGCTTAATGAAGGCATCAAACTCTGCTCGGACTTTGCCTGCCTTGAATCCCATGAGGACTGGCGGGATTTCGAGCTTCGCGACCTTGGGGAGTAGTTCGTCAGCGTTGTCCTTGAACATCCGCATCATCGCCTTCTGCGTGTCGGCTGGATTTCCACCCAGCATTCCGCCCGTGATTGCGGCTTGGTAGTAAAGCTCTACGAACTGCTGGGCAAACTCGACCCACGGGCCGAGCTTCGCGCTGGCACCAGCGGTGCCAGCGGTGAAAAACTCATTTCCCAGAAATGCTTCTGCCATCTCCTTACCCTTCTGAACGCCGGGGTCGGTATTCCAGCGCTCCAGCATTTGGTTCGCTTCGGGCTCCTTCTTCAGGAGGTCCACGAGCGTAGCGGCCCACTTGCTTTTCGCGACGGAGGTCCACAATTCGTGGAGCCGGTAAGTATCGGAGAACATCTCCACATCCTTCGGCAACCGTGCGGCAAAGCCGTAGGTGGCGGCCAGGTTCGCCACATTTGCGGCAGGCGTCACCACAGCGACAGCCTTCACCGGAGTCTCGGCGGGCTTCGTAGCATCAGCGGCCTTTGCGGGCTGTTCTGTCGCCGGTGCTTTGGGCGGTTCGGCTGGTTTATCCGCGGGCTTTTCACACGCGACGAATGACCACGAAACCGCGAGCGCGGTGACGGGAATGAGTGCCTTGTTAAGGTTAAGTTTCATAGTTTTTCTGAATGTTTTAGTGAGACAAATGGAGCACGCCCTAAGCGTTTCTTGTGCCGGTGGAGCTCCCTTGGACGCTCCTCTTTAGCGACTGGTTACTAGAATGGCAGGAAAAAGAACGCCCTCGCTCAGCTCACCTTGCGCAGTTTCGTGATGCGGCCCGAGTCCACCCACTCAGCGACGTGGATGTTCCCGGCGGCGTCGAAGCACGCGTCGTGGGGGTGCAGGAATTTTCCCGCCACCCACTCTTCGCGAGTCGTGCTGCGGCGCATTTTGTTTCCGTCTTTCGTCACCTGCGCCCGCCACTCGGGGTCTTCGCCGAGGTGGACGAGGACCTCGTCGTTTTTGCCCAGCAACGTCACGCGGGCGCTGAGGTCGGGGACGAGGAGCACGTCGCCCCGACTGTCCACATTGGCGGGGAGGATGAAGCCGTCGAGGGTCTTGAGGTGCTTGCCTTCCAGCGTGAACCACTGGAGCCGCTTATTCGCGCGGTCGGCGACGACGACGGACGCCTCGCGGCCCGGACGAGTATCCATCCAGATGCCGTGCGGCGTCTGTAATTGGCCCGCGCCTTTTCCCCGCTCGCCGAACATCGAGAGCCAGTTCCCATCCTTGTCGTAGCGGTGGATGCGGAACGAGCCGTAGCCGTCTGCGAGAAAGAACCCGCCGTCCGGTAGAAACGCGAAATTCGTCGGCATAAACGCATCGGCGCCCCAGCGTTTCTTCGGCGCAGTATCCTCGCCGACAGCGTAGAGCTTCGAGTCCATCGGCGCATATTTCTGCCACACCGTTTCGCCCTTGAGCGTAAGCTTCGCGAAGCTCTTCACCTGCTGATAGGCCGAGACATAAAGAAACTGCTGCGCGCCCTCCGTCCGCACTTCCAACCCATGCCCGCCGCCTTGAAATTGATTCCCAAAAGCGCGCACGAATTTACCCTCCGCATCGAAGACGAAAATGGACGGATGGTCCTTCAGATTCTCCCGCCCTTCGTGGATGACGTAGAGCAGCCCCTCGGCATCCACGGCGACATTGTGCGTGGTCTGCCACGAGTATTTATCCGGGAGCTGCGGCCAGTTGTGCAGCACCTCGTAGCGATGCTCGCCGCTGCCGATGATGAGCGGCGCGCTGCCTTTCTGCGCGGTGAGGATATGCGGCGCCGCAAAGGCAGCGGCACTGGTGGCGATAAAACGACGGCGGGAAATGTGTGGTGTGGTTTTCATGGTCATGGAAAGAGCCCGCGTCTGTAGCGAAGGTGCGAGCGGAGGGCGAGGAACTTGTGGTGGCGCTCAGGTGATTGGCAGCTAAACATCTCCACCGTATGAATCTCCGCCGTCTCGCCATCTTCCTGTGCATCGTCATCGCCATCATCGCGTGGTCGCTGCTCTCGCCGGGGACTCCCGCGCCCATCACCAATGCCGCGCCGCCAGCCGAGGCTGCGAATATTTCACCCGGCGAAACAGCGCCCGACGGCAACCAGCCCGCGCTTTCCAAGGTCGAGTGGAAGCACATCCGCGCGTTCGAAACGGGCGTCGTGCCGAAAGTTACGCTCGCCGACTGCGAGCGCTTCCTCGCGAAGCATGGGGAGACGCCCGCCAATCTCCTCGCGGTCTTCGACCAAACCGGAGATCGCAAATGGCTGGAGCGCGCCCTCGCGACATTCCCCGACTCCCCGGCAGTCCTCTTCAGCGTACTCGCTGAGAGCCCAGACGCCACTGCCGAGCAGCGCGCCGCGTGGCTCGACAAGTTCAAGTCCGTCGATCCCAACAACCCTGTGCCGTGGCTCCTTTCTGCCAACTTGCTTTTCAACGGAAACCGCCCAGAAGAAGCGATGGCGGAAGCCTCCGCAGCGCTGGACCGCCCCGCATTTTACACCTACAGTAGCGAACGCATCGCCGCCGCGCGGGCGCTCTTTGAGGAAAGCGGGCTGCATCCGCTGGAGGCCGAATTGCTCGGCACCATGACCCTCAAAATGCCCCTCTTGGGCGTCGCGATGGGAATCAGCAAAGGGCTCCAATTGCTCAAAGCGCCGGAAACCGCCGAAGCCAGCACCATCGCCGACGCCGGGCGCATCCAATACAACCTCGGACGCATGTTCCAGACCCCGGAAGCCTCGCGTCTAATCATCGGGCAACTCGTGGGCGTCGCCCTCGAAACTAAAGGGCTCACCTCCCGCCCGCCGGACTTCCAAGAAATGCGGACTGCCCAACTCGAAGCGCAGAAAGCCGAGATCAAAACCCTCACCCAAGCAGTCCAAATCACCGACTCAAGCAACGAGAAACAAGTCGCCGAATACCTCCGCCGCCTCCGCACCGAAGGCGAACTCCCCGCCCTCCGCTGGCTCAAGGCGCAGCAAAAGTAGCGCTTGGGAAAGCGCGCTGCCCGCTACGAGATCGGCGGTGTCCATTCCACATAGCTGCCTTCGCGCATCGCCTCGACGGTTGCAGCGACATCGGCGGCGTGAGGTTGCAGCGCAGGCCAGTTCGATACTGTGATGACCAATATGGCGATTTGGCGTGCTGCAAGATTTTGCTGATACCGCAGATTCTGGTCCGTGGTAATGAGAAGCTCGAAGCCCGCAGCTTCGGCGGTTGCAAGGAGATTCCCGTTGGAAAGCTCTGCCCAGCCGCGCTGCCACGCAGTCTCAACCGTATGCTTTGCCAGCCAACGCTTGTGAGGGACCGGCGTGCCTTGATCGAACAGAATCCGCATCAGGCAACCAAGAGGCTTTGTTCCGCCTGCCGCAGCACGTCGAGCACTTGCTCGCGAGTCACGCCCTCATACCACTCGATGAAGTCATCAATCGTCGCGCCCTCCTCAAGGTTTTCAAACAACGTGCGCACCGGCAGCCGGGTTCCTTTGAAAACCCACGCTCCGCTCACACGGTCCGCGACACGCTCGACTGAGTTGCAATTAGTCCAATCAACCATGGCGCGAGACTACCGTACTGTGCGTCGTAATCAATCTGCGAATACGCCTGCCCTCCGCTGGCTCAAGGCGCAGCAAAAGTAAGGCGCCTCAATCGAGCAGCACGAACATCCCAGAGAACGGCTGGTTCAGCGAAATCAGCGGGCGGCGATAGGCACCAGTCCGCACGTTTTCCTCGTGCATCTGTGTGAGAAAAAGGTCGCGCTCCTCCACCGTCAGCACCGGCGGCGGGAGGTCCACGCCGGGGGCATTGGGGAGGTTCAAGTCGAGCCAGTCGGGCAGTTTTTTCATCGGATGTATGGGCGGAGGGTAACTCTTCCCCTCCATTTTCCAACTTTCCATTTCCCATCCCGCCGTTTCCCGCTAAACCGCAGCCGATTTTTCACACACATGGCCAAATATATCGAAATGCCCAAACTCGCCGACACGATGACCGAAGGGACCGTCGTGAAGTGGCTCATCAAAGAAGGTGACAAGGTTTCCACGGGAGACGAAGTCGCGGAAGTCGAGACCGACAAAGCGACGATGGGCATGGAGGCGTTTGACTCCGGCACCGTCCACAAAATCCTCGTCCCAGCCGGGCAGAAAGTCCCGTGCGGCACCGCCATCGCGCTCCTTTTGATGAAAGGCGAAGTCGCCCCTGCCGACGGCTCGCTCCCCGTCGTCGCCAGCGGCAAAGCAGCCCCGGTCGCAGCGGTCGCAGCAGCAGCAGCAGCGGCTCCAGTCGCAGCGAAAAGCTCCGGCCCAGCAGTCAGCGGCGCGCGCATCAAGGCTTCGCCGCTCGCGAAGAAAGTCGCCTCGGCAGCAGGCGTCAGCCTGGCAGGAGTCGCGGGCACCGGCCCCGGCGGACGCATCATCGCACGCGACGTTCCCGCAGCGGGCACGGCCCCAGCAGCGGCTCCGGCAGCAGCGCCCAAGGGCATCCCATCCACGCCCGCAGGCCCCGGCGATACGACCATCGCACTCTCCGGGATGCGCCGCATCATCGCCGAGCGACTGCTCGCGAGTAAGACGACCATCCCGCATTTCTACCTCACCATTGAGGTGGATGCAGCCCCGCTCATGAGCTTCCGCGCCGCAGCAAATGCAGCCAGCGAATCCTCCGGCGGGCCGAAGCTCACCGTGAACGACTTCGTCCTCAAAGCCGTCGTCGTCGCCGCCACCAAAGTGCCCGCCGTGAACGCCAGCTTCACCGGCGACTCCATCATCCAATATGGCAGCGTGAACCTCAGCGTCGCCATCTCCGTTGACGACGGCCTCGTCACCCCCGTCATCCGCGACGCGCAGAAAAAATCCATCCGCGAAATCAGCGAAGGCGTCAAAGACCTCGCCGGACGCGCCCGCAGCAAGAAGCTCCTGCCCAACGAATTTGCAGGCGGCACCATCACGGTCTCGAACCTCGGCGCATACGGCATCGAAGACTTCTGCGCCATCATCAACCCGCCGCAAGCCATGATCATCGCCGTCGGAGCCATCGTCAAAAAGCCCGTCGTAGGAGCAGGCGACGCCATCGTCGTCGGACAGCGCATGAAGATCACCCTGAGCGGCGACCACCGCGTCGTCGATGGCGCTGTGGCAGCCACCTACCTCGGCGAGTTGAAAAAGCTCATCGAGAGCCCCGCGCTCATGCTCCTCTAGCCACCCATGCGTGGCCCCAAGAAAGCCGACGCCGACCCGCTCCTACTCACCCGGCAGAGCCTCATCGCGCGGCTCACGAATTGGGACGACCAGCTCAAGTGGCAGGAGTTTTTCGAGACCTACTGGAAGCTCATCTACACCGTCGCCACCCGCGCTGGCCTGCGCGACCACGAGGCGCAAGAAGTCGTCCAAGAGACGTGTATCAACGTCGCCAAGAACATCGCCCGCTACGACGCAAAGCTCGGCTCCTTCAAAGCGTGGCTCATGACCATGACCCGCTGGCGCATCAACGACCAACTCCGCAAACGACTCCGCGAGCGCCTCACCCCCACCACCTCCGGAATCGAAGAATTCGCCGACCCGGAGCACAAAATGGAAGCCACATGGGAAGAAGAATGGCAGCACAACCTCCTCGACGCCGCCATCGCCCAACTCAAGCGCAAGGTGGACGCGAAACAGTTCCAAATCTTCGACTGCGTCGCCATCAAAGGCTGGACGGCCATGGAAACCGCCAAGCGCCTCGGCGTGAACATCGCCCAAGTCTATCTCATCAAACACCGCTTCAAATCCCTGCTCAAAAAACAAATCCTCTCGCTCGATAAATAAACCATGAACCTCAGGACCATCCTCTCCCTCTTCACACTCACCGCCGCCGCCGCCGAGCCCACGCTCACACTTTCACGCGAGCAAAACTGGCTCATCATCCACGCCCCCCACATCCCCGGCGGTGAAATCCGCATCAACTACCTAGAGGCATACTGCCGCCCTCGCTCCACCGATGAGGAATGGGCCAAAACCGTCATCCACCACCGCTGCGAACTCCTCTCCCTCAGCGACGACCGCAAGACGCTCAAACTTCGCGACACACTGGAAGACGGCGTCACCGTCGAACACACCATCACCGCCAAGACCGACGAGGTAGATTTTCAACTCACCGCCCACAACCCCACCGTCAAAGCCAGCGAAGCCCACTGGGCCCAACCCTGCGTCCGCCTCGGCCCATTTACCGGCTACACCAGCACCGAGCCCGCCCCCAAAGGAGCCCCCGAGGATTACCTCGGCAAATGCTTCCTCTTCCTCGACGGCAAACTCGAGCGAATGCCCACGCGCAACTGGGCCACCACCGCCCGCTACACCCCCGGCCAAGTCTGGGCACCCGCGCACGTCCCGCGCACAGACGTGAACCCACGCCCACTCAGCCCCCTCGTCCCCAGCAGCGGCCTCATCGGCTGCTTCAGCGCCGACGACAAATGGATATGGGCCACCGCATGGGAGCCCTACCAAGAACTCTTCCAAGGCGTCGCCAGATGCCTCCACAGCGACTTCCGCATCGGCGGCCTCGCACCCGGAGAAAAGAAAACCATTCACGGCAAAATATACATCGTCCCCAACAACGAAGCCGCCCTCACCGCCAGATATCGCCGGGACTTCCCATAACGCCCCCACAGCGGCGAATCGTCGAAGAACTCTGCGCGAGCCGCAGTCGGCGGTTATAGACACTGCGCGAAACCCGACATCCATCAGCAGGTGGGCGTGTGGGGGAATTGTGACGCGTCGATGACGGCAGCAAAACGTAACAGCACGCTTGGATTTGAGTGACCAGCGCAAGCGCTGTGCTGCCGAGCATTTTGCGCCAGACACCCTTGGAGATGCTGATGAATGCTGGAGATTCTCGGCTGCGGCGGCCGACGGTGCGGGTTGTGGCCACGGCTCCCAACACCGTGCGATAAACGGAACGTAATTACTCGCAGCGTAAAGATGTAATGCTTTTGTGACATGTCCGAGACATAGGAGAAAACGCCCGAACACGTGCCCGCGTGTTCCAGACCGTCTCTCCAGCAGCACCTTACAACTTCACCGCCTTTTCATGAAATTCATCAGCACACTCTTCACCGCGCTATTGCTCGGCGTCGCACAGTCCCAATCACAGGTCATCATCAACGAAGTGATGGCTTCGAACACGCGCGCTTTCCCGGACATCACGGACTTCGAGGATTACCCGGATTGGTTTGAGCTCAAGAATACCACGGGCGCTCCGGTGAGTCTGGACGGGTACTTTATCAGCGACGACTCAGGAAATCCCTTCAAATGGCAGGTTCCCACTGGTGCCACGATCCCGGCGAACGGCTTCCTGCTTTTCATGGCAGATGGCCACGACGCGGGGCCGGGGGAGACACATCCGCGAGGCTACTGGCCGTGGAAAAACTTCGTGACGGAGCGGTATCACACAAACTTCAGCCTCGATTCGCTAGGCGAGACGCTGACGCTCACTCATGCGACCGGATTGAGCACGGTGACGCTCATCAACGCTTCAATTCCGGCACCCGTCGCTCCGGCGACGGTGGCAGTGTGGAAGTATCTCGATAACGGCACGGACCAGAGCACGCAGTGGAGAGCGCGGAGTTTCGATGACTCGTCGTGGGCCACGGGTCCGGCGGAACTCGGCTACGGCGATACGCAAGCCACGGTGGTGAGCTACGGACCGGATGCGAGCAACAAATACATCACCACGTATTTCCGGCATCACTTCAACGTCGCGGACCCGGCGCTGTATCACGGCCTGACCATTCGCGCGGTGCTCGACGACGGCGCGGTGATTTATCTCAACGGCACGGAAGTCGCGCGGCGGAATCTGCCGACGACGGACGTGGACTATAAGACGCAGGCGCTGACAAATCTGACGGCTTCCACGGAGCAGACGTTCTGGGTTTTCCAAGTCCCGGCGTCCGCCCTCGTGGCGGGCGACAACGTGATCGCGGTGGAGTTGCATCAATTTGAGGCAAACAACGCCGACATCAGCTTCGATCTCGGCCTCACCGCTTCACAGCATACGGGCTCGACGCTTGTGGATACCGTCGGCTATCCGCAGCAAGTCACGGACGTTTCTTTCGGACGCGATGCCACGACGCCGACGACCCTGCGGCAGTTCGCGGTGCCGACTCCGGGGGCGGAAAATACGACGCCGCTCGTGAACAATCTGCGCGTGGATGGGACGAATGTCTCGGTGTCTCCAGCGAGCGGGGTTTACGCGACGGACCAGACGGTGACGATGTCTGCGCCGAGTGGTGCGATTCATTACACGCTGGACGGCAGCAACCCTCGCCTCACGTCGCCGGTTTACTCCGCGCCGCTGAGCATCACCGCGACGACGGTCGTGCGGGCGCAGGTTTTCGAGACAGGAAAAGCGCCGGGGCCGATTGTCACGCGTACTTATTTCCGGGGCGAGACGCAGGAAAACCTGCCTTACATTTCCGTCGTCGCGGACCCGGAGACGATGTTTGGAGACACGATCGGCATTTACAAAAATGAGCACGAGACGGTGAGCGGCACCTACGGGCTGAAGGACGTTTACAAAGGCAAAGATGCACCGGGAAATATCGAGTATTTCGCACCGGGCGGCGGGCTTGCTTTTTCTGCGGGATGCGGCATCCGCATTGGCGGAGAGAACAACTGGGTGCATCCGCAAAAGGCGCTGAACATCGCGATTCGCGGGAAGTATGGAAACGACGATGTGGCTTACGACGTATTCCCAAACAGCGGCATCGCGCTGCACACGGGCTTCGCGCTGCGCGACGGCGGCGATAACTGGAACAAGGACATGTTGCGCGACTGTATCTACCCACGATTGGTGACCGGATTTATGAATGTGGACACTGCGCTTTACATGCCGAGCGTCGTGTTCATCAACGGTGATTACTACGGCATCCACGACATCCGCCAGCGGTGGGACGACATGTGGTTTGCGCAGACGTATCATCTGCCTTCGGACAAAATCGACCACCTCCTCTACGGCCACATCACGAGCTCATCCGTGACGCTCGGCGTGGATAAAGGAACGAACACAGACTGGCTCGCGCTCATGGCTTTCATCAATACGGCGGACCTCACCGTGCAAGCGAACTGGGACTACGTGGAATCGAAGATCGACGTTGATAGCTTCATGGATTTCGTCATCGCCGAATCCTACGGCAACAACACGAGCTGGTTTCACAATCGCGAGTTTTGGAAACCGAAAACGCCCGGCGGAAAGTTCCGCTGGTTCCTCACGGATATGGACCGCACGTTCTCCACCAGCACGCTCACGGGCATCCTGTCCGCCATGCTCGCCAGCGAAGATGTGCTCGTGCGGCTGAAGACAAACGTCCCGTTCAAACAACGCCTCGCGCAACGCTACGCCGCGCATGTCGCGGGCACGTTCAAGGCATCGCGAGTGGACGCCATCGTCTCGGCGATGGATGCGGAAGTCTCCGCGTCCATCCCGCGCCACGTCACGCGCTGGGCACCGGATGGCACGACCGTCGCGACGCGAAATGCGAACATCCAAAACATCAAAGATTACGCCGTGCAGCGGACTGCAAACTTCGCCGCCGAAGTCGCCACGCAACTCGGCGTCGGCACCGCGGTAAACCTCACGCTCATCGCCAATGCCGCGCACGGGAAAGTGCTCGTGCAGGGCGTTCCCGTGGAGCCAGGGACGTTCAAAATGTTCCCGAATATCGCATTCACGCTCACCGCGAAACCCGCGCCCGGATACGCGTTCAGCAGTTGGACCGGCGCGACCGGCGGAGCGAGCACGACGGCGACAATCACCGGCGCAGCGAGCATCACCGCGACCTTCGTGCCCGTGGCAGAAACGCCCATCGGCGGCACACTCGCGAGCGACACGACGCTCACACTCGCTGGCTCGCCTTACGTCGTGAACGACGACCTTATCGTGCCTGCGGGCATCACGCTCAACGTGGATGCGGGCGTCACCATTCAGATGACCACGCGCCGCCACTTCCGCGTGCTCGGCGTGCTGAATGTGAACGGCACCGCCGCGCAAAAAGTAAACCTCGTCGGACGCAACGGAGAGCGCTGGGGCGGCTTGAGTTTTGAGTTCCCGAGCGGCGCATCGACCCTCACACACATGAACGTCCGCCACGGCACCAATGGTGCAAACCCCGCGCTCTACATCAACACCGTCATGGGTCGGAACGCGACCATCACCGCCGACTTCCTCGACATCGCCGAGTGCGACTCCACGTTCTACAATTACAACGGCACCGCCATCCTGCGCGACTGCCGCTTCCACATTCCCTACACGGGCGACGGCCTCCACATCAAAAAGGGAACCGCACTCGTCCAGCGCTGCGTCTTCCCCGGAAACAACGCGCCGGACACCGACGCCATCGACTTCGACGGCGTGATCAACGGCACCATCGAAGACTGCAAAATCTACCGGTTCCAAGGCAGCAACAGCGACGGCATCGACCTCGGCGAAGCATGCGTGAACACGCTCATCCAGCGGAACCTCATCTATTTCAACTCCGACAAAGGCTTCTCCATCGGCCAAGGCTCCAGCGTCACGCTACGCAAAAACATGGTCGTCGGCTGCGTGCTCGGCGTGGGCGTGAAAGACGCGGGCTCCACCGTGCTCATCGACCAAAATACATTCGTGAACTGCGAAACAAGCGTCTCCGTTTACGAGAAAAATTTCGGCGACGGCGGCGGCAATGCGACCATCACGAATACCATCCTTTCCAAGTCCACCATTACGCCCGTGAGCTACGACGCCTTCTCCACACTCACGGCAAACTACTGCCTCAGCGATACCGCCGCGCTGCCCGGCACCGGCAACCTCTTGCTCGATCCGCAGTTCGTCGATCCCGTCGTGCTGAACTACCAACTCCGCTCTACCTCGCCCGCCATCGACAACGGCGACCCGGCCCACGCGCTCGACCCGGACACCACGCGCGTCGATATCGGGGCGCAGTACATTTACAATGCCGCCGACTACCCGTTCACCATCGGCGAGACCGTCGTCATCAACGAAGTCCTCGCCAACTCTGGTGCTGCGACCGACTGGATCGAGCTCCACAACCGCACCACCTCATCCATCAATGTCGGCGGCTGGTTCCTTAGCGACAGCGGCGCGGACCTTCAAAAATACCGCATCCCCGTCGGCACGATCATCCCCGCAGGCGGCTACGTCACTTTCTACGAGGGCACGAACTTCGGTGCGGCGAGCATCGACGTGAACAAGGTCACCGCATTCGCCCTCAGCGACATCGGCGAAACCCTCTACGTCAGCTCCGCCGTGAACGACCAACTCACCGACTACCAAAGCAAAGAAGACGTCGGCCCGAGCACCGAAGGCGAAACGCTCGGCGCTTATTACAAACCGAGCACCGACTCGTATAATTTCGTCGCCATGAAAACCCCGACGCCCAATGCCCAAAACAGCGGCCCGCGCGTCGGCCCCATCGTCATCTCCGAGATCATGTATAACCCAAGCGGCCCCGGTGACGCCGAGTATCTCGAACTGCTCAACGTCAGCGCTGCGCCCGTCACGCTTTACGACGCGGCGAAAGCAAAAGCCTGGCGCATCAGCGACGGCATCGACTTCGAGTTCCCAGCCGCCTCGCCGCTCACCATGCAGCCCGGCGAGCGCGTCGTCATCACGAAGAACCTCACCCTTTTCAACAACAGCTTCGGCGCACTCATGCCCGTCGGGACCAAGGTCTTCGAGTGGGGCACGGGCGGGCTCTCGAACGGCGGCGAAAGCCTCCAGCTCGACCGTCCCGGCGCAGTCGATGCGTTCAACGTCATCCAGTATGTCCGCCAAGATCGCGTGAACTTCGACGACACCGCCCCATGGCCCACCACCCCCGACGGCAGCGGCCCATCGCTCACAAAAATCTCCGAGCACGACTACGGCAACGACTTCATCAACTGGATGGCCGCGGGTGCATCGCCCGGCGGATTCGCCCCCGGCAACCGCTTCGCCACATGGGCCACTACCTACGGCGTCTCCGGCGGCAACGGCGACGAGGACGGCGACGGAATCAACAACCTCATCGAATACGCCCTCGGACTTGATCCCAACGGGCCATCGCTCACCCCATGGCCCGCGCTCGGCCAAGGCTTGGTAAGCTACAGCGTAAACACGCTGTTCCCCGACATCGACTACGTGCTCGAATGCTCCGCCGACTTGCAAACGTGGACGCAAGTGGACGCCTACCCGATGACCCTAGTCGGAAGCCAGCAGACCCGCTCGTATCGCGTCCCCGCGAACGCGCCGTGCATCTTCTACCGCCTCCGCGTGACGCAGAAATAGACGCAAACTACGGCAGCGCGACTCGCAAGCGGACGAAAAGCGGCGACGGCCCCGTGAACTCACGCCAGTAGTTCCCTGCGCCATCGGTCTGCTCCGCCTCGACAGCCGCACTCCAAGGGCTCGCCAGCGCACTCGTCTTCTCCACGCTATACGAGAGCCCGCTGCCGTCCTTCCGGTATTGGAAACGAAACGCCGCTCCCACAGGCGAGAGCGTCGGCAGCCGCATCGCATCCGGTGCCAACGGGTTTCCGCCGAGCGCGAACTCCAGCAGATTCCCCACACCGTCTCCATCGGTATCATCGCCCGCATTTGCCCCCGCCCCGCCGTCGGGCAGCGCGAAATACTGGTCGCGCCAAGCCTGCCACGCGGAAAGGAACTCGTCTGCCCCGATATCCACACGCGCCGAAGCCACACGACTCTGCCCACCAAAATCCCGTTCGGCCGACTGCGCAGCGAACGCTGGCTCCCCGGCATTTACCGCCAGCGACGCTGACAGCAGACCGAAGTTCGCCGCCGGAGATGCCGCCGTAAAAGCCGGCCCGACGAGCCCAGCGCTCGCGGCAAAAAACGAGTTCGCATCCTGCGCCGACGCCGTCTTCCACGCCGTAAACGTGGCCTTCGCACTGTTGTTCCAGATAAACTCCACCGCATTCGATGCCGCGCCGCTGTAGAGATTCCAGTCGATCGCATTCGCGGAAAAAGAACCCGTCGTATTGTCCTTCAACACGAACTGCGCGGTCGATGCGTTGCACACCATAATGTTCTGCCGAATCGTCGTCGCCGTGACGAAATTCTGGATGCTCACCTGCCCGCCGCCGGTTCCGGTCGTGTCGTTTTCGTACAGCGTGTTGTTCGTGATCGTGCAGCCCGTCGCCCCACCGTTTTGGAGATTGTCCGAGCCGCCCAGCACGATTCCGCCGACGTGGCAGTGGTGGAGCAAGTTGTTGCGGACGGTTACGTTGCTCGTGACTTTTCCGAGATGCTCGCTGCCGAGCGACACAGCGAAGTTGCTCGAATAGACGTGGTTTCTTTCCAAGACGATGTCCCGCCCGCCGTCCACATACAGCCCCGGTGCCGAGCGCGTCGCGTTGCCACCGCCCGCTCCGAAGTTCCCGCCGTACGCGGGATTAAACTTCGAATCGATGTTCCAGACCGTATTGCCCGAGCACACACCGTTGCGGGCCTGATCGAGCGCCACAGTTGGCGCAGTGCCTTCGAAGCCGATGAAATCGATCCCGATATTGTTGCAATCGTGAACGAGGTTGTTCGTCACGGAAAAGCCCGTGACGTTTCCATTCAGCACCACCGATTCACTCGCACCCGTTCGCAGCGCCGAGACCTCGCAGCCATCGAGCACGAAGTCCGCAATCGGCAGCGTCGCATCCCCATAGACGAGGATTCCGAACCCGTTCGCATTGAAATTGTTCAGCGTCGTGTTGCTCTGCCAGATGTCGTGGACCTTGCAGCCCAGCAGCTTCACGCCCGACCCGTCCCCGTTCACCAAAATGCCGATTGGCGTCTTCGTATCAGCAGTCGTCTTGTAGTTGCGGACCTCCAGATTCTGCACCGTTACATAATCGCAATTCGCGATCGTCAACACCGCGCTAGTCCCGCTCGGCGGCGTCACGCCCGTCTGATCGATCGCCGCCATCACGTCGCCAGGCCGCGTGCGAAACACGATCGGCTGTCCGGCAGTCGCCCGCTTCCCCGAGATCGTCACCCGCTCGGAATACGTCCCGGCGAGGATGCTCACCGTATCGCCCGGCACGACGGTATTCGCAGCTTTCTGGATCGTCCTCCAGGGCGCACCCGACGATCCTCCATTGGCGTCCAGCCCGGTCGTGCTCACAAAATACTCCGCCCCGAAGACCGGAAGAGCGAAGGCGAACAGCAGAGAAAGAATACGCATTCGCGAGCGACCGTAGCGCAATTCCTGCGTCGGTCCACCGTGACTTGGGTGCGATTACATCGCCCACACATCGCAATGCCGCTGATGATATGCGTGCGCAAAAGGCCCGCACGCGACCTCCGTTATCGAGAGCAGGGGGCGTTCGGGGTGCGGCGGGGCGTCGTCCTCGTATTTGTCTCGCGAAATATTGCGCGGCACGGAACGATCCACTTACCGTGCGGGAATCGGTTTAGCCCGAGCGGCGCGTATATTCATTTTTATTCCAACGTTAATGACATCCAACAAGCACATCGAAAATCCCGACGTCGTCCTGATCGGCAGCGGCGTCATGTCCGCGAACCTCGCGACTTTGCTGAAGCGGCTCGACCCGAAGCTGACCATCCAGATGTATGAGGTGACCGATGGGCTTTCGCAGGAGAGTTCCGACGGATGGAATAATGCGGGCACGGGGCACGCAGGAATTTGCGAGCTGAGCTACACGCCGAAACGCGAGGCGGACGGCTCGGTGAATGTGAACAAGGTCATCGAGATTTTCGAGCAGTTCGAGCACTCGAAGCAGTACTGGAGCTACGCGGTGGCGAGCGGAATGGCGGAGCGGCCGAAGGATTTCATCAATCCCGTGCAGCATATCAGCTTTGTGCACGGCGACGAGCAGGTGGACTTTTTGAAGGCGCGTCATGCAGGGATGGCGGCGCACCATTTTTTCCGCGAGATGGAATACACGACGGACCGCGCGAAGATCGCAAGCTGGGCGCCGCTGCTGCTCGAAGGCCGCGGCGAGGTGCCGATCGCGGCGACGAAGATGGACGCGGGGACGGATGTGAACTTTGGCGAGATCTCGCGCAAGCTCCTCGGCTGGCTGGCAAAGCAGGATGGCTGCGGGATTGCGACCGGACATCGTGTCGTGGGCCTGAAAAAAAACGGCGCGGGCTGGGAAGTGAGCGCGAAAGATGTGATGACGGGTGAGGTGCGCAAGAACCGCACGAAGTTCGTATTTGTCGGTGCGGGCGGCGGGAGTCTGCCGCTTTTGCAAAAGTCGGGTATCGCTGAGGCGAAGGGGCTCGGCGGTTTCCCAATCGGCGGCCAGTGGCTCATTTGCGACAACCCGGAGATCGTCGCGAAACATCAGGCGAAGGTGTACGGGCAGGCGCTGGACGCCGCGCCGACGATGGCCGTGCCGCATCTCGATACGCGCATCCTCGATGGAAAGAAGACGCTTCTCTTTGGACCGTTCGCAGCGTGGACGACAAAGTTTTTGCACAAAAAAGGCAGCGTGACCGACCTGCCGTTTTCCGTGCGCCCGGACAATATCGCGACGCTGATCAAGATCGGCATCCACAATCTGGATCTCGTCCGCTACCTCGTGCAGCAAGGCACGCAGAGCATGAACGCGCGCATGAAAGTGCTGCATGTTTTCTACCCGGCGGCGCAGGCGAAGGATTGGAAACTCATCGACGCCGGCATCCGCGTGCAGGCGATTAAGAAGACCGACGGCGAGGCTGGAATCGTCCACTACGGAACCGAAGTCATCACCGACGCAAACCGCACAATCTCCGCGCTGCTCGGCGCTTCGCCGGGAGCGTCCGTCTCGGTGAACATCGTGCTCGAAGTCATCAAGAAATGCTTCCCGCAACTGCTCGCAAGCCCCGAAGGCCACGCGCGGATGAAAGAGATGATCCCGACCTACGACGTGAACATCAAGCTGCCGGAACATGCCGATCTCTTCCGCGAAGTGAACAGGAAAGCCGACGAGATATTACAACTCCACTGACATTTTTTACAAAATCCCATCATGAAAACCTTCCAACACGTCAACAACCTCTGGAAAGAAGCCGAGGCCGCAAAACTCAAGGGCGTGGACCGCCTCGTTTACCGGTCGAACAAACTCGGGAGCGACCAGCGCATCACCAACACCGGCGGCGGCAACACTTCGTCCAAAATCATGGAGAAAGACCCGCTCACCGGGGAATCCGTGGAAGTGCTCTGGGTCAAAGGTTCGGGTGGCGACCTGCGTACCAGCGCCCGCGAAAACTTCTCATCGCTCTACCAGACGAAGTTGATCGGCCTGCAAAAATCCTACGCCGCCCGCAAGGACAAGGGCCTCAAGTCGCAGGCGGAAGACGACATGGTGGGGGCTTACAATCACACGACGTTCAATCTCAATCCGCGCGCCAGTTCCATCGACACGCCGCTGCACAGTTTCATTCCGGCAAAGTTCGTGGACCACATGCACCCGAACGCGGTCATCTCCATCGCGGCCAGCAAGAATTGCCAAAAGCTCACCAAGGAGATTTTCGGCGGTGCAATGGACTACGTGAAGTGGATGCGGCCAGGCTTTGAGCTTGGCCTCGCGATGCAGGACATCGTGAAGAAAAACCCGAAATCCACGGGCATCATGATGGGGCAGCACGGCTTCATCTCGTGGGCGAACGACGACAAGGATTGCTACCTGCGCACGCTGGAGTTCATCGAGCAAGCGTCGCAGTTCATCGAGGCGAAATACCAGGCCAAGGGCGGGGATGCGAAAGCCTTCGGCGGACAGAAATACCAAACGCTGACCGAGGAAGCGCGCCATCAGACACTGGCCGCGATTTTGCCGTGGTTGCGCGGGCAGGTTTCGCAGCAGAAGCGGTTCATCGCCACGGTGCAGGACGACGAAAAGATTTTGCGTTTCGTAAATTCCAAAGACGCACCGCGGCTCGCCGAACTGGGCACGAGTTGTCCCGACCATTTTCTGCGCACGAAGATCAAGCCGCTGTATGTCGCATGGAATCCGCAAAAGGAAGATGCCGCGGCTTTGCAGAAGAAGCTCGCCGACGGCCTCGGGCAGTATCGCAGGGACTACCTTGCGTATTACGAGAAGTGCAAACACGCCGATTCGCCCGCCGTCCGCGACGCGAACCCGACCGTGGTTTTGATTCCCGGCTTGGGCATGATTGCATGGGGCAAGGACAAATCTGAATCGCGCGTCACGGCGGAGTTCTACAACTGCGCCGTCGAAGTCATGCGGGGCGCGGAGGCGATTGACCAATACATCGCGCTGCCACAACAGGAGGCGTTCGACATCGAATACTGGCTGCTCGAAGAGGCGAAATTGAAGCGGATGCCGGCGGAAAAGGAACTGGCCCGGCAGGTCGTGATCGTCATCGGCGCAGGCTCGGGCATCGGCAAGGAAACCGCGCACCGACTGGTGAAAGAGGGCGCGCATGTCGTGTGCGTGGATTTGAATGAGGCGTCGGCACAAGCAACCGCCAAGGAGATCGCCGACAAATACGGATCGGGCATCGGCGTCGCCGGCACGGGGATTTCCAACTGCGGCCTGTCCGTCGGCCTAGCGGCGAACATCACCGACCGTGCGAGCATTCGCGCCATGCTGGACCAAGTCGCGCTCGCCTATGGCGGGTTCGATTCCATCTGCGTCACCGCTGGCATCTTTGTGCCGACCGACACCGCGGGCCGCATCCCCGATGAGAAATGGGCGCTCACATTCAACATCAATGTCACCGGCAGTTATCTCGTCGCCGACGAAGCGGCAAAAACGTGGAAGCAACAAGGGCTGCGCGGAAATCTGGTGATGACGACCAGCGCGAATGCCGCCGTGGCGAAGAAGGGTTCGCTCGCCTACGATACTTCAAAGGCGGCGGCGAATCACCTCGTGCGGGAACTGGCGATTGAACTCGCGCCGTTGGTTCGAGTGAATGCTGTCGCACCAGCCACCGTGGTCCAAGGCTCAGCGATGTTCCCCCGCGACCGCGTAATTGGCTCGCTTGCGAAATACGAAATTCCTTACACCGAGAAGGAGCCGACGGAATCACTCGTATCTAAGCTCGCGCAGTTTTACGCCGACCGCACCTTGACCAAGTCGCCCATCACCCCGGCGGATCAGGCGGAAGCGTATTTCCTGCTCATCTCCCAGCGCTTAAGCAAGACGGTCGGCCAGGTGATCACGGTGGACGGTGGTCTGCACGAGGCGTTTCTGCGCTAACAGCACCGTTCTCGTTTTCGGGGCTATGGGCAGCGGCAATCCGTCAGTATTTGGTGAATGTTGTGCTTGCCGTTCCCGCGACGAGGTCTAAAGCCAACAGGCATGGAAACTTCTCCGAAAGATCGTGCGTCGCTCGCGTTGCCGGGCGCGGTTTTGTTTGTGCCGTTTGGGGTCGTGCTGTGGCTGCTCTATTGCGCGATGGGGGGAGCGGAGTTTCGCCCAGGTTTGATTTTCTTGGCGGTGTTCGTGTTCATTATGTCGATGCGCTCGTGCGCGGTCATTTCGCCGAATGAGTCGCTCGTTTTGACGTTCCTCGGGAACTACGTGGGCACGGTGACGCGCAACGGTTTCTCCCTCATCAATCCGCTGGCAAATCGGCGGCGCGTGACGCTGCGGATGCGCAATTTCCAGAGCCCCCAGCTCAAGGTGAATGATGCGCAGGGCAACCCCGTGGAGATCGCGGCAGTGGTGGTGTGGCAGGTGGAGCGCCCGGCGGATGCGGTGTTCGAGGTGGATGACTATGAGGCGTTCATGCCCATCCAGTGCGAGACGGCGCTGCGGCAGGTCGCCACTCATTACCCCTACGAGCCGCACACCGCTGACGAAGTGGCGCTCCGCAGTCACCCGGTGGAAGTGTCGAAGAACTTGTGCGAGGAGATTCAAAAGCGGGTCTCCATCGCGGGCATTCGGGTGACGGAGGCAAGTCTCTCGCACCTCGCATACAGCCCGGAGATTGCACAAGCGATGCTGCGGCGCCAGCAAGCGCAGGCGGTCATCGCTGCACGGCAAATGATCGTCGAAGGCGCGGTGGGGATGGTGGAGATGGCCCTCACTAAGCTGGAAAAAGATGGTGTGGTGAAACTGGATGAGCATGGCCGCGCGACGATGGTAAACAATCTGATGCTGGCGCTCGTCTCCGAGCACCACGTCCAGCCCGTCATGTCGGCGGGCCAGCCGAAAGCATGACGACTCTCGAACCCGGTATGAAGGCTCCCGCGTTTCGCACGCTCGCCGTGGGCGGGACGTATGGTGACGCGGGAAAGGAGGTCTCGCTCGGAGAATTCGCGGGACAGAATGTGGTGCTCTATTTTTACCCGAAAGACGACACGCCCGGCTGCACGATGCAGGCGTGTGGGCTACGCGATGCGTGGAGCGAGGTGTCGGAAAAATGCGTGCTCTTCGGCGTGAGCATCGATCCTGCGAAGAGCCACGCGAAGTTCATCGCGAAGCATTCGCTGCCGTTTCCGCTGCTGGTGGATGAGGGGCACGCGATGGTGGAGGCTTTCGGCGTGTGGGTGGAGAAGAGCCTCTACGGGAGAAAATACATGGGCACGGAGCGGACGACGTTCATCATCGGGCCAGACGGGACGCTCCACGCATTACTGCGCAAAGTGAAGCCCGGCGACCATGCGGCGGCGGTTCTGGAAGCTCTGAAGTAAAGCTACTCGACCATCCGCTCCACGAACTCGCGGCTGTCGAAGAAGGCGAAGTCCTCCGCCTTCTCGCCTGTGCCGATGAAGCGTGTGGGGAGTTTCAGCTCGTCTTGGATGGCGACGATGACGCCACCCTTCCCGCTGCCGTCGAGCTTCGTGCAGACGATGCCTGTCAGCTCGGCGGCTGCTTTGAACTCGCGCGCTTGCGCCAGCGCGTTTGCGCCGGTGGTGGCATCTACGACGAGCAAACTCTCGTGCGGCGCGGAGGGGTCCGCGCGTTGCAGGACGCGCTTCACCTTGCCGAGTTCGTTCATCAAATTGTGCTTCGTGTGCAAGCGGCCTGCGGTATCACAGAGGATGAACTCGATGCCCTGCTTCTCCGCTTTTTGGTAGGCGTCGTAGCAAAGCGCGGCGGGGTCGCCGTTGTATTGGCCCTTCACAATTTCCACGCCGATGCGGTCCGCCCAGATGCCCAGTTGCTCGATGGCCGCAGCGCGGAACGTGTCCGCTGCGACGAGGAGGACGCTGTGCCCGCGCTTTTTCAAAAGGGCGGCCATCTTCGCCGTGGAGGTCGTTTTCCCCGTGCCGTTGACGCCGACGACGAGGATGACTTTCGGCTTGTTTGCAAATGGGCGGAGCATCCACTGCTCGGTCGGAAGGATTTTAATGATCTCTTCGCGGGCGACTTTCACCACCGTCTCAGCGGTCAGATTTTCGCCACTGTCTTGCAGGGTTTTGAGAATGCGCGTTGTCATCGGCAGGCCGAGATCGGCGCGGATCAGGCTCTCCTCTAACTCGTCCCAATCCACCGGTTTTCCGGTGAATTTCTGCCAGATATTTTTGAGAAAACCGAACGCCATAACTTACGGTTTCGCGGCGGGTTTCGGCCCTTTCGTGTAGGGCGTCACGGCATCACGGAGAGGACGCGTGAGTTCGCGCTTCACTTGGTCCAGCACGCCATTCACGAACTTGCCGGAGTCTTCGCCACCGAACTTTTTCGCGAGGTCGATTGCTTCATTGATCGCCACGATGGGCGGCGTCTCTAGGCGATGAAACATCTCATAAATCGCCAGCCGCAGGATGTTGCGGTCCACGGTGTTCAGCCGCCCGACTTCAAAGTTGCGGAGGTGGCGTTTCAGAGTCACGTCCACTTCCTCCCGTTTGGTGAGGAAGCCCGCGATGAGGCTCTCGGTGAACTCCTTCACTGCCGCCGTGGCCTCGCGGACGAGCCAGAAGTCCGCTCGCAGATCCGCAGCCGGGTTGCCGTGGATGTCGAGTTGGTAGAGATATTGCACCGCTGCTTCGCGGCCCTCGCGTCGTTTACTCATTAAAATGGGATGTCGTTAGACGGCAGGCTGTCCATCGTCTGCACCATGCGGACAGCGGCGCGGGCGGCTTCTGTGCCGCGATTGATCTTCGTGCCGAGGCATCGCTCCTTCGCTTGCTCTGCCGTTTTCACCACGAGAACTTCATGGAGGACGGGCGTGTCGTAGTTCAGCGAAATATCGAGCAGCGAGTTCGTCACCGCCGTTGCGATGAGGCCCGCGTGCATCGTCTCACCATCCCAGAGGAGGCCAAAAGCGAGCACGGCATCCACATCCGCTGCCGAGTCTATGTAAGCCTTCACGCCGAGCGGGATTTCATACGAGCCCGGCACGTAAACGAGATCGACCTGTGCCTTGGGTGCGAGCGCCTTGAGCTCCTTGCGAGCTGCCTCCACGAGGCCCTCGACGTATTCAGAATTATAAAGGCTCGCGACGATTCCGAAGCGGCGTTGGCCGGTCAGTTTCGCAGGTCTGCTTGGCTGTATTTTTGACATGAGAGGCGCGGAGAGTAGCGGCGACACGCGTTTGCGCAAGAGCCCTGCTAGATTTTCGAGTGGAGCGCTTCGATTCATCAGCCTCGCCACGCCTCCCGGTCGCTCTGTAGAACCGCCGTTCTCTATGAAGTATTCTCTGATTTCCATGTCGCTCCTCGTAGCAACTGCTGCGTCCACATTTGCACAATATCCTGCCTGGAAAAACACTGGTTCGCTTTTTCTAAACACGACTCCCGATGGTGCGAATATCCCGGCGGCGGCGAGCGAGGAGGGCTTCCCGGTGCTCGTCCGTTTGCACAAGGACTTCTTCAACTTCGCAGCGGCGAAACCAAACGGCGATGACGTGCGTTTTTCCGCCGATGGCAAGCCGCTGGCATTTCAAATCGAGCAATGGGACGCGGCTGCGGGGGCGGCGAGCATTTGGGTGCGCATGCCGACGATTAAAGGGAATGCGCGACAGGAGCTGAAGGTGCATTGGGGCAAGCCGGACGCAGCGAGCGAGTCGGATGGCAAGGCGGTGTTCGGCGAATCGAACGGCTATCTGAGTGTCTTTCACATGGGCGACGGCGTTTCGGATGAAGTGGGCTCGGTGCAGACGAAGGATGTCGGCACGACAGCGACGGCGGGCATGGTCGGACCAGCGCGTCATCTTGGAGGAAAGCAGGGGATTTTTTGCGGCGAGAAGATTGAGAACTATCCGGTCGGTTCCGCTCCGCACAGCACCGAGGCGTGGCTGCGCGCGGAGAAGTCGAACGGTCGCACACTCGCTTGGGGCAATGAGCACGGGCAGGGGAAAGTGGTGATGCATTTCCAGAGCCCGCCGCATGTGAAAATGGAGTGCTACTTTTCCGGCGCGGACGTCGCGAGCGTCGGGCGGTTGCCGATGAACGAGTGGGTTCACATCTTCCACACGTACGAGAAGGGCGAGTCGCGAATCTACGTGAACGGCGAACTCAGCAACACCTCAAAGACGCCAAACGCTCCGCTGGCCCTTAAGACTCCCGCGCGGCTCTACATCGGAGGCTGGTACAACAACTACGATTTCGTCGGCGACCTCGATGAAGTGCGGATCTCGAAAGTGACGCGCTCTGCGGATTGGGTGAAGCTGCAACACGAAAACCAGAAGGCGCAGCAAACGCTCGTCGGGCCGATCGTGCAGCCGGGAAATGCGTTTACGGTTTCGTCCGCGTCGGCGACTGTCGCCGAGGGAAAAAGCGCGACGTTTACTGTGCAGGCCGGCGGAGCGCAGAAGATTTACTGGGTTTTGAAAAGCGCCGGCGCGGACCGCGTGGTGGCGGTGGATCGCTTTTCTTACGCGTTCGACGCCGGACGCGTGACGGGCAATACCGCTGTGACTCTGCAATGCCGCGCGATTTATCCCGACGGCGTGAAAACGAAGGACATCGCGATTTCGGTCAAGGAGACGATTTCTGATCCGAACTACACGCTGATTGCTCCGGCGGCATGGGATGGACGGGCAACAATCGAAGTGGGGCAGGTGGCGAACCTTAGCTGGATGCCGCCTAAAGATGCGGGCGAGTTGAAGACGGAGTGGAGTGTCGCACCTTTCGCGGTTATCAAGGAGGTCTCGCCGGGCAAACTCATCCTCAAGCGCGCGCAAAACAGCGGCAAGCTCACCGTCACCGCGACCATGAGCAATGGCGGCGCGCCCGTTTCGCGGTCGGTCGAAATCGCTGTGACCGAGCCGAAGAGCGACGCGTGGGTCGCTCGGGTTCCGGCAAAAGACGAGAAGCCCGAAGAAGGCCAGTTCTACGCCCGCGACGACAAAAACGAGGGCACGCTTTTTTACAACGGCACACTCGACACCGCTGCCGACTCAGTCTTTTTGAAACTCTACGCCGACGACAAACTCGTGAGCACTGCGACCGCAAAGCCCGCCGCCGACAAGTCCTACGCGCTGTCCGCAAAGCTCAAGCCGGGGCTCATCAAATATAAAGTCGAGTTCGGCACCGGCAAAGACACCGTGCTGAACACCGTGAGCAATCTTGTCTGCGGCGACGCCTACATCATCGACGGCCAATCCAACGCGCTCGCGACCGACACCGGCGAAAAATCACCGCCGGAGACTAACGAGTGGATTCGCAGCTACGCGCGACCTTCGCAAAACGCGAAGGACAACACCGGCAACGGCTGGGTGCTGCCTGTTTGGAAAGCGCAGAAGGGCGAGAAGGCCGAGCTCGGCTGGTGGGGCATGGAACTCGCAAAGCGCCTGCTCGAAAGCCAAAAGATGCCCATCTTCATGATCAACGCCGCAGTCGGCGGAACGCGCATCGACGTCCATCAACGCGACGCTGCGAACCCTACCGACCTCACAAGCATTTACGGCCGCATGCTCTGGCGCGTGCAGCAGGCAAGGCTCACGCACGGAATCCGCAGCATCCTGTGGCATCAGGGCGAAAACGACCAGGGCTCCGACGGCCCCACAGGCGGCTACGGCTGGGAGACGTATCATCCATTCTTCATCGAGATGGCCGCGGGGTGGAAGACCGACTTCCCGAACGTGCAGCACTACTACGTTTTCCAAATCTGGCCAAACTCATGCAGCATGGGTGGACGCCTCGGGTCGGGCGATATGCTCCGCGAGAAGCAGCGCACACTCCCGACGCTCTTTTCCAAAATGAGCATCCTTTCCACGCTCGGTGTGCGACCTCCCGGTGGATGCCATTTCCCGCTCGTCGGATGGGCGGAATTCGCACGCATGGTCCAGCCGCTCATCGAGCGCGACAACTACGGCAAAGTGCCCGCCGGCCCGCTCACCGCGCCAAACCTGCGATCCGCAACCTACGCGGGAAAAGACACGATCACGCTGACTTTCGACCAGCCCGTAGCATGGGACGACAAGCTCGCCAGCCAGTTCTACCTCGACGGCGAGAAAGGCAAAATCGCCAGCGGCAGCGTCGCCGGACCCGTGCTCACGCTGAAACTCAAAGAGCCAAGCACCGCGACGAAGATCACCTACTTGAAAGAAATCGAGTGGAACCAAGATACGCTCCTCACCGGCACGAACGGCCTCGCCGCGCTGACGTTCTGCAACGTGCCCATCGTGCCCAAGCAATAAGCTTCGCCGGGGCCACCTTTCGAGAATGCGATTGAGTTTCCCCACCGCGCCGGGCATCCAAGCGCGCAGTATGAAATATCTCTTCGCCCTCGCCGCACTCATCGCATTTTCTATGTCCACAATCGCCGCAGACGGTCCCGTCTTTCATGTCGTCCACTTCAAGTTCAAAGCGGATGCCAAGAAGGAGGAGGTCGAAAAAGTCGTCACCGCCTTCGCCGGGCTGAAGGAGAAAATCCCATTCATCCTCACGTTCCTGCACGGCACGAACTCCAGCCCCGAAGGTCTCTCGAAGGGCTTCACCCACTGCTGGATCGTCACCTTCAAGAACGCCGCCGACCGCGACGCCTACCTCGTCCATCCCGCGCACGTCGCATTCGTCGAAGTGCTGAAGCCGCATCTCGAAGAGCCGATGGTCGTGGATTTCATCGAGGCGAAGTAGGCCGTTCAGTCCGTAGGTTGACGCTCTCGACTCTATCGGGCACCTTTTCGCGTATGAGCACTGTATTGGAAATAGAATCGGCCATTGAGAAATTGGCGTTTCAGGAGAAGCGGGAGGTCTATGACTTTCTCGCGGAAAAGCTGGAGTCTGAGTCGGGAGATACCTCGTTCCCGGATTTGAAGGGGCTGCTCCTTGAAATCCCAGACGTGGGGACTGATGCGGACTTTGCGAGACTGCGCGAGATGCCGCGAGATGTGGAGCCGCTGTGAAAGGATATTTGCTCGATACAAATGTCATCTCGGAGCTGCTGGATAGATGCTGAACATCCGCTATCCCGAAGACCTCCCGGTTTCCCTCCGTCGTGCGGAGATCATCGCGGCGATTCGCGAGCATCAGGTGCTCATCATCGCGGGGGAGACGGGCTCGGGGAAGACGACGCAGATTCCCAAGATGCTGCTCGAAGCAGGGACGGCGGAGCGCGGGAAAATCGGCTGCACTCAGCCGCGTCGCGTCGCGGCGATGAGCGTGTCCAAGCGCGTCGCGGAGGAGCTGCAAGTCACTTGGGGGCGCGAGGTCGGGTGCAAGATGCGCTTCAACGACGACACGGGGCGCGATACCAAAATCAAGTTCATGACGGACGGCATCCTGCTGGCGGAAATCCAGTCGGACCCGATGCTGCGCAGCTACACGGCGCTCATGCTGGACGAAGCGCACGAGCGTTCGCTGAACATTGATTTTCTCCTCGGCTACTTGCGCGGCCTTTTGAAAAAGCGGCCTGAGCTGAAGCTCGTCATCGCCTCCGCCACGCTGGATACGACGGCGTTTTCCGAAGCGTTCGGCGGTGCGCCGATCATCGAAGTGTCGGGGCGCATGTTCCCCGTCGAAGTGCGCTACGAACCCGCGGTGGCGGACGGCGAGGACATTCATTATGTGGATGCGGCGGTGCAGGCGGTGGAGAATGCGCTCATCGAATCGGACTTCGGCGACGTGCTCGTATTTATGCCCACGGAGCGCGACATCAAGGAGACGCGGGAGATTCTCGAAGGCTCGCTCGGCGCGGGCTACGAGGTCATCGGGCTCTTCGGGCGGATGCCCGCTGGCGAGCAGCAGCGCATCTTTTCGCCGGGGGCGAAACGGCGCGTCATCGTGGCCACGAACATCGCCGAAACCTCGCTCACGCTGCCTCGCATCCGCTTTGTGATTGATGCCGGGCTCTCTCGCATCAGCCGCTACAATCCTCGCACGCGGACAAAGCGCCTGCCCGTCGAGCCCGTCTCGCAGAGCAGCGCGAACCAACGCTGCGGACGCGCCGGGCGCATCCAGGCCGGGACGTGCATCCGCCTTTACTCGCAGGAGGAATACGACGCGCGTCCGCCCTTCACGCAGCCGGAAATCCAGCGCGCAAATCTCGCGGAAGTCATCCTGCGCATGAAGGCGTTTCGGCTCGGCGAGATTGAGACGTTCCCGTTCATCAACCCGCCGCACGCCGCCGCGATTTCGGCGGGCTACACGCTGCTGCACGAGCTGGGCGCGATTGACGACACGAACGCGCTCACGCCGCTCGGGCAAGAGCTGGCGCGGCTCCCCGTGGACCCGACGCTCGGGCGGATGCTCCTGCAAGCGCGCATCGAGGGCGTGCTGCCGGAGCTGCTCATCATCGCCGCTGGCCTCAGCGTACCGGACCCACGCGAGCGGCCCGAGGAGCAAAAAGAAGCCGCCGCTGCGGCTCACCGCGCGTTCGCGGATGTGGACTCCGACTTCCTCACGCTGCTCCACATTTGGAATGAAGCGCCCAACCCCGAAGGACGCGGCGGCGGCAATGCCAACCGGCGGTTTTGCAAAGCGAACTTCCTCTCCATCTCCCGGATGCGCGAGTGGCGCGACATTCACTGGCAGCTCGCCGACGTCATCGAAGACCGCAACCCCAAAGAGCCCAAGGACTACTACGCCGCCATGCACCGCAGCGTCCTCGCCGGGCTGCTCGGGCAAGTCGCGCAGCGCACGGAGAAGAACACCTACAAAGCCGGCGGCAACCGCATCGTCACGCTCTTCCCCGGCTCGAACCTCTACGAACGCTTCGAGAAAAAGCGCCGCACCCCCGAGGAGAAAAAGCTCCCGCAACCGCCGTGGATCGTCGCGGGCGAGATCGTAGAAACCTCCCAGCTTTTCGCGCGCACCGTCGCGGGCATCCACCCCGAGTGGGTGCTCGAAGTCGGCCCGCATCTTTGCAGCCACCGCTACTCCGACCCGCACTGGAGCGCGAAAGCGCAGCGCGTCCTCTGCATCGAGCGCGTGCTCATTCACGGGCTGGAAATCATGCGCAACCTCATTGATTACGGACGCATCAACATGGAGGAAGCGACCGAGCTTTTCATCCGAGGCGCACTCGTCGGCGAGGAAGCGCACATTCCGCTGCGCTTCTTCGCGGAGAACGCCAAGCTGCGCGAAAAACTCGCCAACGCGCTCACCCGCGTCCGCAGCCGCCGGGCGCATGATTTGGAAGAATCGCTCTTCCTTTTCTACGCCGACCGCATCAAGGCCGTCTCGTCCGTCCACGACCTGAACAAGCTCGTCCGCGAGCGCATCGTGCGCGAGCCCGACTTCCTCATCGCGACGGAAAACGACCTCGTCGGCGACCACGACACCACGTTCGACAAGACGCTCTTCCCCGACAAAGTCTCGCTCGGAAACACCGTGCTGCCCGTCGTCTATGCGTTCAGTCCCGGCGAGGAAAACGACGGCGTGACCGTGCGAGTCCCGCTGCCCGCCGCCGCGCAACTCACCAGCGGGCAGATTCAGTGGATGGTCCCCGGCCTCCGCGAAGAACAAATCGCCGTGCTCCTCCGCGCTCTCCCAAAGAGCGTGCGCAAACCGCTCATGCCGCTGGAGCCGAAGATCGCCGAAGTCGCGGGCGCATTCACGCCGGGGCGCGGCGAGTTCCTCGTCGAGCTGGCCGCATTTCTCAGCCGGAACTATCGCGTCCCCGTGCAAGCGAGCGATTGGCCGCCGAACAGCCTGCCCGCGCATCTCCAGCCCCGCGTCGAAGTCATCGATCACAAAGATAAAACGCTCGCCGCAGGCCGCGAACTCGCCGCCGTGCAATCCGCTGTGGATGGGCACGACTTGCACACGAAGTCGTGGAACGCCGCCGTCGCCAAATGGGAGCAAACGGGGCTCGCCGTGTGGTCGTTTGGCGACTTGCCCGAGAGCATCGTCGTCGAGCAAATCGCCGACGTGCCGCTGCTCGCATTCCCCGGCATCGAAGCCGCCGAAAAGTCCGTGAACGTGCGCCTTTTCCGCAAACGCGAAGACGCCGCCGCGGCCTCCGTGCGCGGCGTGCGCAGGCTCGCGGAACTTGTCTTGGCCACCGACCTCGCGCGCTTAAAGAAAGACCTCGCCGGGTTTGCCAAGCACATCCCGACTGCGCCGAAACAGGCCGTCAATTTCCAAGCCGCGCTCTCCGCCATGAGCGCGAAGCTCGCGCCCACCGTCGCGTTCGTCACCGCCGAAGTCCTGCAAACAAGCGCCTTCGCGAACCTCCTCGCCCACACGCTCACGCAGCCCGCGCACCCGCTCACCGCCGCGCGCTTCACCGCGCTCGTCGAGACTGCGCGCCGCGATCTGCCGCGCCTCACGTATCAGCTCGGCGAGTGGACGCGCCAGCTCCTCGCACTCCGCCAAGCCGTCCTCGCCAGCGCGAAACGCTACGTCGGCATGGAGCAAGACGTGCAGCGTATCCTCCCGCCCGACTTCCTCGCACGCACCCCATACCCGCAAGTCGCGCACCTCCAGCGTTACTTAAAGGCCGTGCAAATCCGAGCCGAGCGCGCCGCCCTCAGCCCCGCGAAAGACGCCGAAAAAGCGAAGCAGATTTCCCCATTCGCCGACTGGGAAAAACGCGTGCCCGCCGCGAACCGCGACGCATTCCGCTGGATGCTCGAAGAGTTCCGCGTCTCCCTCTTCGCTCAGGAATTAGGCACCGCGCAGCCCGCATCCGCGCAACGGCTGCGGGAGTTGGGCGGGTAGTCGCGACACTTCCTGATTGCAGGCTGGGCGCGTAATCGCGATCGTGCGGCGTATGACTTTACCGCTTGCTGGAAAAACGATCGTGATCATCGGGGGAACTACGGGGCTGGGGCTTTCGGCGGCGAAGGCGATCATTGCTGCGGGGGGGCGCGTGGTGGTGGTGGGGAAGGACCCGGAGACGACGACGACGGCGGAGCTGGTGCTGGGGCAGAAGGCGCTGGCTTTTACCGGGGATGCGACGGATTCGACGACGGCGGAGCGGGCGATCGGGGAGGCGGTGGCGGCGTTTGGGGGGATGC